>NZ_JBPXLK010000018.1:0-126163 GCF_051843015.1 Nocardia sp. JW2
GCCCCCCCCCCACCACCGTCGGCTCAGGCGCTCGCCAGAATGAAGTCGGCGGCCTGCTCGCCGATGAAGATCGCCGGCGCGTTGGTGTGCCCACGGATGATCAACGGCATCACCGAGGCGTCGGCCACGCGCAGACCCTCGACACCGCGCACCTTCAGATCCGGGCCGACGACGCTGGCCGCGTCGGTGCCCATCCGGCAGGTGCCGACCGGGTGGTACAGGGTGTGCGAGAACTTCTCGATGGTCAGCGCGATCGTCGCCTCGAGATCATCGGGTGCCTGCGGCGGGTAGATCAGCGGCCCGAGTGTGCTCTTGAGCGCCGGCTGGCCCGCGAGCCCGGCGCACACCCGCAGACCGGCGGTCAGCGCGGCCAGGTCGGCGCCGTCGGGGTCGGACAGGTAGCGCGGATCGATCACCGGCTTGGCGGTCGGGTCGGCCGAGGCCAGACCGATCCGGCCACGGCTGCGCGGGCGCAACAGGATGGACCCGAGCACCACACCGTGCTCGGTCGCCTCGACCAGGCCCTCGTGATAGAACGGCGCCGGCGCGTAGATCAGCTCGAGGTCGGGGTGCTCGAGCTCGGGTTCGCTGCGCACGAAGCCGTACGCCTCACCCACATTGGAGGTGAGCATGCCCCGGTGCCGCACCAGATAATTCAGCAGTTCCAGCGGCTTCTCCGCCGTGTACAGCGAATCGGACTCCACGCTGTAGCCGAGCGCGGCGATCAGATGGTCCTGCAGATTGGCGCCGACCTCGGGGGAGTGGGCGACCACGTCGATGCCGTGTTCGGTGAGCTGTTCGCGGTCACCGATGCCCGAAAGCTGCAGCAGCTGCGGGCTGTTCACCGCACCGCCACACAGGATGACCTCCTTGGCGGCGGTCACCACGTGGGTCTGCCCGTCGTGCAGGAACTCGACACCGGTCGCCTTGGTTCCCTCGAACAGCACGCGGGTGGCCAGTGCCTCGGCCCGCACGGTGAGGTTGGCGCGCTTCATCGCGGGCCGCAGGTAGGCGTCGGCGGTGCTCCAGCGCCTGCCGTCGCGCTGGGTCACCATGGTCTGGGTGAAACCTTCGGGCGCCGGACGATTCGCGGCCTCGAGTTTGTGGCCGGCCTGCCGCGCCGCCTCGAGGAAGGCATGGGTGGAGGCGCGCGGGCTGCGCTGCCGCTGCACGTGCAGCGGCCCCTTCGCTCCCTCGTCGGGGAACTGCGCGTCCTGCACGTTCTCGATCTTGCGGAACTGTTCGACGGCCGAGGCGAAGTTCCACTTCTCGCCCGCCAGCAGCCCCCATTCCTCGTAGTCGGCGCGGAAACCGCGCACCCACATCATCGCGTTCATCGACGACGAGCCGCCGAAGGTCTTGCCGCGCGGCCAGTAGATCCGGCGGTCACCGAGCGCGGGCTGCGGTTCGGTGGAGTAGTCCCAATCCCGTTCGCTGCGGAACAGTTTCGAGAACGCCGCCGGAATATGGGCGAACTTGTCGTCGTCGGCGGGCCCCGCCTCCAACAGTACGACCGTGGTGCCCGCGTCGGCGCTGAGCCTGTTCGCGAGCACCGCCCCCGCTGACCCGGAGCCGACGATCACGTAATCCGCGGACGTCCCACCTGCTTGCACTGTCCAACTCCGATCCTGCACTGCATCTGTCGTAGCCAACACGGATACACCCGAGGCCCGCGTGAAAACACCGCGAGCACAGCCTGACTCGGCGTCGGGCCGGGTGCTGCAAGCAGCGTACTGACAGTCGGCGTCTGGTGGGATTCAGTAGGTACCGGCCGCCGCGGCACGACCCGCGCGGCGACCGTAGAAACTGCCGTCACCGAGCGATGCCCCGCTGACATAACCGCCCGCGCACAGCCCTGAGGTACACCGACCGGCGGCGAACAGCCCGGGAATCGGTTCCCCGCTCACGTGCAGCACCCGCGAATCCAGATCGGTGCGCAGCCCGCCGAGGGTGAATCCGGCGGTGAAACCGCGCAGATCGAACCCGGCCAGCGAGCCCTCGATCGGGCGCACCCACTCGGGCTTCTTGCCGAGCAGGGGATCGCTGCCGTTGGCGGCGTGCCGGTTGTAGGTGGCGACCGTCGTCTGCAGCGCCTGCTCGGGCACACCCATTTCGGCCTCGAGTTCGGCGACCGTCTCGGCGACCCACTTGGGCGGGAACCGGAAGAACGGGGTCGAACTCTCGGTGGCGAGGGCCTCCTCGAGGGATCGTTCGTCGAGGATCAGGAAGGCCTCGTTCTCCTGCCGCAACAGGGTGGCCTGGCCGATCCGGCCGGGATAGGTGTCCTCGGCGATGTAGCGCTGCCCGCGCCCGTTGACGAGGATGCCGCGCGCCATCATCTGCGGGTCACCGAAGATCGCGACCTCGCTGGCGTCCATATGGGCCAGTTCGGCGCCCAGCGCCTGCGCCAACCGGATGCCGATGCCGTCGTGCTCTTCGATGGCCGCGCCGGGGCGGCCGCTCAGCTGCGGGGTGTAGCGATCGATCATCTCGGTGTCGTAAGCGAAACTGCCGGTCGCCAGGACCACACCGCGGGCAGCCCGGACCGTGACCGGCTTACCGAACCGGGTCGCGAGGAGGCCGACCACCCTGTCGTCGGCGTCGACGATCAGCCGCCGGATGCGCGTGTCGTATTCGACGGCGACACCGAGCTCGGCGACGGTGTCGGCCAGTGGCTTCATCAGCATGTAGCCGCCGCTGCGTTCGCCGATCTTCTTGTCCGCCAGCTGCGGAACATGCCCGCGCGGTGCGGGTTTGGCGATGTCGAGGAACGGCGCCGCGTTCTCGCCGCCGGAATACATCAGGCCCTCGTCGTGCGGCGGCTCCCAGCCCGGCTCGCCCCAGAACTCCTCCTTGAACGGCACACCGCAGTCCACGAGCCAGTCGTAGTGTTCGACACTGCCTGCGCAGTAGTCGGCGATCTTGGCGGCATCGACGCCGGGGCCGAGCGCGGCGGTGAGGAAGGTGGCCATGTTCTCGGGGGTGTCGTCGAAGCCGAGCGCACGCTGCAGCGCCGTCCCGCCGCCGAGGTAGACGAAGCCGCCCGCCAGCGCGGCGGCCCCACCCCAGCCGCCGGTGCGTTCCAGGATCAGTACCTTCGCACCCGCGCGCGCGGCTTCGATGGCGGCACACACTCCCGCGATGCCGTAGCCGGCGACGACCACGTCGACCTCGAAATCCCACTGGTCGACGGTGTTCTCGCGCAGCGGCCGGACGGTGTCGGTACGCGGGCTGTTGTCGGTCACGGCTGCCTCCGGTGGTGGGTGTGTACCGAAATGGTGCCGCGTGGAGGCCAACAAAACAAGAACGTGTTACAGAATTCCCGTCCAGCGGGACACGGATTTCGGCTCGCGGCTCCGGTACGGTGGCGATCGAACCCACGTCGAGAAGAATCTGGTGGTGCACACGTGAGCGCGAACATTCGGGACATCGCGGTAGAGACCCTGGCCGGCGAGCCGACCACGCTGGGCGAACTGGCGGGCGACAAGGCCGTGCTGCTGGTGAACGTGGCCTCGAAATGCGGGCTGACCCCGCAGTACAGCGGCCTGGTCGACCTGCAGAAGAACTACGGCGAGCGCGGTTTCACCGTGATCGGTGTGCCGTGCAACCAGTTCATGGGCCAGGAACCCGGCAGCGCCGAGGAGATCCAGGAATTCTGCTCGGTCACCTACGGTGTCGACTTCCCGCTGCTGGCGAAGACCTCGGTGAACGGCGACGACCGGCACCCGCTGTACCAGGTGCTCACCGAGACCCCCGACGCCGAGGGCGCGGCCGGGGACGTGCAGTGGAACTTCGAGAAGTTCCTCATCGCCCGCGACGGCGCGGTGGCCGCGCGGTTCCGTCCGCGCACCACGCCGGACGACCCCGAGGTCGTGCGGGCCGTCGAAGCCCAGCTCTGAATTACTGCGCGTTGGCGAGCAGCGCGTACTGCGCTGCCGCCTGCTTGCGCACGGCCCCCGCTTCCGGCCCGCTCACGAACCCGCCGTAGTTCCGGTAACTCACGTAGCAGCGGGCCACCGCCGGTGTGTTGCCGGACGCCCGGCGTTCGGCGCAATACGCACCGGGCACCGCGTCCGGCCCCGGGATCTCGCGCGCCGCGTCGCTGAGCGTGTCGCGCCAGGTCGTGCCGAAGGCGTCCGCGCCCGCCTGGTCGCGGAAGCGGAACAGGGTGGTGGTGTAGGAGTGGGCGACGCTGTCGACGCCACCCCGATCCCAAGCGGCGGCCAGTTCGGCCGGTTCGCTCGCCCGGTAGTGCCTGCTCGCGCGGCCGGTCCACGCCGCGTATTCGCGTGAGGAGATGGCGATGCGCTGGTTCGGCGGACCGGGAACCAGGGTGCGGCGCAACAGGTCGTCCGGGTCGCGGGGCAGATGGGCGAGCTGTTCGGGCGCGGTCGGGGTGAACTGATCGAGCAACGGCACCTGCGCGTCGAGGACCTGGGCGACCCGGCGGGCCAGCGCGTCCACATCGGGGGCCGGGTGCTGCAGGAACAAGCTGACCACGATCTCACCGTGCGCGAAGAGCGCGCCGATCGTCTTGATGCCCGGCCGCCAATGTGCGTGGGCGCCGGGGTATCCCGGAATCGACACCGGCCGGTTGTCCGGGCTCACCGCGAAATCGGTCGCGGCCAGATCGCGTGCGGCATCGGCGGCCGTGCTCTCCCCGGGGAATCGCATCAGGACCACCCGGGTCACCTTCGCGTCGGTGTCGATGGCGGGGACATTCTTGTCGAAGGCCCGGCTGCCCTGGGCGATGTCGAACGCGACGATCATCCGATGTCGTTCCAGCGTGGGCAGATTGACGTTCGAGGCGGCCGAGGTGTCGACCACGCGGCGCGGGGTGTCGAGCACGTCGGTGCCCCAGTTGTAGGTGAGCGCCGGATCGAGATCCTGCGGAAACACCACCGCGCCGCCCATCCGCAACCCTTCGAGGATCGGGCCGTCCGCCGCGGTGCGACCGATCTCCACGTCGGCGGGCACGGTCGTGTAGCTGCCCACGTCGAGGTTGCGCACGTCGAGTTCGCCGGGTGTGGCGGTGCCGGAGACGGTCGTGCAGCCGGCGAGCAGGGTGGCGAGCGCCCCGAGGGCGACGCGTGTTGTCACAGTGGTGCGGTGGCGAGCCATTGCTCGATCATCTCCTGATGGGTGTGCCCTGGCCAGTACACCTGCAACAACACGCTCGAATGGGGTGTGGCCTCGAACTGCACCAGCAGCCACGGCCCGTCGGACCCGGTGAACTTCCGCACGGTCACCGGCCTGCCGTACCGCGACCGCAGCTGTTCGTTCGCGCCGCTCGGCAGGGAGGCGACATACCGGTCAGCCGTCGCGGCGTCGGGGTAGGCGAGTACCTGCACCTCCAGTTTCTCCCGGTCGGTGCAGTTGAACCCGTTGTCCCACAAGGCATCTGGATTCTTCGTCGCGAAACTGCACCGCAGGTCCCGATACCCGGTGCTGTCCGGACCGGCCGGGAGCAGATCGGGGAACAGGGCGATGATGGGGCGACCTGCCGCCCAGGAGTCCGTCGTGGTTGTCGTCGGCGCGGCGGTGGTGGTGCTGGGGGGTGTGGTGGTGCCGGTGGTGTCGCGGGATGACCAGAGGATTCCGGCGACGACGGCGGCGACCACCGCGAATGCCGCGGCGGACCATCCGACGAGCGCTCGCCTGGATGTGCCGGGAGACGCACTCGAGCCGGTCGGCAGGGGGGAGTGCTGTGCGTCGACAAACCGGGAGGGTGTGGTGGGCACGGGGAGATGCGGTGCGGCATTTCCGCCGAGCGGTGTACCGCTGAAACGGGGATGCTTTTGTGCACTGGGATCGGTTGACGGGGCGACACCACGACTGAGTGCTGCTTGTGCGGCGTCGACCATCTCGGTACAGGTGGCGAACCGCTGTCCAGGATCCTTGGCCAGCGCCTTGGCGAACACGGAATCCATCGCAGGCGGCAGGCCCGGCGCCCGTTCGGTAACCCTCGGCACCGGCTGCATCAAGTGTGCGCCGATCAGTGCGCCCGCCGTAGTCGCGGTGTAGGGCGGCTGTCCGGTCAGCAGGTGGAACAGCGTGCAGGCGAGGGAATACTGGTCCGCGCGTGGACCGGCCGGCCGCCCGTCGAGGTGCTCTGGTGCGGCGTAACGCAGAGTCGCCACCACCGCGCCGGTCTGGGTGAGCGCGGTGGCCTCGTCGACCGCCTTGGCGATACCGAAGTCCGTGAGCAACACCTGCTGCGTTCCCGGAATGCCTTCGCGCAGCAGGATATTCGCCGGTTTCACATCACGGTGCAACAATCCCGCCGCGTGCGCGTAGTCGAGTGCCGCCGCCGTCGACCGGGCGATGTGCAGCGCGTGTTCCGGCGCCACCGGCCCCGCCCGCAATGCGGTTTCCGCGTCGGACCCCGCCACGTACTGCATCGCGATCCACAACCGCCCGCCGTCGCTGCCCCGGTCGTGCACGGCGACGATATTCGCGTGGTCGAGCCGCCCCGCGAGTTCCGCCTCCCGCTCGAACCGCCCCCGGAACACCGGATCAGCCGCGAACGAGGAATGCAGCAATTTCAGCGCGACCAGGCGCGGCAACCGGGGGTGCCCGGCCGCGTAGACACTGCCCATCCCACCCGACCCGAGCACCCGCTCGATCCGATAACCGGCGAACATGTCCCCGGCCCTGAGCTCGTGCATGCCTGCAAACCTAGCTCAGGGACCGCCGTCCTGGAGCCCGCCGCCCAGCCCCCGATTACCGCGCCGTCGAGATACGTTCCCTACCAAGCGAATAGATCCTCTAGGCTGATTCCGGAAAGGCACCCGTCCGAAATCACGGAGGAATCCGATGTCGCACGCTTCTGCCGCTTACCCCAGCTCCGTGCCCGTCGGAGTCGACACGACTCGGGCGAGTATCGCTCGCGTGTACGACGCCGCCCTCAACGGCAAGGACAACTACGAGGTCGACCGCGCCGTGCTGGCCCAGGTCCGCACCGTCGCCCCGCAGGTCAACGATCTGGCCTGGGCCAACCGCGATTTCCTCATCCGCGTGTGCCGCTTCCTCGCCAGAATGGGTGTCGACCAATACCTCGATCTCGGATCGGGATTACCCACGGCGGAAAACACCCATCAGGTCGTGCAGCGGGTGAATCCCGAATCGCGCGTGGTCTACGTCGACAACGACCCGTCGGTGCTGGCGCACGGGAAAGCGCTGCTGGCGAGCAACAGCCGCACCCACATCGCCGAGGCCGACATCTTCGCGCCCCTCGATGTCCTCGGCAACGAGATCGTGCGCACCGAGTTCGACTTCACCCGCCCGATCGCCCTGTTCCAGATCGGCACCCTGCACCACTACCTCGGCGAAGACGCCCCCACCCTGATGCAGACCTACATCGACGCCCTCCCGGCCGGCTCCTTCATCGCCATCGCCCACTTCCACGACCCCGAAACCCCCGACTACAGCGAACTGGCCAAGAAGATGGAAGAGAAGTTCATCCACAGCCCCATGGGCAGCGGCCGCTTCCGCACCCGCACCGAAATCCAGGCCATGTTCGGCACCACCACCCTGATCGAACCCGGCCTCGTCCGCTGCGACGACTGGTGGCCCGACGGCCCCCACCTCACCCCCCTCTCCGACGTCCGCCACTGCATCCTCGGCGGGGTCGGCCAGAAGCGCTAGCGAGGTGTTCCTCGCATTCAGGCACGCGGTTGAAAACTCGACTCTCGGGTCAGGACTTTCAAACATCCGCTCATGCCGCGACCCGTGCGTTCACGAGGGTCGGGATCGGCTTATGCCCGACACTGCTGTCCGATGGCGGCGCAAGCGCTGAGGTCCCACGCTTCGGGGTGCATTGGTTCACTGACGTGACCGTAGCGGTCCGGTCCGATTGATTCGGGTCGCCATCGGTGCGGGGCGACCAACCCGGGGGTGTGTAGGTGGTAGCCGGTGAGCATCAACGCGATGTCATGATGCGTGCGTGGGTGGTATGCGATCCCGACTGCGCGCAGGGCCTGCGCGGCCGATGTGATGTCGTGTCGAAAACGTCGGCGGTGATGTGGGTGAGCACCAGCCATGTCCGCGCCGGTAGCGCGTGGACCAACGCCGCGATCATCGACGGCGCGTCCTCGATGAGTTCGGCAGTGCCGGACAGTATCAACGCTATCGGCGCCGACATGTCGAAGGTCGTGGCAATGGCCTCGACTACGGCGGTGGTGTCGGTGAGGTCGACTTCCGCGGTGCGGGCGCGGTGCCCCGCCATCAGGGCGCGGGCGTGGTTGGCCGCGAGCTGGTCGTTGTCGATGTAGAGCGTGCGCGCGCTGCTGGTGTGATCTTCTGCGATGTCGTGGATATTCGGGGTATGTGGGAACCCGCACCCGAGCTCGGCGAACTGGGTGACCCGGTGGTGGTTCAGGAGATGGGTGACGGCGCGGCGGGCGAATCGGCGGGATTCGGTGATCGCGGGCGTGATCTTGTTGGCCAAGTTTTTCGGCGACCACGTCATCGACGGGGTAGTAGTCCTTACCGCCGAGCAAGGCGGAGTGAACGCGAGCGCTGTTGGGGCTGGACGGGTCCAACATGACGCGCTGTGGGCGGTCTGTTGTGCTCACTTGTTGTCGCTTCCTCCTGCGCGGTCGGCAAGTTTGGGCCCCGGAGATTGCGGCATTACCGGGGATTCGATTCCGGGGCCGCCTTCGTGCTGCCAGCCGGGTGAGTGTCGTGTGGTCTCACCGGGGCGGCGCGAAGGCCATTCGATCGGTCGGTGTTTCGGTGCGGTCGTGCAGGTCAGGGCAGTAGATACAAGCGTTCGTTCGGAAGCCGCGGAAGCCCGGTGCAGCGGCCGGAGACGACAGCGACGGTGCAAGACCGGCGGACGGCGATGTCTTGAACAAGCACGAAGGCGGCGGTCAGACAAGCCACGAAATCTATTCGTACACTGGCGAACTGGACCGTAAGCCGGATATCGGGCTCATGAGGGTGTGGCGACCTGCCGCCGGTGTTCATCGGGGGTGCCGCCCGGGTAGGCACGCACGAGCACATTCGATCACAACCGCTCCGGACGGCCGGAAGGCGCTGATAGCCGGTGAGACCCATGTGCGGACCACCAGTGCGTCCGGCACCGGGGACGGCAAGGCGATGTCACCTTCACGGATCACGACCACACGCGCGGTCCAGAGCTGGGCGATCTCGGCGGGGTCGCCGGTAGGTCGGATATCCGATCGCACGAGGAACGTCCACATTCCCGCCCGCGGGTGGCCGATGATCGGCAACGGTGTGACCCCACGGATATCGAGTGCGGTTTTCACTCGTCGTGCCAGATCGGCAGGCATCATCACTGCGCCGACCATTCCTGCTCGCATCGTTATCCGGCCCGTCTCGGGGTCGACGACGGTCGGCAGCGAGCACACGCGCCGATAGAACTCACATCGCGCGCGAGGCGTCTCAACGAATGATGCAGGACCAGAGCGCATTTGGCTCATGAGTGATCAGCCGCCGCGTCGGTGGGCGGGGTGGCCGCCCCGGTTGGCATGGCTCCCTCGGCCGGGCTCGGCGCAGTAGCGACCCATCCGGCTTCCCGCATCGCCTCGAGCAACGCCACAAGGTCGGCCAAAGCTGGTCGACGGCCGGGAGTTGGGGGAGCGAGGCTGCTCATCGGATCACCTGCCGTTCTGGGCGGCGTTTCCCGGCCGAAATCTGCCACTCCCCGCGCCGGTTGCGGAAAGCGTCGCCTTTGTCCCGCAGAGTGTTCAGTACGCGGACGACACGCCACTTCGGCGCGTTCAGGTTGTGAGTGATCGTGTCGGCGGTCAACATCCCGCCCGGCTGAAGCAAAGCGAAAATCTCGGTTTCGAGAGTGTCAGTCATCGGTCCATATCGGTGCCGGAAGCGCCTGAAAAATCCAGGCATAAGGTCAGTGCTGCCGATGCTGGTGGGCTGCTGCATACGTGTCCTCCTTGCGGCCGATGTGTCGTTCGGATTCGGCCAACAGACGGGATGTCGGCCATATGACTTCGGTCGTTGGCGCCAACTCGGAGTCAACTTTGTCGGCCCGGTCGGTATGGTGTCGACGCCTGCACTGTCTTATCCGCACCGTGCTTGAATGATCTGGTTTCTTCTATGGCTCATCTCCGCTACGATCAGCGCAAACCGCCGCAGTATGACGAGGGGTATAGCGTGGGGACAGTGCTCAAGGCTTTACTTCAGCAACGACACATCCAGACAGTTTCCGCATTCAACCGCGAGTACGACGCGGCAGCCTCGAAGATCGACTCATCCGCCATCGGAGCCGGACCGAAGAAGGCGCAGTTCTATCGATGGCTGTCGGGAAATATCTCGACCCTGCCGTATCCGCATCATTGCCGAGTACTTCAGGAGATGTTTCCCGGGTGGAGCATCGAAGAGTTGTTCTCTGTTTACACGGAGGGCACCGATCTGCCCCCACATAAGATGACGGTCGCACCACCATCCAGTTCCGGCGCTCGCCAAATCTCTGACATCGAGAGCGTCTTTGCGCGGCGCGCCGACTTCTTGAAAGCGATCCCACCGCAAGAGCTGTTCCGTGAAGCCCGCACGATTGATCTCGTCGGCCTGTCTTTGAACATCCTTTGTCAACAGTGCTCGGATACCGAAATGCGACGAATGATGCTGAATGGAACCACGATACGCTGCTTGTTCCTCGATCCGAACGGGTCGAATATCACCGAAAGAGAACATGAGGAAGGTCATGCATCAGGCGCGTTGGTGAATCTGACGAGACTCAACATTCATATGTTGCAGCGAGTTCAGTCCAGTGGGACAACCGAGACGGGCGGTGGGATCGAGATCCGCGTCTACGATGCACCGGTACGCTTCAATTTGTGTATTATCGACTCGGAAATATGCGTGATGCAGCCATACCTGCCTTTCGCTCGTGGCCTTGAATCGCCTACATTTGTGTCCAAGAAGAAGGGGGTCGAAGGAACCTTCCAGACTTTCGCAACAGTATTCGAGGAAATGTGGAGAAAGGGAACGGAACCCGCAATTGAGTACAACCAGGGAGTCACTGCTTGATATCGCACGCCGTGCAGTCTCCGGCGGTGTGTCGATTCTGGAGTCGAAAAGGGTGGGTTCGGTTTCGTCGAAAGGTGACCGCGACTTTGTTACGGATGTCGACGTAGCGATACAGGAGCACATTCGCCGGTTTCTCGCTGTAGAAGCTCCGCACATAGCATTCCTCGGCGAAGAGGGCGACCACCAGCATCACCGTTTGGATGAGACAGCCTTCTGGGCTCTCGATCCCATAGACGGAACGTCGAACTACATTCATGGAATACCACTCTTTGGCATATCCCTTGCACTGTTCGAAAATCATGAGCCGACGATCGGTGTTATCAGCATGCCCACGTTGCAACGCGAATATTATGCGGCTTCGGGAATGGGCGCCTACCGGAATGGCAAACGTATCCACGTCGGGACGTCATCACGACTCTCGAAATCGATCATTTCGATCGGCGACTATGCCGTAGGGCAGGATGCGGCACAGCGAAACCGTCCACGACTTTCACTGACGGCGCTACTGGCCGCTCGCGCCGAGCGGATCAGGATGTTCGGATCGGCCGCCTTCGACCTCGCCTGTGTGGCCGACGGCAGCACAGACGGATGCGTCATTCTGTCGAACAATCCGTGGGACATCGCCGCAGGCGCGGTCATCGTGCGCGAGAGCGGTGGCGTGGTCTACGACTCAGACGGCAGCGCACATAATTCGAGTTCACGTCACACGATCGCGGGGAACGACCTGACAGCAAAGGAACTCGTCGCATTGGTGGGGCAAGCACACGCCGAAGCGGGCTGACAATCGTCGGGGTTGTCGGTTGCCCAGGTAGTCCTGTGCTTACGCAGCCCTTGTCTCTTTGGCGATGACAGCTGGGGAGGGTAGTCGACGGCTGGGCCGCCCGCGAGTGTGCGCTACTGGGGGAGTGGGTTCGCGGCGCACGAAGCGGCTGACGCCCGTTCTCGGCTGCGCGGTTCTGGCGCATATGGCCTTTATCCCGTCGAAGCCGAGGTCGAAACGCGGTTCGGCGACACTGTCTATTCACCTCACGAATACGCCCCCGCCGGGCATTGAGGAATCCGGCGAAGGGCGCCTCGATGACGCGTCGCGCATGCGGTAGGCTGCGGAGACCACCTGTGTGGTTGCCAGGCGATTCGCTGCGCAGCACAGCCGCTGCGTCGGAAGAGAGTAGATGTGAAGGGCACCGAGGGCAGATCCAGTGCCGAGGGCGCGGCCTCGAAAGTCGTCCGGCTGCCCAGACGACCACGGCACAGCCCGCAGGACCTCGATGATCCGCGTCGTCGCCCCTGGTACTCACCGCCCGTCTACGATCCGGCGCCTACCCGCCCGGTGACCCGTGCGGAATTGCAAGCCGAAACCGGAACGTGGTCGGCCGACGCGGAGTCGCAGCATCCCGTCGACGGCAGCCCCGCACACGAGGCCGATGTCATCGACCTCGCGGCGTCGCGGCGCAAGCGGTCGGGGGATTCGGCGCGCGGTACCCGGCCGAAGATGATGCCGCGTCGCGTCGGGTCCGGCGAGGGGAAACAAACCGTCGCCGACACCTCACCTCTGCCGAGAACTGATCGGTAACAGCCCGCGGAGCATTCGCGTTCCGCCTGGGGCTCCAGCGAAGCCGTTCGAGCCCGAAATCGTTAGCACAACTAGATAACTCACGGAAATGCAATCCTCGGGTACGATCACCGCGGGGGAGCGCGAGATGTCCGATGGTCTGCTTAGTATGTCGCAGGCGACGGCAGCTTCGGCTGCCTCACCAAGCGAATTACGACCATCTCCAGGGGATGAACCTTGATCGACATCACACCGCACCGCACCCCGCGTCGCCGGTCCGCCGTGACCGCGGTCGTCGCGGCCGCCGCACTGTGCGCCGCCCTCGTCACCGGCTGCTCGACCGACGACTCGACCACCACCGCGGCTCCGCCGACCGGCGCACTGCCCGACGGCGCGCAGATCGTGAAGGAGTCGGCCAAGACCACCCAGACCCTGCGCACCGTCCACCTGAACATCGACGTGAAGAACCTGCCTGACCTGCCGGTGGAAACCGTCTCGGCCGACGTCACCAACGAGACCCAGGGCACGGGTGCCGCGATGGGTGAGGCGAAGGTCAAGATCAAGCCTGAAGACCCGTTCACCGAGGCGAAATTCCTTGTGGTGGACAAGGTTCTCTACACCGAGGTCAGCGGTCGCTACGTGCCCGCCGGTCCGGCCGAGAAGGTCTACGATCCGGGCGTCATCCTGGACAAGGACAAGGGCATCGCGAACGTGATCGCCAACATCCAGAACCCCAAGGCCGAGGCCCGCGAGGTCATCGACGGCATCAACACCGTCAAGGTCAGCGGCACCATCGACGCCGCGGTGATCGACCCGATCGTGCCCCGCATCGGCCAGAACGCCGGCACCATGCCGATCACCGTGTGGATCCAGGACGTCGCCCCGCCCGCCTCGGATTCGACCAAGCCCTCGGAGGCCGCCTCCACCGGTGACGGCCCGAATCTCGTTCGCGCCGTGGTGAAGAAGGACCAGGGCGAGGTCACCGTCGGCCTGTCCAACTGGGCCAAGCCGGTGAACATCGTCAAGCCCGCAGGCTGATCCTCACCCGCACACGCACCCGACAGCCCACACCGGTCCGGGATCGCGGAATCCGGCACATCGTGCCGCTCCGCCGACCCGGACCGGTGTGTCGTTGGGTCGGCCGATAAGAGAACTTTCAGCGAGATGCAAGGCGCCGCAAGGACTATACGTGTCGGGACGCTGGTCGGCAGGCACACGCATCGACCGCCGTTCGGACACGAAGGAAGCACTGATGACGATCGATGATCGACCTGATGAACAGGAGCGCGAGCTCCCGCCACCACCCGGCCCCGGAGGGCGACCGCCCGTCAACAACGTGTGGGTGTATAACGGCAAAGCCTACGACCTGAGCGAGTGGATCTCCAAGCATCCGGGCGGTGAATTCTTCATCGGCCGAACGAAAAACCGCGACATCACCTCGATCATCGGTTCCTACCATCGTGATCCGGAAAAAATCGCGCGGATGATCGAGCGTTACAGCCTCAATCGTAATGCCACGCCCGAGGACATCCACCCGAAGAACAATGCCCCGGACTTCCTCTTCAAAGAGGGTTTCAACAGCTGGGACGACACCCCGAAGTACAAGTTCGACGACAAGAACGACCTGCTGCACGCGGTGAAGGCCCGGATCAAGGAACCGGAGCTGGCCGCGCGGTTGAAGCGCATGGATCGCCTGTTCGACATCGTGGTCGCGTTCCTGATCTTCGCCTACTTCGCGGTGCAGGGCCTGCGGCTCTACGACACCAGCTGGATGCCGTTGCCGGTCTTCGTGATCGCGATGGTGCTGCTGCGCAGTTCGCTGGCCGGCTTCGGCCACTACGCGATCCACCGCGCGCAGAAGGGCTGGAACAAGTACGCGGTGAACGCCTTCGACATGAACTATGTCGCACTGTCTTTCGTCACCGCCGACGGCCACGCCCTGCTGCACCATCCGCACACCCAGAGTGAAGTCGACATCAAGAAGAACGTCTTCACCATGATGATGCAGGTCCCGCGCCTGTACCGGGTGCCGATCCACACCGTGCACAAGTTCGGGCATCTGTTGACGGGCATGATCATTCGCCTGCTCGATGTCTGCCGGCTCACCCGCAAGGTCGGCATCAAGGACATGTACGGCACCTGGCGTGGGGCGCTGCCGCACTTCATCGGATCGTTCGGCATGCGGTTCCTGCTGGTCGCCGAGTTCGTGGCCTTCGCCGTCGCGGGCGACTTGCTCGCCTGGGCACTGCAGTTCGTGATCACCCTGTGGATCAGCACCTTCATGGTCGTCGCGAGCCACGACTTCGAGGTGCCGACCGAGGAACTGCACACCGAGACCGAGGACTGGGGTGTCAACCAGCTCGAGCAGGCCTACGACCTGACCGTGGTGGGCAACAAGTACGTCGACTGCTTCCTGTCGGCGGGCTTGAGCTCGCACCGCGTCCACCACGTTCTTCCGTTCCAGCGCAGCGGTTTCGCCAATATCGCCACCGAGAACGTGGTGCGTGAGGAAGCCGCGAAGTTCGGGGTGGAATGGCTGCCCGCGAAGAGCTTCTTCGGTGATCGACTTCCCAAGCTGTGCCGGACCTACCTGCTCGCGCCCTCGGACGAGGCCAAGCAGAACCGGTGGGGACTGGTGCGTGAACACTGCGCACCCACAGCGCTGAAGACCTGCGTCACCTACACGGTGCAGGGCTTCACCGGCATCGGAACCGTCTGACCCGGCCGCCGCCACGTCTTCTCTGTCTCGAAAGGAATTGTGCCCGTGTCTGTTTCCATTGATGAAGGTGTGCGTCGACCACACGGTCCGCTGAAGACGGCCGACGTCGATCGCGGGCACGATCTGCTACCGCCGACGCCGCCCACGACCGTCGGTGTGATCGAGGCCGTGGCGACGGGCTCGCCGCGGCGAGTGGTCGAGCAGGCCGTCAACGCCGGACGCGTGGCCGAACTGTTCTCCGATCCCGTTCAGCGGCAGCGCATTCCACGGATCTACGAGAAGACCAGGATCGACACCCGACATCTGGCGATCGATCCACTCGCACCCGATTTCCTCGAGTTCAGCAGGCGCCCCGGCACCATCCGGGAGCGGATGAATCTGTTCTTCGAGCACGCCGCACCGCTCGCGGTGGACGTGGCCCGCCGGGCGGTGGCCGGTTTGGCGAACCCGGCCGAGGAGATCGGTCAGCTGATCTTCGTGACCAGCACCGGGTTCATCGCCCCGGGCGTCGATGTCGCGGTCGTCAAGGAACTCGGCCTCTCGCCGACCGTCAACCGGATGATCGTGAACTTCATGGGCTGCGCCGCCGCGATGAACGGCATCCGGACCGCAGTCGACTTCGTGCGGGCGCATCCGGACAAGAAGTCGATGGTGCTGTGCATCGAATTGAGCTCGGTGAACGCCGTTTTCGACGACGACGTCAACGACGTGATCACCCACAGCCTCTTCGGCGACGGGTGCGGCGCGGTGGTGATCGGCGCCAACCAGGTGCACCAGCCGCTGGCGCCCGGCAGTGTCGTGATCCGCGACAGCTTCAGCCACCTGTTCGACGACGCCGAAGACGGCATCGTGCTCGGAGTGAAGGACGCGGGCATCACCTGCGAGCTGGCGGCGAGCTTGCCCGACTACATCTACCGCGGTGTCGACCCGGTGGTCACGCAGGTGCTGGCGCGCAACGGTCTCGACAAGGACGATGTCGACCTGTGGGCGATCCACCCCGGTGGTCCGCGCATCATCGAGGAATCGGCCCGGTCGTTGGGTATCGCGCCCGAGTCGGCCGCGCCGAGCTGGGCTGTGCTCGCCGAGCACGGCAACATGCTGAGTGTGTCGCTGATCTTCGTGCTCGAACGCATGATCGGCGAATCCGATTCGGCGGCACCTATTTCCACCGGCGTGGCGTTCTCGTTCGCGCCCGGTGTCACCCTCGAGGGCATCGTGTTCGATGTCATCCGCAGCTGAGAGTCCATCATGCAATTGCTCCGTTTTCTCGCCGCGCTGTCGCCGGCCAGGATCGCGGCCGTGGTGGTCGCGGGCCTGATCTGCGGCGCCGCCAACACCTATCTGGTGACGTTGATCAACGCGGCGGTCTCGCCGAAACCGCCGCCGGACGACCTGATCACCCGGTTCGTGCTGACCGGCCTGGTGATCCTGGTCAGTGGCGTGCTCTCGCAGGTGCTGCTGATCCGGCTGTCGCAGGACGCCATCTACCGGTTGCGCAGCGATCTGAGCTCCGGGATCGTCGCCGCTCCACTGGAACACCTGGAACGGCTCGGCATGCATCGCCTGATGGCGACGCTCACCGAGGACGTGCGTTCGCTGTCGCAGGCGGTCACCGCCATTCCGGCGATCTGCGTCGACGTGGCGACCATCGTGGGTTGCTTCGTGTTCCTGGCAGTGGTGTCGGGGCCGATCTTCGCGGTCACCGTGGCCGGTACCCTCGTCGGGATCGCCTGTGTCGAAATGGTTCTCAAGCGGGTGCGCGGGATCTACCGTGAGGCTCGGGAGAACGAGGACGCGCTGCTGCGCTCCTTCCAGGCCGTCACGCTCGGCATCAAGGAACTCAAACTGCACCGTGGCCGCCGCCGCGACTTCATGGACCGGCATCTGCTCGGTTCGGCGGGCACCCTGCGCGACCAGAACACCGACGCCGGGTCGAAGTTCTCCTACGCACAGGGTTTCGGTCAGGCGTTGCAGCTGGCCACCATGGCGCTGATCCTGTTCGTCCTCGCCGCGGCGCTCGACCTGCCGCGCGAGACGATGTTCGGGTACGTACTGGTGACCACGTTCCTGGCGATGCCGATGCAGAACTTCATGCACCGCATTCCCGATCTGCTGCGCGGTGACGTGGCGCTGGCCAAGATCCGGGCGATGAACCTGTCGATGACGACGATGCACAACGAGGACGAACTGCCCTACGTCGAGCGTCCGCCGGCGGGACAGGCCAAGCTCGAACTGTCGGACGTGACCTACGTGTACCGCTCCGAAGCGCCGTCGCCGGTGCCACCGCCGCCCGGCACACACCCGGGCGGGATGCCGGCGCATCCGCCGCGTCCCGGTATTCCGCCGCGCGGGGCCAACGGGCATCCCGGTGGTCCGCATCCGGCGCATCCCGGCGCGCGGCCCTCGGCCGGTCCCGATGTGAACGGCAAGAACTGGGTCGACCACGGCGCCACCGATGTGCGGCCGGTGCCCTTGGGTCCGCCGCTCGAGCTCGACGAGTCCGGTGAGGGCGGGTTCCGGCTCGGGCCGATCGACCTGGTCTTCGAACCGGGCCAGATCACCTTCATCGTCGGCGGTAACGGCAGCGGGAAGTCGACGCTGGCCAAGATCATCACCGGTCTGTATGTGCCGCGCACGGGGTCGTTGTCGCTCAACGGGGAGAGGATCGACCACGACAACATCGAATGGTTCCGGCAGAACTCGTCCGCGGTGTTCACCGATTTCCATCTGTTCGAGGACTACCTGGGCTTCGACCGGCCGGGGATCGACGCCGAGGTGCGGCGGTATCTCGAGGAGCTGCAGATCGCGCACAAGGTGAGTGTGGAGGGCGGGCGCCTGTCGACCGTCGACCTGTCCCAGGGGCAGCGCAAACGCCTCGCCCTGCTCACCGCGCTGCTCGAGGACCGGCAGATCTATGTGTTCGACGAGTGGGCCGCCGATCAGGAGCCGAGGTTCCGTGAGGTGTTCTACCGGGAGATCCTCACCGATCTGAAACAGCGCGGGAAGACCGTCATCGTGATCACCCACGACGACCGGTACTTCGACTGCGCCGATCAACTGGTGAAGCTCGACTTCGGGTTGGTCGCGGCGTAATCGCCTGTGCCCCGGTCGATTCGTCGATCGGGGCACAATTGTGTCCGGGGTTCAGGCGATCTCGCGGTGCGCGGTGACGACCCGTCGCATGGGCGGGCGGTCGACCAGGCTGACCTCCGAAGGTGTTCGGCGCCAGCCGGTTTCGCAGGGCAGGAACTGGACCAGGCCGATGCCGGAGTCGCGGATGCCGAGGCGGTCGAGCAAGGTGGCGACCACCTGACGGCTCATCACCGCCAGTTCGTGGGTAGGGCGGTTGCGGTGCACGCGGATGCCGAGGTCGACCTGGGCGATGGCGGACAGACCGTGGCGCTGCCAGCAGTCGAGCAGGATCCCGATCTCGGCGCCGTATCCGCCGGCCAGGGGGACATCACCGAGGAAGGCCCGGGTGACGGCGTATTCGCCGCCCAGGGGTTGCACGATCTCGGCCAGCGCGGGTGCCAGCGCGGTGAGCAGCGGCCGCGCGACCAGCTGGGTCACACGGCCGCCGCCGTCGGCGTCCAGTTGCGCGCCGGTGGTGATCGGCCGCCGGTAGAAGCCCTTCACCAGCGTGATGCCGGGTTCGGTGAGCAGCGGGGTCAGCAGGGCAGGCACGAACAGCGGATCGGGTGCCACGAGGTCGGCGTCGAGGTACACCAGCAGGTCGCCGGTCGCCACCGCGAGCGACCGCCACACCACCTCGCCCTTGCCGGGCCTGGGCGGCACTCCCGGCATCGCCTCTTCGAGGGTGTAGGCGGCGGCGCCCGCCGCCCGCGCCCGGGCGACGGTGCGGTCGGTCGAGCCGGCGTCGAGCACGATCAGTTCGTCGATCAGACCACCGAGCAGTGGTCGCACCGACGCCACGACCCCGGCTACGGTGTCCTCGTCGTCCAGGGCGGGGACAACCACCGAGACCCGGCGACCCGACTTGCGGTCGATGAGCTCACGGACGTCCATATCGATCAGTGAACGTCAACGACCGAGCGCCTGCCAGCGATGCGGCGACATCTTGTGACCGGAGCCAACGGCGAGGTCGGAGTAGCTGGTGAAACGGACAGCGCGGCGCGGCGGACCGGTACGGTTGGACTGTTCGCCGTCGACGGCGACGACCGGCGAGTGGAGGAGCGGACGTCATGAGTGCGACGGTGGTCGAAGTGGCGAAGGGATCGAAGACCGATCTCACCGACGGACGCTACACCGTCCGCCTGGATCTCGACGGTCCCGCGGGCGCGGTCGACGTGTCCGCGGTCCTGGTGACCGCCGACGGGAAGGTGCGCTCCGACGCCGACTTCGTCTTCTTCAACAACCCGTCCGCTCCCGGTGTCCAGCTCGAATCGGATGCTGTTGTCTCCGTCGACCTTTCGGCGATTCCGGCCGAGATCCACCGGGTGGTCATCGCGGGAAGTACCGAGGCACAGGGCATCCGGTTCGGTGAGGTGACGGGGCTGCGGGTGTCGGTGACCGGCAGCGGGCAGGCGCTGAGCTTCACGCCCGCCGGACTCGATTCCGAGACCGTCCTGCAGGCGGTCGCACTGTACCGCCGGGGGAGTGGGTGGCGGCTGGACGCGATCGGCCAGGGTTACAGCGCCGGTCTCGCGGCCTTCGCGACCGAGCACGGAATCACGGTCGACGACGAGGTCGTGGAGGAGTCCGCGCCTGCGCTCGCCACACCGCAACCTGTTGCGGCGCAGCAGAACCCGACCATCGATCTGCGCAAGGTCGATGTGGTGCTCACCAAGGACTCGCCGGACAAGCGAGCCACCATCGACCTCCGCAAGGGCGGTGCGGGCCACGTTCTCACCGTCGGCCTCGAATGGGACGGTCGCGGCGCGAAATACGACAGCAACGGCAAGCCGACCGAATTCGGCACCGGCGACCTGGACGTGTACTTCTTCTGCCGCAACGAACTCACCGGCGACTATGTCGTAATCAGCGGTGAGAAGGGCCACCAAGGCGATCTGAACGTCTGGCCGCACATCCACCACCAGGGCGACAGCCGTGGTCCCGGGGCCGGTGGCCTGCCCGCCACCGAACAGGTGGTAGTCCGTCCCACCGAGAACGGTGACCTGCTGCTCAATGTGTACCAGTCCGTCGACAACGGTGCGGGTGCCATCGATACCTTCGGCCGCCCGCGAGTTCGGGTGCGCTACGGGCGCCCCGGGCCCGACGGACTGCCCGGGCCCGACGCGGATCAGATCACCGTCGTCATCGGCAACGGCAAGAACTCCTTCTGGGCGACCGTCGCCCACATCGACGTCCGCGACGGCATCCTCACCGTCGACGGAACCACCAGGTACAGCCGGGCTTTCAGCGAACGCATGCCTGTCCTCGACACCGAGGGCACCTGGGTTCGCGCCGCCAAGAACGGACCCGTCGGCCGCAGCAAATCCAGCAACGGCCTGGGCCTCAGCCGCTACGAAGGTCAGTGCCCCGCACCGCGCTGAGCTGTCCGGTGGTTCCGCCGGAGGCTTCCACGCGGGCGGGCCGTCGGCGTTTTCGCTGGTGAGTCGTAGGCTTGGGCCATGGCATCCGACACCGAATCATCGTTCGATATCAAGCCCCGCTCGCGCGATGTCACCGACGGGCTCGAGAAGACCGCCGCACGCGGCATGCTCCGCGCGGTCGGCATGGGGGACGAGGACTGGGTGAAGCCCCAGATCGGGGTGGCGTCGAGCTGGAACGAGATCACCCCGTGCAACCTGTCGCTCGACCGGCTGGCCGACGCCGTGAAGGAAGGCGTGCACGCGGGCGGTGGGTACCCGCTCGAATTCGGGACCATCTCGGTGTCCGACGGTATCTCGATGGGCCATGAGGGCATGCACTTCTCGCTGGTCAGCCGCGAGATCATCGCGGATTCCGTCGAGACGGTCATGATGGCCGAACGTCTCGACGGGTCGGTGCTGCTCGCCGGGTGCGACAAGAGCCTGCCCGGCATGCTGATGGCGGCCGCCCGACTCGACCTGGCCAGCGTGTTCCTCTATGCGGGATCGACGCTGCCGGGCAATCTCGACGGCAAGGACGTCACCATCATCGACGCCTTCGAAGCCGTCGGCGCCTGCATCAAGGGACTCATCAGCCGCGAAGAGGTCGACCGCATCGAGCGCGCGATCTGCCCGGGCGAAGGCGCGTGCGGCGGCATGTACACCGCCAACACGATGGCCTCGGCGGCCGAAGCGCTCGGCATGAGCCTGCCGGGGTCGGCGGCGCCGCCCGCCCCCGACCGCCGCCGCGACGTCTTCGCGCACCGGTCCGGGGAGGCCGTCGTCGAGTTGCTGCGCAAGGGGATCACCGCGCGCGACATCATGACCATGCCTGCCTTCGAGAACGCCATCACGGTGGTCATGGCGCTCGGCGGGTCGACCAATGCGGTGCTGCACCTGCTGGCGATCGCCCGCGAGGCCGGGGTGGACCTCACTCTCGCCGACTTCAACCGGGTCGGTGACAAGGTGCCGCATCTGGCCGACCTGAAACCGTTCGGCCGCTACGTGATGACCGATGTGGACCGGGTCGGCGGTATCCCCGTGGTGATGAAGGCGCTGCTCGACGCGGGTCTGCTGCACGGTGACGTCATGACCGTCACCGGCAAGACCATGGCCGAGAACCTCGCCGACATCGAACTCGGCCTCGACGGCGACGTCATCCGGCCGCTCGACCGGCCTATCCACCGATCCGGCGGGCTCACCATCCTGCACGGCACGCTGGCGCCCGAAGGGGCGGTGGTGAAGAGCGCGGGCTTCGACTCCGATGTGTTCGCCGGGACGGCACGGGTGTTCGACGGGGAACGCGCCGCGATGGACGCGCTGGAGAACGGCAGCATCGTGGCCGGTGATGTGGTGGTCATCCGCAACGAAGGTCCCAAGGGTGGCCCGGGGATGCGCGAGATGCTCGCCATCACCGGGGCGATCAAGGGCGCGGGCCTCGGCAAGGATGTCCTGTTGCTCACCGACGGCCGATTCTCCGGTGGCACAACGGGTTTGTGTGTCGGGCATGTCGCGCCGGAGGCGGTCGACGGCGGCCCGATCGCATTCGTCCGCGACGGCGACCCGATCGTCCTCGATGTCGCCAACCGGCGCCTCGATGTGGAAATCGACCCGGCCGACCTCGCCGCCCGCAAGGTCGGCTGGGAACCCGCTGCTCCCAAGTACACCTCCGGTGTCCTCGCCAAGTACCGCAAGCTGGTGAGCTCGGCGGCCCATGGAGCCGTCACGGGATGACGCCGGACGAGGTTCGCCTGCTGGCGCTGGGATTCGAGGGCGCGACCGAGCGAGACCATCACGGTCGGCCCTCATTTCGCAGGCGAACCATTTTCGCGACTCTGCCCGACGACGAACACCTGCGTGTGATGCGCCCCGAGGCAGGCATTCGTGAGGCGGTCGCGGAATCACCCGCCTGGTGCGCCGAGTCGTGGTGGGGCAGAAAGCTCGCCGCGGTGCAGGTGACCCTGGCGGACGCCGCACCCGAACTCGTCGCCGAAATGCTGGGTGACGCGTGGGACGCGGCCGGCTGACCTGCGATCAGCTGATCGGGAGGTTTCAGCGCGCGCCGACGATGCGCAACGCCATGTTCGCGTAGCCCTCGGCGATGTCTTCGGGGCTCCAGTCGCCGCCGTCGCGGTACCAGCGGGCGATGTCGATGCCGAGGGAGAGCAGGGCGACCGCGGCCATGCGCGTGTCGGGCACGTCGAACGCGCCGGTGGCGACTCCGCGTTCGACGAGGTCGCGGATCTCCTGGTCGATCTGGCGGCGCAGGCCGCGGATCTCCGCGTAGTGCTCGGGGGTGAGCGCGGAGAGTTCGTAGTTCACGATCCGGGCCCGGGTGTGGCCGCGCACATGGTGTGCCGCGAAGTCGTGGACCACGGTGCGCAGGGCGAGCGTCGGGTCCTCGGTCGACCGGATGGCGGCGCGGACCAGCTCGAGTGACTGCTCGTGCCCCGCGCGCGAGATCACGTACAGCAGTTCCTCTTTCGACTTGTGATGCACATACACCGCCGCCGGGCTCATACCGGCGGCCGACGCGATATCGCGCGTGGTCGTACCGTTGAAGCCTTTTTCGGCGAACGCGTCGATGGCTGCCTCTAGGAGGCGTGCACGGGTGGCATCGCCTCGGGGCTCGATGGTCTCGGTCATTTCCGCGCCATTATCTCGTCTCGGAGGATCGCGGCCGGTGCCGGGCCATGTGACGTGGCCGACACCTTTCGGCCTGTCATCAGGGTCGGCGCCCGAGTCGCCGAGAGTAGCGGCCTGGGGGGCGGTGCCCGACCGTTTTCCCATCCTCGCACCGGGTAGGCGGTGTACGAGGAAAGGAGGACCCCATGCATGAGCCGAAGGAACCGTCCGGTGACCGCTACGACCCCACCCAGGACCCGGATGCCGACCCGGACATGATCCAGCCACCCGACCGCCTCACCCCGCAGCCCAGTCAGGCAGAAGGAGAGGACGACGAGTCACCGTCCGAACGCGGTGGATAAGCTGTCGGACAAGAGTATTCGCGCTCAGGATCGCGAGGGGACGGGGGACTGTGATCGGCCGCCCCCTGCTCTACATCGATTCGTGTGTGAATCATCGCGGTGAAAGGCGAAGAGTTGAGCGTGGATCTCGAGGGTGCGATACGGGCGCTACACGATGACCTGGCCGCCTGGCTCGGGACCGAGGCGCCGGACTCGGTTTTCGACCGTTTCGCGGAGGCGCAGGATGCCTCGTTCTCCATGGTGACCACCACCGGACAGGTCCTGAACCGCGACGAATTGCTGGCCGGGCTGCGATCGGCGCGTAACGCCCAGCCGGGGTTGCGTATCACCATCAGCGAGATCGAAGTGCTGTCAGCGGACGATGCCATGACGGTCGTGCGTTTCCTCGAATCGCACGACCATGCCGGTGTGGTCTCCCG
Source organism: Nocardia sp. JW2 (assembly GCF_051843015.1). NCBI lineage: Bacteria > Bacillati > Actinomycetota > Actinomycetes > Mycobacteriales > Nocardiaceae > Nocardia > Nocardia sp. JW2. Next base: position 24,243 of record NZ_JBPXLK010000018.1, read on the forward strand.
GCGCCGGGTGCTCGCGGTTCTACGTCCGGAGCCCGACGCGGTGCGCTGGTGGGCCCTTCAGGAAACCGACGTACCCGACTGACCCGCCCAGAGGCACAGCCCACGGGCTCACGTAAGCACACCTTCATGTAGGTTGAAGCTGTCGACTTGCTGAGCTACTCTACGCGCATGCGAAAACCTACTACAGGGCGTAGTAATTACGGTGCCACCACGGGTTTCTCGCGGCGAGCCCTGATCGGTGGGGCCGTCACGGTGGCCGGTGCGGCGACGGCGGGCGCGGTGATCGGGCGGGGTGCCGCGCCGGATTCCGCCGGTGCGGCGGTCGAGCCTTTCCGCGGCGAACACCAGGCGGGGATCGCGACGAGTCCGCAATCGCACGCACTGTTCCTTGCCTGCGATGTGGCGCGTCCGGACCGGGGCGCGCTGCGTGAACTGCTGACCGAATGGACCACGGTGTCGGCCGCGCTCACGGCGGGCCGATCGATGCCCGAACCGCCACGCGCCCAACCGGATACGACCGCTGAGACCGATTTCGCGACCGGACTCGAGCCTGCCCGCCTGACGATGACCTTCGGTCTCGGCGCCGCCGTGTTCGACGAGCGGTTCGGCCTCGCCGACCGCCGTCCTCGCCACCTCGGCGCACTACCGGCCTTCGACGGCGACGCCCTGAACCCCGCCTGGTGTGGTGGTGATCTGCTGGTGCAGATCTGCGCCGACGACTCCCAACTGGTCAGCCACGCTTTTCGGGCCTTGCGAGCGCGCATGCCCGGCCTGGCCCGGATGCGCTGGACTCAGCACGGCTTCCTCGGTCTCCCCGGCGACGGCGGTACCCCGCGCAATGCTTTCGGCTTCAAAGACGGCACCGCCAACCCGCGAACCGGCACAACCGATTTCGATACAACGGTGTGGGTCGACTCGCCCGCCGAACCCGGCTGGTTCCATGGAGGTACGTACTTGGTCTTCCGCAAGATCCGGATGAAAACCGCCGAGTGGGACCAACTTCCGGTCGCCCAGCAGAACCAGATCATCGGCCGGCGGCGTGGTGACGGTGCCCCGCTCGGTGGCGCATCAGAATTCGACACCGTCGACCTGGCCGCGCGGGACGAACGCGGTGACCTCGCGATCGCGGACAACGCGCATGTGCGGTTGGTGCACGGCATTCCGATGCTGCGCCGCGGGTACAACTACGACTACGGATTGCTGGTCGCCAACGCCGGCGGCTCGCCCGATCCGACACCTGCCCAACCGCATTCGCACGCACCGGGTACGCCGGAACACAGTCACGGCGGCCACGGCCAACTCGATGTCGGACTGCTGTTCGCCGCCTATCAGAACAACCCGCCCGAGCAATTCGTGAAGGCGCAGCGGGCCATGGCGACCGACCGGCTCAACCCGCTCGTCCAGCACACCGGCAGTGGATTCTTCGCCATGCCGCCGGGTGCGGCGCCGGGGGAGTCCGTCGCCGCGGCCCTGCTCGCTTGAGCGCTCGGGTCAGTCCTGCCAACCGCTCGAGTTCATGAGGTCGTCCCAGTTCGGCAACGGAACCTGCGGATGATGCAGGCGCACGAGCTCGGCCCCCAGGCTGGCCGGAAACGCCTTCCTTGGGTCCGCGAGGATCTGCTCCTCCATGATGGTGGTGATCGCGGGGGTTCCGCCGAGCCGCGGGTAGGCGGCATGGACGACGTCGGCGTAGCCGGGTGGCAGATCACCCGGTCCGCCACCGATATCGATGCCGATGCCCGTAACCGCGATCCAGATCTCGGCCGGCCTGCGCCTGCGGAAGACCGGTGAGTCGCTGAAGCCGGAGGTGTGCGCGGCGATCGCGTCCCACACTGTCTCGACCCGGCTGTCGGTGATGCCGTGGCGCTCGAGGAACTCGGCCGCGAAATCCGCGCCGTCGACCTCGAATCGTTGGTTTCCGTTGGCGATCTCGCCCAGCCCGATGTCGTGTAGTGCGCAGATCAGGTACATGGTCTCGTCGTCGTAGTCGACGCCGGCCCGCAGGCCGTTCGTCGCAGCGACGGCACGGGCGAACAGATACCCACGCAAGCTGTGATTGCGCACCGGCGCCGCCACGGCGGTGTCGATCAGTTCACGCGCTGCCTGGGCGACGGGTGTGGTCGGGAAGACCAGCGCGCCGGGCCGGGCCGACGCGATCGCGTGCGACGCGGCGAGGGCTGCCCCGGTCAACGCGGCGGCGCCGAGGGCGCTACGACGAGTGATGTCCATGAGTACTCCGATCCTGATGACCTTCAATGCATTTGAAGGTTATCAGGATTCCTTCAATTAGGTTGAAGGAGTGGCCGTCTGGTTCCACCATGGACGAGCGTGAAGGACATCGGGTGCACCGCCACTGCCGGACCGGCCTGCGCGCTGATCCGGCGATAGGGTGCACACGGCGTTCGTTCTTGTCGGAGTCCGGTAGGACCGTTGTGAGGAGTGATGCGCGTGCGGATCGATCTGACCGGGAAGACGGCGTTGGTCACCGGCTCCACCCAGGGCATCGGGGCGGCCACCTGCAGATCGCCAGCGATTCCGCCGTGGTCACTCCCGCCGAGATGATCCACTACGGTGTGTCCAAGACGGCGCTGCTCGCCGTGACCCGCGGCTTCGCCAAAGACGCCGCGGGGACCGGGGTCACGGTGAATTCGGTGATCGCCGGACCCACGCACACCGGTGGCGTGGAGGAATTCGTGTACCAGCTGGTCGACCGGTCGTTGCCGTGGGAGCAGGCGCAGCGGGAGTTCATGCGCGTGCATCGCCCGCAGTCGCTGATCCAGCGGCTGATCGAACCGTCGGAAATCGCGAACATGGTCGTCTACCTGAGTTCGCCGCTGGCGTCGGCGACCACCGCCGGAGCCCTGCGCGTCGACGGTGGCTACGTCGACTCGATCCTGCCGTAACGCCCCTGCCAGGCGGCGAGCCAGCCGATCTCCATGGCCGCGTCGAGGAGGTAGGTCTTGCGGATCGTGCCCTTCGGGACGTAGATCAGGTCGATCGCCAGCAACCAGCCCGCGGTGGTGAGACCGAGCCTGCGCGCGCTCGCCAGGCCCGCGGGTGTGCGCGCTGCCGTGAGCTGCACGAGGCCGTTGCCCGCGAGCAGTCCGGCGACGGTGAACTGCAACCAGCGGTCGTACTTCGAGCCGAAGATCGCCTCGAAGCTGCGCCTGCTGACGAGCGGCCATACGCCACCCACGACATTGAAAGCGCCGTGCGCGCGGGCCAGGGTCGCGGCCTGATTCGGCCGGGACGGACGGTCGTCGGTGGACATCGCACTCCTCACCGAGAAGGGCTTGGCGTGAGTCGCTTACCCCGGCGGAGCGCCCGAAAACGCCTGGTGACGGCACAAAACAGGCGGGCCGGCGCCAGGGAGTGGGTGGTGCGGGTAGTGCGGTGCCGGCCCGCCTGCACACTATTCGTGCGTGGGGAAGTCGTGGATGGGTGCAGCCTCCTGCACCACCCGGCGCGGCGACGCGTACGGGCATCTCATCGCAGGGTGAGTGGGGTCGCCGCGTCGATGTGCGTCAGCTTCTGCGGGTTGCGCACGTAGTAGATGCCGGTGATCCGGTCGTCCTCGACGCGGACGGCGAGCACACCGTCGCGCTCGCCGTCGATGGACACCGCCAGCGCGGGCCCACCGTTGACCAGCGTCGGCTCGACGACGAGGTCGACAGCGTGTTTGGTGAGGCCGCCGACGATGAAACGCGACACCTTGTCGGCGCCGACGACCGGGCGCGGGTTGGCCTGCTTGATTCCGCCCCCGTCGCTGACGGCAACCACGTCCGGTGCGAGGACATCGAGCAATCCCTGCAGGTCACGGGTTTCCAGCGCCCGTTGGAACGCTTCGATCGTGGCCTCGGCCTGCTGTGCGCTCACCGTGCGCCGCGGCCTGCGTTCCTCCACGTGCCGGCGGGCGCGACTGGCGATCTGGTGCACGGCGGCGGGCGACTTGTCGACCGCCGCCGCGATCTCGGCGTAGCTGATGCCGAACGCCTCGTGCAGTACGAAAACCGCGCGTTCGGTCGGGGTCAGCGTCTCGAGCACCAGCATCAATCCCATCGACACGCTGTCGGCGAGTTCGACATCGGCGGCGACGTCCGGTGCGGTGAGCAGTGGTTCCGGCAGCCACGAACCGACATAGGACTCCCGTCGCCGCTTGAGCGAGCGCAACCGGTTCAGCGCCTGGCGGGTGGTGATGCGCACCAGATACGCGCGCCGGTCCGCCACCTCGTCCAGGTCGGCCTTCACCCACCGCAGCCAGGTCTCCTGCAGCACGTCCTCGGCGTCGGCCGCCGAGCCGAGCATCTCGTAGGCCACCGTGAACAGCAGATTGCGATGCTGCACAAAGGTTTCCGTCGCGTCGACGGGAGTGGTCATCGTCGGTTCTCCTGTCCGTGGCTCAGGCTGTGGTGATCGCGGCGCGGCGGTCGCGCAACACCTGCGGGCGGTGTTTGCCGTCCTTCGGCCAGGAGTGCGAACCGGGCTTGTTCGCCTCGGTGACCAGATGCTTCACGCTGGCCGCGCACGAGAACTCCTTGAGCGCGCGACCGGCCGGGCCGGTGAAGTAGAGGCCCATCGCGGTGTCGTCCTTGTGGCCGAGCTGGAAGATGCCCGCTCGGCGGCCGAAGCTGATGCACATCGCCTGGAAAGCCAGGTCGATCGAGGTGGGTTCGGTCCCGTCGATGCGATGCGCGATGGTGTCGGCGGCGTGCGCGCCGAGGCAACCGGCCACATAGGCGCTCATCCGGAACGGCAGGTCCGAGGGTGCCGACGAGTCACCGGCCGCGACGATCCGGTCGTCGTCGACGCTGGTCAGGGTCTCGTCGGTGAGCAGCCGCCCGGCGGTATCGGTGCGCAGGCCACTGTGTGCCGCCAGTGGCGGTATGCCGAAACCCGCTGCCCAGATGGTGATCTCGCTGGGCAGGGTGGTTCCGGTCGCCAGGTGCACCGATGTCTTCGTCACCTCGGTGACGACCGATTCGGGGCCTTCGAGTAGCCCGACGCCCAGTTTCGTCAGGTACTTACGGGCGGTTCGCCGGGCTCGGGGGTGCAGGTATGGGCCGAGCGTGCCGCCGCAAACGAGGGTGACCGAACGTCCCTGTTCGGCGAGTTCGGTCGCGGTCTCGATCCCGGTGGGGCCGCCGCCGACGACGGTCACCGGCGCCGACATCGCCCGGTCGAACAGGATCGACCGCAACCGCTGCGCTGCCTCCAAAGTGGCGACCGGATAGGCGAATTCGGCCGCACCGGGCACCTGTGGTTCGGGGGTGCCGCTACCGAGGGCATAGACGAGGTAGTCGAAGTCGAGGTCCGCGCCGTCGGCGAGGGCGACGCGGCGGGCAGCCGTATCGATCCCGGTGACGCTGTCGACGACCAGCGAGACACCCTCGGCCAGTACGTCGCGGTAATCCACGATCGCGTCGTGGGTTCCGCCGACCAGCTGATGCAGGCGCAGCCGGGGCACGAAGACGGGGCGCGGATTGATCACGGTGATCCGCACGTCCTGGCGGGCGCTGAGCCGATTGGCCGCCATCACCCCGGCGTATCCGCCGCCGATCACGACCACGTGGTTGGTGTTCATGGTGTCTCCTTCGCTCCGAGGGGTTCGAGCACAAGACACCGCGCGGGCGAGAATCCTGACACGATGTGACTCAGATCATCAGCTGGTCTACCAGGCTTCGATGAGCGGGCTGTCGTGGTCGGTGCGCGGCCACCACTGGGCGAAACGGGCCAACCGGGCGGGGTTGGCGATGGCGCGCAGGCCCGCGATCCGGTCGTCGCGTATCTCCATGATCGCGACGCTGAGGACCCGGTCGTCGAGCGTGAACACGAGGGCGGGGCAGCCGTTGACCAGGGCGGCGTGGAAATCGGGTAGGCGACCGTCGAGGTGTCGCCTGATCGTGTCGGGCCGGAAGCCCGCCCGCATGGCGATCGCCAGCCGGGACGGGCCGATGAAACGAACGAGCTTGCGTGCGGTGCCGCCCAAGCCGTCGGAAGTGCCCGTGGCATCAGCGGTGAGCAGGGCGACGAGCTGTTCGGTCCGCCCCGACGACGCGGCCGCGACGAACGCCTCCACGATGCGTCGCGCCGCCGCGTGATCGGTGCCGGTTCCGTTGCGGGCGGCGGTGATCCGGCGCTTGGCGCGATGCGCGTGCTGCTGACTGGCCGATTCGCTGATGCCGAGAATGTCGGCGATCTCGGCATGGCTGTAGGAGAACGCTTCGCGCAGAACATAAACCGCGCGTTCCACCGGGGTGAGCTGTTCGAGCAGCATGAGCACCGCCAACGTCACCGACTCCCGTTGTTCGGCGGTGTCGGCGGGCCCGAGCATGGGGTCGCCCTCGAGCAGCGGCTCGGGCATCCACGCACCGACCGCCCGTTCTCGACGCACCTTCGCCGAGCGCAGACGGTCCAGAGCCAGGTTGGTGACGATCTTGGTGAGCCAGGCCTCGGGCACCTCGACGTGGTCGCGATCCGCGACCTGCCACCGCAGAAAAGCGTCCTGCACCGTGTCCTCGGCATCGGCGGCCGACCCGAGCAGGCGGTACGCGAGCGAGGCCAACCGGTTGCGGTTGGCCTCGAAACGCGCGACGGTCGCGGTGTCCATGAGCACGACTCTAGGCGGCGAGAACCCCGCGCGACGGTGCGCCCGCAGCCGCACGATAGTGGTGATCGAGCTTGCCGAATGTCGGGCGGCTGATCGCCCAGCCGCTGGTCCCCACGATGGCCGACTTCACCCAGGCGGCCGGCCTGCCACACAGCGCGCCCGGCTTGGCACGGGCATCGCCGTCGACGAACTGGAAGATCGCGTCCTTGCGGCCGAGGCTCACATGGTTACCGACGTAGCTCAGCGAGGTGCGCTTGACCGCGCGTCCGGTGAGTTCGCCGATGATCGTCGCCGTGGCCTGCTGTCCGGTGAACCCGGCCGACGCGCACGACATCGGCAGCGGACGACCGTTCCCGCCGATGACGAACCCGCTGTCGCCCGCGACGAACACGTCCGGATGCGATACCGACCGCAGCTCGCGATCCGCGGTGATCTGCCCGTTGGGTTCCACCGCGAGTCCACTGGCGGCGGCGATCGGGTGTACCGCGAATCCGGCCGCCCACACCGTCGCGTCGGAGACGAAGGCGGTGCCGTCCGCCGCGAACACCGCGCTCTGTTCGACTCGCTCGACCGTGGTGTGTTCGTGCACGGCGATGCCGAGCCGGTCGAAGGCTCGCAGCAGATGCCTGCGCGCTTTCGGCCCGAGCCAACCGCCCACCTCGCCGCTGGTGGCGAGAGTGACCCGCAGGCCGGGACGGGCCTCGGCGATCTCTGTCGCGGCTTCGATCGCGGTAAGGTTTCCGCCGACGACCAGCACGTCGCCGTGTCTGCCCAAGTCGTCGAGGCGGGCGCGTAGCCGCAGCGCCGAGGGGCGTCCGGCCACGTTGTAGGCGTGTTCGGCGACGCCGGGGACACCGTGGTCGGCGATGGTGCTGCCGAGCGTGTAGAGCAGGGTGTCGTAGCCCAGGTGGTCGCCGTCGTCGAGGGTGACCCGACGCCGATCGACGTCGAGGGCGGTCACCCTGGCCACCCGCAACCGGATGCCGGTGCCGGCGAAGACCTCGGCCAGCGGGCGATGCGGCAGATCGTGTCCGGCGGCGAGCTGATGCAGCCGCAACCGCTCCACGAAGTCCGGTTCGGCATTGACGACGGTGATCTCGAAGTCGTCGCCGTGCAGCTGGCGGGCGAGGAAACCGGCGCTGAAGGCCCCGGCGTATCCGGCCCCGAGAACAACGATGCGGTGCTTCATGATTCGCTCCTGTCTGGTTCGCGTACACCCTGAACGAGACAGCTACCGAATTCCTGACAGCCCGATCGAGTGAACTGGACCACACGCTGATCGAGCGCTTAGTGTTCCCCTATGTCACACCTGGACGGCGAGCCGACAGTTCTCATCTACGGCGCCTACGGATACACCGGTGAACTCGTTGTCGCCGAAGCACTCTCGCGCGGACTACGGCCGCTCATCTCGGGTCGCTCGGCCGAGCGGGTCGGTGAAGTCGCCGCCCGGCACGGTCTGACCGCCCGCCCGTTCGACCTCGCCGACACTGACAATGCCGCCGCGCAACTCGCCGATGTCGACACCGTGCTGCACTGCGCCGGACCGTTCGTCCACACCTACGAACCGATGCTCGCGGCCTGCCTGGCCAGTGGAACCAACTACCTCGACGTGACCGGCGAGACGCAGGTATTCGCCGCGATCTACGCCCGTCACGACGACGCGGTGCGTGCCGGGATCATTGTGATCCCCGGCGTCGGGTTCGACATCGTCCCGACCGATCATCTCGTCGCCCGCCTGGTCGGTGCGGTATCCGACGCGGTCGGTGCCGACGTGGCGATGATCAGCCGTGGTGGATTCAGCCGGGGCACGTTGCGCACCGCGGTCGACGGCATCGCCCGCGGCAACCTCGTGCGTTCCGGCGGTGAACTGGTCGCGGTGCCGCACGCGCACCGCGCCCTGACGATCGATGTGGGCCGAGGTCGTCCGGTCGGTGTCGCCAGTACGCCCCTGGGCGATGTGTGCAGCGCGGGCCACGGCTACGGGCTCACCGAGGTGGCCACGTTCACCGCCGTGCCGTTGTCGCCGGTGGTGCGGGCATTGAGCACGCCGCTGCGGTTCGTCACCGCCAGCGGGGCCGGTCGTGCCGTGACCGACCTGGTGATCGACCGGATTCCGGTTCCCGATCAGGCAACCCGCGACGCCACCCGCAGCACCGGTTGGGCCCGCGTCTACCGCGCCGACGGCAGCGGACTTTCGCTCGCCGTCGACGTGTCCAACACCTACGCCTTCACCGCGCGTTCGATGGTGCATGCGGCGATCACCCTGCACGCCCGGCCTGCTCCACCCGGCGCGCACACCCCCGCGAACGCGCTCGGCGCCGACTTCCTGCTGTCGATCCCCGGTGGGGACATCAGCTGGCCCTTCCCGGAGCCACGGCCCGCCTGAGCGGCGATTGAGGACGCCGACCCAGGGTAAGCGCGCCGTGTCAGGAAGGCAGGTGACCCCATGACCTCGATGGATCCCGACCCGCGCAATACCCCCGACCTCGAGCCGGGTGGGGGCGTACCGCCCGGCTCCACCCCGCCGGAATCGCCGCAGACCTCCGGTTTGTCGGCGCCGGAACCGAGCACCCGCCACCACTTCCCGCTCACCGGGATCGCTGCCGTGGTCGTCACGCTGGTGCTCGTCGCCGTGTTCGCGGCCGTGATCGTCGGGGTGATCGCCGCGATGTAGACACCGCGACGCGCGGAAATCCCGCAGGTCGCGGGATTCGTGCGCCAGACTGTGCGCATGCCGACATTTGCCAGGGTGTTGCACACAGTTGTGGCCGGGGCGCTGGTCGTCGCGGCTGGTCACGGCGTCGCGGGCGCCGCACCGTCCGGGAGCGCCGAGGCGCCGTGGGCGGGCGGACCCGAGGGCGTGCAGGCCGCGGGAGCGGCGCTCGCCGACGGATTCACCGGCACGGTGCTGTGGGGGCGTGAGGCGAACACACCGGTCCCGATCGCGAGTATCGCGAAGGTGATGACCGCCGTGGTCGCGATCAGCACCGGTGACCTCGAACGCCCGGTCACCGTGCCCGCCGAGGCGGGCGCCTACTGCGCCCAGCACAACGGCAGCACCGCCGGACTCACTGCGGGAGAGGTGCTCACCGCCCGCCAGCTTCTCTACGCGCTGCTGCTGCCCTCGGGTTGCGATGCCGCCTATGCCATCGCCGAGTCCTTCGGTCCCGGCCAGGCCGGTTTCATCGGCCGCATGAACGACGCCGCCCGGGTGATGGGCCTGGGCGCCACCCAGTTCACCGATCCCAGCGGCTTGCCCAACCCCACGGACAATTCCACGCACTCCACCCCGGCCGCGCTCGTCGCGCTCGGTGTGCGCGCGATGGCACTGCCCGCGTTCCGCGAGATCGTCGCCGCACGTGACCACCACGTCCCCGCCGACCACGACAATCGTGAACACCATTGGGAGACAACGAACAAACTGCTGCACGAATACCCCGGTGCCATCGGCCTGAAGACCGGCAACACCAACGCGGCCGGGCACTGCCTACTGTTCGAGACGGTGCGCGCGGGCATCCCGCTGATCGGGGTCGTGCTGCACAGTTCCGACACGAGCAGCGCGGTCGCCCGCGAAGACGCCACCCGGATCCTGAACTGGGCCTACGACCCCGTCCTGAGTGTGTTGGAGCCCATCGGCGTGCGCTGAGGGCCGAGCGAGGGTCGGCGCGGTCGCGCGATCGCCAGTAACCTTTGCCCGTGATCACGTTGGGTAAAGGCGCGGCTAGGCCGAAGACGGCATTGGCCGCGGTCGTGGCGGTGGTGTTCGTAACCTTCCTCGATACGACGGTGGTGAGTGTCGCGCTCGGCGCGATCCGGACCGAACTCGGCACCGATGTGACACTGCTGCAGTGGGTGGTCAACTCCTACACGGTGGTCTTCGCCGGGCTGATGCTCGCCGGCGGATCGCTCGGTGACCGGTTCGGGCGCAAGAAGGTGATGATCGCCGGGTTGGTGATCTTCTGTGCGGGATCAGTGGTTTCGGCGATGGCGAGCACCGTCGGGATGCTCATCGCCGGGCGGGCGATCATGGGGCTCGGTGCGGCGGCCTCGGAGCCGGGGACCCTGTCGGTGCTGCGCCACGTCTTCCCCGACGACCGGGCCCGCGCGAAGGCGATCGGTGTGTGGGCCGCGGTATCGGGTCTTGCCTTGGCGGCCGGGCCGGTGCTCGGCGGTGTGCTCGTGCACGCGTACGGGTGGCGGTCGATCTTCTGGTTCAACCTGGTGATCGGCGCGGTGGCGCTCGTCGCGGCGCTGTGGTCGGTACCGGAGAGTTCCGATCCGAGCCCCGAACCCATCGACTGGGCGGGTGCCGTGCTCGGTGCCACCGCTTTCGGTGCGGTGATCTACGCCGCGACCGTCGGTCAGGACCGTGGGTACACATCACCGTCGGTGCTGGGTTTCTTCGCGCTCGGTGCGGTGGCGCTGGTGGCGTTCGTCTTCGTCGAAACCCGCGCTCGCGCACCGATGCTGGACCTGAAGTACCTGCGGATGCCCGTGGTGCGCAGTGCGCTCGTCGTCGCGTTCGCCGTGTATTTCGGGATCTTCTCGATCTTCTTCTTCACCGCGATGTATCTGCAGGTGACGCAGTCGTATTCGGCCGCGCGCACGGCCGCGATCTTCGCGCCGATGGCCGGGACCATCGTGATCGGGTCGCTGGCCGCCGGGTACTGGGTGTCGCGCCGGGGTGCCCGCGTGCCGATGATCCTCGGCTGCGTGGTCGGTGCCGGTGGCATTCTGCTCACCCGTCAGGCGATGAGCGGAACACTGCACGATCCGACGATCGCGGCGGCAATGGCGGTGGCGGGCATCGGATTCGGGATCGCCGTGGTTCCGTTGACGTCGGCGGTGATGACGGGCGTGCCACCGCAGCACTCGGGAATGGCTGCGGCCGTGACGAATACGATGCGCCAGGTCGGATCCGCGTTCGGGGTGGCGATCCTCGGCGCGGTCGTGAGCTCGTTCCTGTCCGCGGACCTCAAGGCCAAGATGACCGAGCTGGGCGTGCCCACCACCCTGCAGCCCGATGCCGTGCAGGCCGTGGAACGCGGCCGCCTGCCCGAGGGTGCCAACCCGTTCAAGTACCTGCCCTACATCAGGGATGTCATGGACGCGGGCAAGGTGGCCTTCCACCAAGGCCTCGACGCGGCCCTGCTCGCCTCGGCGATCCTCATCCTCGCCGCCGCGGCCTTCACCGCCGTCGACGAACGACCCCGCAAACGACAGCAGCTGGCCGAGACCGTCTGAGCACATCACCGGTGGGAATGGGCGCCAACCCCTAGTCCCCCTAACTCCGTGCCGAGGCACCCCCAATCCTCGCGCCGACCCATGACCTGCGCATATCCCTCCCATACAGTGGTCTCAGACCCGGTCGCACCGCATCATTCCCCGCCCCGAAAGGACGAGGCCATGACCGCCCACCGAGCTCCGAGCACCCCTCTCCAGCGCAACTTCGGCCAGATGCGCCGCGCCCTGCCCACCCCTTGGACAGCCGCCCTGTCCGATCGCCCCGCTCCCGGCACAACAACCCGCGCCCGCCCGGTGCTCCGTATCCACGCGCTCGAGGGCTGACCCCTCAGAGGAACGAGTCGTCCATCTGAGCGGTGAGGGGCCCCGCTGTATCACCGGTATTGCGAACACCCGCAGGCTCGATCAACATCGCGTGCACCTCACCGTCCGCAACCGGACAGTGCTCGACCCCTCGCGGCACCACGAACATCTGCCCCGGCCGCAGCACGACGTCACCGTCTCGCATCCGAATAGTCAGTTCGCCCGCGACGACGAAGAACAGCTCATCGGTCTCGTCGTGTTTGTGCCACACGAACTCACCCTCGAGCTTCACCAGCTTGATCTCATAATCGTTGACTCGTGCGACCACTTTCGGCGACCACCGCTCCGAAAACGCCGACAGCGTGGACGCGAGATCGACTACTTTGTTCGCCATACACAGATCCTGGCACTCGACAGACCTGGATACGCACCGGATCTCTACATTCTCCACATGTTTTCGGCGGATCGGCCGGATAGGTTTCCGGTGTGCGCGAGTCGAAACGGGTGTGGGTGTGGCCAGGGGTGGGTGTCGGCGTCATGGTCGCGGCGGTGGTGGTGAGCCTGCATTCTGGGTGGGTTGTGACGGCGCTGTGGATTCTGGCGTTGCCGTTGCTCGCCGCCTTCTGGTTGGCGGTGGTGGTTGTCGCGGTGACCGCTGTGTGGCGCACAGCGAGGGGTGGACGGCGATGGCCGCAGGTTGTCACCGGGCTCACGGCCGTCGTGAGTATCGGTGTGCCGGTGATGTTCTACCTCTGGCCCGAAGTGCGGGTGTGGACGCGGTTTCAGCTCGAGCGCCCCGCGTTCGACGCGGCGGTGGCCAGGGATCTGAGTGTGCGTGACTACTACGGGACCGACCTGCCCACGCAGCTGTGCTGGGTGTCGGCCAATTGCAAGGTGGCCGTGGTGCGGACCGTCGACGATCACACGGCGCGTTTTGTGCCCGATTATGTCGGGATTCCCGACGGCGCAGTCGGTTACGCGCATCTGGACGGTGAACCACCCGCCGAGCCGTTCGAGGTGTTCGGGGATCAGCTGTGTCCGGTCATCGAATTGGGCGACGGGTGGTGGTGGCTGGGGCCCTGCGGATAACGGCTCAGCCGAAGAAGGAACTGCGCACGGGGCCGGGGGAGCGGACGGGGGTGCGGGGGCCGAGGAGCCAGGTGTCGGCGGTTGTGGCGACGAAGGTGGTGAAGGCGGGGTCGAGGTCGGGTGGGGTTTCGCCGTCTCCGGCGTCGGGGGTGGGGTCGGCGGCCGCGATCTCGGCGGCGATCTCCGACTCGGGGCGGTCGTCGGCGGGGACCGGTTCGAGGCCGTTCTCGCCGACCCGCTGGGTGGGTGCCCAGGGCGCGATGACGGTCTGGTGGAGCAGGCCGCTGATGTCGGCTGTGACCGGCGGAGGCTGGGTCCAGCAGGTGGCGTGTTCGAACAGGATCTGACCGGGGGCGCGCTCGTGCAGGGTGACGATGAGGTCGGGGTCGACGGTGCGCAGGTCGTAGGCGACGACGAGGGTGTCGGGGGTGCCGGGCTCGTACTCCTGGGTGGGTAGATCGAGGACGCGGGCCGTGGCGAGACCGATGATGCGGTCCGCCCGATCGGGGAGCAGCGACACCGTCCGTGGCGCACGGCCGGCCGCCGACAGCGCGAGAGCCACGCGGTGGATGCTGTATCGGCACAGGGCGGCGTTGTCGCCCAGATAGGCCCAGCGCCCGGTCATTCCGGCATCGAAGCCGTACGGCGACATCGTCGCCAGGTAGCCGCCGGTCAGGGTAAACTGCCAGCCGCGCAGATCCCGATGGTCCAGGGTGCTCACGGCGGCCGCACGATCGGCGCGAATCAGCATTCGGCTTACCCGATCACGGGCGAACACCCAGTCGTCGTCGGGTTCGGGCAGGTCGGCGAACTCGGCGCGGGCAGTCGCCGGATCACCCGCCAGGATCGAGTTGTACACCAGCAGATAGTGTTCCGCCCATTCGCGTGGGTTAGAGGCGTATCGCCCCAATACCTCGACGGCTTCGGCATGACGGTGTTCGTCTTCCAGCGCGGCGACCAGCTCCGCGAGGGCCTGGCGCACAGTGGAATCCACCCGCAACGCTTCGTGCAGAACCGGCACCGCGGCGAACGACAGGCCGTACTCCACACAGTCGTAGCCGAGCATCGTGAGCGCGCGTGCATCGGTGGCGTCGGGGAGTGCCGCCCGCGCGCTGCTCGCCAGCGGCTCCAGCTCGGCGGCGTCGGCCAGCTCGATCAGGAAGGTCACGAGTTCGGGGAGCGGAAGCTGCTCGGCGACCGGCCGCAGCGAACGCACGGACCCGCCGAGATCCCCCTGGGCGAGCAACGCACGAGCTTCGTTCAATTCGATTGTCATCGCCACCATCCTGGGTGAGAAGCGGGCCGGCGGCAACTGAGGAATTCTCAGAACCCGGCGGCTGTCAACCGGCAATCCGCTTCCAGCAGCATCCATGCGCTCAACTGGATCGAGAGGTCCTGGGGCGGTTCGGCCGCCGAGTCGCCGAGCCGGCTCAGCCCGGCAGGCAGGGCGACGGGCCGGGACCAGTCCGCTCCGAACAGAGGCAGCCCGTCCACCTCGGCGCGATGCGCCCACGCCGCCCGTGCGGACGCATGCACGATCCCCGCCGCGGTCGTATCACCGAGCGCCAGTGCGGTTTCGGTGAGATAGCGCGCGAGAATACCCATGAACAATCCGGAGTCGTCATCGGTGGCACCGCTGATCACGCCGTTGTCGGTGAGGAGTTCGGCGACGGCACGCACCAGCTCCCGTGCTCGCTCGCGATACACGGGTTCGCCTGTCCGCAAAAACAATTCGGTATCGAGGCCGATCGCGACACCCTGGCAGTAGGTGTGCACCGTGCGGTCCATCGAGCCGCCCGGCTCGTGCACACCGTCGAGAACCAGCCCGCTGGCGGCATCACGCAGCCGGGTGTGCAGGAACTCCGCGAGCCGCACGGCGCGGGGAAGATCACCGAGCCGAGCCAGGGCGATACCTGTGGGCCCGATCGCAGGTGTGTTGTAGAAGTCGTCGCCGGAGCGCCACGGCACCGCGCCGAGCACCGGATTCCAGTCGTCCACCACCGCGGAGCGCAGGTCGCCGAGCGCGTCGTCGAACCGCACGTCGAGCAACCGTCGCGCGCGTTCGAGCGCGATCAGCAACCACGCCATGTCGTCGTAGTACCGGTTCGTCCACCCGGTGACATTGCGGGTGCGGATGCCGCGGGCCAGCGCGACCACCCGGTCGACCCGCTCGGTTGTGCGGGCGCGATGGGCGGCGTCGACCGCACAATCGACCAGGTGGGCCTGCCACCAATAGCACCAGCGGCCGAACGACTGATCGGTGAGCGACGCGGGCCAGACCAGCGTGCCGAGCTGCCGCTGCGGCAGCCCCCACAGCGACCGCACATGCCGGACGACGATCGCCTCCTCGGCCAGATCCGCCCGCCGTCCGCACTCCCCGGGCATCGCCGCGATACCGCGCGTGATCGCCGCCGTCCTGGTCGGCTGGGCCAGGGCGGTGAGCGCCACCGCCGCGCCCGCACCCCACAGCACCCGGCGTCGGCTGATCCCGTCGCCCCGCCGTTCCACTCGACTCCCTTGCTGGACATCATCTCCGGGCCCGGCACCGTATCGCCGCTGTCCGGCGTCGGCATGGCGCGCAGCTGAACCGCGCGGGTAGCGCACGAATCGATCGGTTGAACACGGTGAAAGCCCGTCTCGGGAGGTACCGATACGCGACACGAGAAATGTTCAGCCGCAAGATGTCTCACCATTTTCCCGCCACGGCGGTTACGGTGGTGCGGTGGCAGGGACGAGATGTCCCACCGGCCCGCTGATCGTGCGGGTGCTCGAAGGCCACGGCGTCGAAGAAACATCAAGCGGTACCGAGCTCGACCACGCGGATACACCGGCGTATCCGTGCGGTTCGGCGGCGGTGGCGCGTTGATGTCGTTGGGGTAGCCAGGATGTGACGAGCACGATGCTGACAAGTAGCCGACGGCAGCACTTTTCGTGTCGAAGTCATGTCTTCGCACGAGTCTTCCCCAAAAACGTCCGCGATGCGGTAACTTAGCGGCTGCTTTGCCAATGATTGTCTGTGTGAAAGGAATTGGATTCATGGGATTCGAGGCCACGGGAGCGATCGGCGACCACTACAACGAGGCCGGTGGCGCGTCGAGCCCCCTCGGTGAGCCGATCTCGGCCGAACTGGACGCCCCGGGCGGCGGCAAGTACCAGGAGTTCACCGGCGGCGTCATCTACTTCAACCTCCCCACCGGAGCCAAGACCGTCTACGGCGCGATCCGTCAGGCGTGGGAGGCCGAGGGTGGCGCGGGTGGCCGTCTCGGCTACCCGACCTCCGACGAGCAGGACATCGAGGGTGGCAAGATCAGCCACTTCGAGAACGGTTCGATCAGCTACTCGATCGCCGACGACGCGGTGACGATCAACGCCTAGCGTGTGATCTTCACAGGTGGGCACCGATCCGACGGGTCGGTGCCCATCGGCATGTCCGGGGCACTGAATGCCCGGTGCGTGCGTATTCGGTCCGGCGCGGGGTACACGCCACCCACCTCTGTTGTCGATGATGGGAGGCGTCATGGTGAATGTCGACGAGAAAGGCGCGGCCGGGCGCGGCGGTAAGCTGCACATCCCGCGCAGTCGCGGCGCGCTGGGCGGTCTGGCGGTGCTGCTGCTCGGTATCTGGGGCGCACTCATACCGTTCATCGGTCCGTACTTCGATTTCGCCTACACCCCGGACGAACCGTGGGTCTGGACGACGGCGCGCGGCTGGCTGCAGGTGCTGCCCGGCGTGGTCGCCATCGTGGGCGGCCTGCTCATGCTGATGAGCCGCAATCGGGTGGTCGCGAGCTTCGGCGCGTGGCTCGGTGTCGCGGCGGGCGCGTGGTTCGTGATCGGACCGTTCCTGGCCGCCTGGTTCCGGCTCGGGGACATGGGTGAACCCGTGGCCGGCTCGGACGTCAAGCGCGCACTGTTGCAGCTGACGTTCTTCTACGGGCTCGGCGCGCTGATCCTGTTCTTCGCCGCGAGCTCGCTGGGCAGGCTGTCGGTGCGCAGCACCCGTGACATCGCCTTCGCCGAGCGCACCCGCGTCGTCGGTGACGATCGAGCACGCGTGGTGGAGGACGAAGTCGCACCCACCGAGGGAGCGCACACCCGAGGGTTCGGAACGCGCGGAATCCGGCACCGCCCGGTGTGAGCGGTCAGGCGGTCTTGACCGTGACCACCGTGTCGGCGCTGGGGTAGTCGAGGACGCGCAGCCGCCCCGTGACCAGGTCGACGGTGTCGGCGACCACGCGACCGGCGCGCCGCGCGTCATCGGCGAAGCTGGTGCTCACCACCCGGTAGCTGCGCTTGGCGGTGAGCACGATGTCACCGGCGCGCAGGTGACCGGCGGACCGGGGTGCTCCCTCGGCGTCCTCGGCCGCGCCGGTTCCCCTGATGAGCTCGATCAACTTCAGCACTGTGTTCTCCCAGTATGTGAAAACGCCGTCTGACGCCCCGCGCGCCGGTCGGCGAGCGGTATCCAGCTCTCTGTACCCCGAATCGTGATGGTTGAACCCTCCGATTCCGGGCACTCCTGGCCATTCGGCGGGCCCAGGCGCGAGGCTTCCAGGAACCTCCCAGGTCAGACGCAGGTCTGCGCCAGTTTCGCCGGTCACTGTCGGTGTCATGACCGACACAGAGACCGCCACCTGGGCGGCAACCGTGGCCGAGGTGATCACCGCCCCCGGGGTGGACGTGGTCGTCCCGGTGCACAACGAGGAAAACGACCTGGCCGACTGCGTGCGCAGGCTGCACGCCTTCCTGCGTGACGGGTTCCCGTTCAGCGCACGCATCACCATCGCCGACAACGCTTCCACCGACAACACGCTGTTGATCGCCGAACATCTGGCCGCCGAACTCGACGGCGTGCGGGTGGTGCACCTGGACCGCAAGGGCCGGGGGCGGGCCCTGCACTCGGTGTGGAGCAGCTCCGATGCCCAGGTGGTCGCCTACATGGATGTCGACCTGTCGACCGATCTCAATGCCCTGTTGCCGCTCGTCGCGCCGCTGATGTCGGGGCATTCCGATATCGCGATCGGTTCCCGGCTCGCCACGTCGGCGCGGGTGGTGCGCGGGCCCAAACGGGAGCTGATCTCGCGCAGCTACAACCTGCTGCTGCGCACCTGCCTGCAGGTGCGGTTCTCGGATGCTCAATGCGGCTTCAAGGCGATGCGTACCGAGGTGGCCCGCGAGCTGCTGCCATTGGTACGCGATCGCGAGTGGTTCTTCGACACCGAGGTGCTCGTGCTGGCCGAGCGGGCGGGGCTGCGCATCCACGAGGTGCCCGTCGACTGGATCGATGATCCCGACAGCCGCGTCGACATCGTCGACACCGCGCGCAAGGATCTGCTGGGGATGTGGCGGGTCGGCCGGGAGATGGTGAGCGGGCGCCTGCCGGTCGCAGAGCTGCGGGCCGCGATCGGGCGAGAACCGCTGGTCCCTGGTGTGCCGGTGGGCATGGTCGGGCAGTTGGTGCGTTTCGCCGTTGTCGGTGTGCTGTCGACGCTGGCCTATGGGGTGCTGTACCTGCTGATGCAACCGGCCGTCGGCGCGCAGGCGGCGAATCTTCTCGCCCTGCTGGTGACGGCGGTGGCGAACACCGCGACCAACCGCGCCTTCACCTTCGGCATCCGTGGCCCGGAAAGACTTGCGGCGCACCATGTTCAGGGACTACTGATCTTCCTGTTCGGTCTGCTGATCACCAGCGGGTCGTTGTTCGCGCTGCATCGGTGGGCGGCGGGCGCGTCGGTCCAGGTCGAGCTGGCTGTACTTGTCGTCGCGAATTGCGTTGCCACGCTTGCGCGTTTCGTCGGGCTCCGCTGGGTGTTTCGTGGTGCGGGTGATCGCCGATGACCGCGCTGATGACGAAGCCGGCGGCCGAACCGGTAGCCGACACCCCGCTGACCCGACCACGATGGGAATTTCCGGCTCTAGCCGTGCTGCTGATCGGTACCGCGGCGGCCTACCTGTGCAACCTGACCGCCAACGGCTGGGCCAACTCGTTCTACGCGGCCGCCGTGCAGGCCGGCTCCGTGTCGTGGAAGGCGTTCTTCTTCGGATCGTCGGACGCGGCGAACGCGATCACGGTCGACAAGACACCGGCCGCACTGTGGCCGATGGAATTGTCGGCGCGAATATTCGGATTCAGCAGCTGGAGCATGCTGGCACCACAGGTGCTGCTCGGCCTCGCGTCGGTGGCGCTGTTGTGGGCGACGGTTCGCCGCTACCACGGTGCGGCAGCCGGTCTGCTCGCCGGTCTCGCCCTTGCCCTGACTCCGGTGGCCGCGTTGATGTTCCGCTTCAACAACCCCGACGCACTGCTGGTGTTCCTGATGATCGCCGCGGTCTGGGCCATGTTGCGGGCCACCGAATCCGGGCGTTGGCGCTGGCTGGTGCTGTGCGGGCTGTTCATGGGATTCGGCTTCCTGGCCAAGCAGCTGCAGGTGTTGCTCGTTCTCCCGGCGCTGGCCCTGGTGTACCTGTTCGCGGGGCCGCCGAAGCTGGGCACCCGGCTGCTGCAACTGTTCGCCGCCGGTGCGGCGATGGTGGTGGGTGCGGGTTGGTGGGTGCTGATCGCGCAGCTGTGGCCGGTCGGCTCGAGACCGTATTTCGGTGGCTCCCAGAACAATTCGATCATCGAGCTGACCCTCGGCTACAACGGCCTCGGTCGGCTCAGCGGTGACGAGACGGGCAGCGTCGGTCCCGGTGGTGAACTTCCCGCCGGTGGCAACGGAATGTGGGGGCAGACCGGCATCACCCGCTTGTTCGACTCCGCTCAGGGCGGGCAGATCGCGTGGCTGCTGCCTGCCGCACTGATTCTCGCCATCGTGGCACTGGTCTTCTACGGCCGTGTACCGCGCACCGATCTGCGACGGGCATCGGTAATGCTGTGGGGCGGTTGGCTGCTCGTGACCGGTCTGGTCTTCAGCTTCATGAAGGGGATCTTCCACCAGTACTACACGGTCGCCCTCGCGCCTGCGGTCGCCGCGCTCACCGCGCTCGGCGCGGTCCTGCTCTGGCAGCATCGCGACCGGATGACGGCTCGCATATGCGCCGCCGCGACGATGGGCGTGACCACGGCCACGGCCTGGGTATTGCTCTCGCGCACCAGCGATTTCGTGCCCTGGCTGCGATGGGTGACTCTGGTCGGCGGGCTCGGCGCGGCGCTCTTGCTGCTGTTGCCACCCGCACCGAAACGGTCGGCGTTCGCGGCGCTGCTCGCCGGGACCGTCGCACTGAGCGGGCCCGCCGCCTACACCGCCGAGACCGTCGCCTCGGTCAATGCAGGGTCCATTCCCAGCGCGGGCCCGGAAGTCCGGGGCGGACGGGGTATGCCAGGACCCGGTGGCGAAATGCCGGACGGGCGAGGCGGAATGGGAGGTCGCGACAACGCGCCGATGGGCGGCACAGTGCCCGCGGGTGGAGCTCCCGGCAACGGTTCCGGTCGGGGCGGTGCGCCGAGCGGGACGGCCGAGACAACTGCGCCCGACGGGGGTGCTGGTGGAAGTGGTGGGCCGAACGGCGGCGCCGGCGGCGGCTTCCTCGGCGGCGCGAACCAGGTGAGCGACAAGATGATCGCGCTGCTCACCGACGACGCGGTCGACTACACCTGGATCGCGGCCGCCACCGGCTCGAACTCGGCCGCCACCTACCAACTGGCCACCGAACTGCCGGTGATGTCGCTGGGCGGGTTCAACGGCAGCGACCCGTTCCCGACGCTCGCTCAGTTCCAGCAGTACGTGGCCGACGGCCGGATCCACTACTTCATCGCGGGCGGCGGTCCAGGGGCGCGGGGCGACGATGCGATCGCCACCTGGGTCGCGGCGAACTTCACCGCCGTGCAAGTCGACGGCGTCACCGTCTACGACCTGACCAGCTGAACGGCGTTCACAGGAAACGCCCAGTTTCCTTCCAGGTCCGTGTGCGGTGAGCCAGCCATGCTGAATCCATGACCGCCGAACCACCCGAAGCCCGCATCCTCGTCGTCGACGACGAGCCGATGATCGTCGAGCTGCTGAGCACCAGCCTGCGATTCCAGGGTTTCGAGGTGGCGACGGCCGCTGACGGTGCGGCCGCGCTCGACACCGCACGCCGCTTCCGCCCCGATGCCCTGGTCGTGGACGTGATGATGCCGGGCATGGACGGCTTCACCCTGCTGCGCAGGTTGCGTGCCGACGGCGTCCAGGCACCCGTGCTGTTCCTGACCGCCCGCGACCAGACCGAGGCCAAACTGACCGGTCTCGGTCTCGGCGCCGACGACTACGTGACCAAACCGTTCAGTCTCGAGGAGGTGATCGCCCGCATCCGGGTGATCCTGCGCCGTGCGGGCACGGTCGCTCCGCAACGGAATCCCCGGTTGCGCGTCGCCGACATCGAGCTCGACGACGAGAGCCACGAAGTGTGGAAGGCGGGGGAGCCGGTGAGCTTGTCGCCGACCGAATTCACGCTCCTGCGCTACTTCATGGTGAACGTGGGCAAGGTGCTGAGCAAGCCGATGATCCTGGACCACGTGTGGCACTACGACTTCGGCGGTGACGCGAACATCGTCGAGTCGTATGTGTCGTATCTGCGGCGCAAGATCGACACCACCGAACCCAAACTCATCCATACGCTGCGCAGCGTCGGATACGTGCTGCGGGAACCGAGGTGAGCGTCTCGGCTCGGGTCGCACGGCGTTTCGCCGCTGTGCCGCTGCGTGTCGGCCTGGTGGTCGTGCTGCTCGCGCTCGCGACGGTGGTGCTCACCGCGGTGGGGGTGGTGGTCACCTCGGTGATGTCGAACTCGCTCACCGACCGGGTCGACGAACAGCTGATCGATGCCGCGCGAACCTGGGCGCAACCGAGAGCGATGAAGCAGGTCACCGACTCGGCGGGCAACACACGCTGGGTGCCCGCCGACGCACCGGATGTCGTGCCGATGGAAGGGGAGCAGCCGCGCCGGTTCGCCGAGATCCGCACCGGGCCCGACGGCGAGGTCTATCTCGAGTCGCCCGGCGCCACCGACGGCTCGTCCGGACTGCCGGACGTCACCGGTGACGCGCGGGGCCCGCGCACGGTGGGCTCCCGCAGCGGTCCCGACACCGACTGGCGGGTGCTGACCACCACGAACGGCCACGGCTCGGTCACTGTCGGGCTGTCGCTGTCGGAAACCCGGCAGACGATCACGGGCCTGCTTCTGGTGCAGGTCGTCGCGGGCGTCGCCGCGTTGCTGCTGCTCGGCGTCGTCGGCTATCTGGTGGTGCAGTGGAGCCTTCGCCCGTTGCGTGCGGTGGAGGAGACAGCGGCCGCCATCGCCGACGGTGATCTGCACCGCCGTGTTCCGGTGCGCGGTGTCGACACCGAGGTCGATCATCTCGCCCGCTCACTGAACGTGATGCTCACCCGGATCCAGGACGGCGTCGCCGCGACCGAGGCCTCCGAGGCGGCGGCGCGGCGTTCCGAGGCGAGGATGCGTGAGTTCGTCGCCGACGCCAGCCACGAATTGCGCACCCCGCTCACCACCATCCGGGGATTCGCCGAGCTGTACCGGCACGGGCACCGCACCGACCCCGAGACCCTGTTCGGCCGGATCGAGGCCGAGTCCATCCGGATGGGTGGCCTGGTCGGTGACCTGCTGATGCTGGCCGATCTCGACGCCAACCGGCCCCTCGAGCGGGCGCCCGTCGACCTGCTCGCCCTGGCGCGCGACGCGGTGGGCGATGCCCACGCCCGCGACGCCGGACAGCCCGTCGCCCGCGCGATCGAACTGGAAGTCGTCGGTGACGGAGCCATGGTCGTGATCGGGGACGAGGCAAGACTGCGACAGGTCATGGCGAACCTGCTGGGCAATGCGCTCACGCATACTCCGCCCGGAACCCCGGTCACCGTGCGTCTGCGCCCCGGTGACGACGAGGTCGCCATCGACGTCGTCGACGAGGGGCCCGGGCTGCCGGCCGAGGCCGCGTCGCGCGTGTTCGAACGGTTCTATCGCACCGACGACTCGCGCACACGGTCCAGCGGGGGCTCAGGTCTCGGGCTGTCGATCGTCGCGGCGCTGGTGGCGGCCCACGGTGGGCGCGTCGGTGTCGAAAGCACGTCCGGTCGGGGCGCCACGTTCACCGTGGTGCTGCCCCGCGACATGCGCTGACTACGCCGTGACCGGCGCAGGCTCCCGGTGCACCGCCCGACGGCTGACGAGCGCGCCGAACAGCGTGGCCAGGGGCGTCATGAGCACGGCGTACACGGCGGCGGGCACCGCGATGCGCGCACTGTCGAGGACGGTGATCGCCAGGGTGATGGCGATCGCGCTGTTGTGCACGCCGACCTCCATCGACGACGCGATCGCCTGCGGCGGGCTCACCCCGAACGCGAGCGGCACCAGGTAACCGGTGGTGAGGCTGATGACGCAGAACACCATGGTGATCGCGCCGACATCGAGGAAGTAGCCGCCGATCGCCGCCCGGTCCGCGATCATGGTGACCGCCACGATCACCGCGAGAATCAGCACCGACGCGATGCGCACCGGCAGGTCCATCCGGGCCGCGAACCCCGGCGCCCGCCGCCGCACCTGCATACCGATCAGGACCGGAATCAGCACGATCGCGATCACCTGCACGGTCTTGCCGAACTGCAGCCCCAACTGGCCCGTCTCGTTCTCGGCGAACTGGTGGACGGCCAGGTTCGTGACCAGTGGGACGGTCACCACACACAGCATCGAATTGACCGCGGTGAGCGTCACATTCAGTGCCACGTCACCACGGAACAGGTGACTGAACAGATTCGCGGTCGCTCCGCCCGGCGAGGCGGCGAGCAGCATCATCCCCACCGCGAGCAACGGCTCGAGGTCGAACAGCATCACCAACCCGAACGCCACCGCGGGCAACACGATCACCTGACACACCAGGGCCACCGCGACGGCCTTCGGCGCCCGCGCGACCCGCGTGAAATCGGCCCCGGTCAGCGACAGGCCGAGCCCGAACATGATGACGGCCAGCGCCGGCGGCAGAGCCGTGGAAAGAAACGAGGAGTTCATGCACCACCGATCGTCGCGGAAACCCCCACCTTATGCGGCAACAGCTTTCGCCACACCGCTGTTGGAGCGAACCCGGGTCCGGGCAGCGATGTGGCGAAAACTCGTCAGCAGCCTCAGGCGGCGAGGGCGTGGGAGTCGCGCGGCCACCGTTGATGTGCTGCGTCGATGACGTAGAGATGGGTGTGCTGGTAGAGCCGATCGGTGATGCGAACGGCGTCGGCCAGGCGCGCGGGGTCGATGGTTCCGATCTCGTGCAGGTGGGTGATCTCGGCCGGGTCGTGGCGGGGCCAGGACCGCAGCGCGACCGTGGTACCGAGGGCGGCCAGCCCGAGCAGCACCAACCAGGTGGTCGTGAAACCGGCTGCGGTGGTGAGCCATCCCGCGATCGGATAGGTGAGCAACCACGCCAGGTGCGACAGCGAGAACTGCGCGGCGAACAACGCGGCCCGGTCGGCCGGTTGCGAGGACCGCCGCAGAATCTGCCCGGTCGGGGTCAGGACGGCGGCAGTGCCCGCCCCGATCACGGCCCACACGGCGCCCGCCGCGATCCAGCGCCACTGTCCCGCCGCGGCGTTCGACAGCGCGACGGCCCCGCCGAGCCCGGTCATCAGGGTGGCCGCACCGCTCAGCATCACCGGCCGGGGACCGACCCGGTCGAGCACCCGCGGCAACGACAGCGCAACCACCATGGTGCCGAAACCGTTGGCGGCCAGCAGGATCGCGACACCGGTCTGCGAACCGCCGAGCGTGTCGCGCACATAGTTGACGGTGTTGACCATGATGACCGACCCCGCCGCCGCGACCACCAGGTTCAACCCGAGCAGCCCACGCAGCCGAGGTGTCGCGGCGAAGATCCGCATCCCCACCGCGATCCGCTGCCGGAAACTGCCACCGGTGGTCGCCCCCGCGTCGGGAATCCTGGTGGACACCACGAGGACGGCCGAGACCACGAAGCCGATGGCGGTGCCGACGAACAGCCAGTGGAAGCTGATCAGGGTGAGTGCCGCCGCCGCGAGCATCGGGCTCAGCAGCGTCTCCATGGTCGCGGCCAGCTGGGCCGCCGACAGCGCCCGGGTGTAGTCGCGTTCGTCGGGCAGGATGTCGGGGATCACCGCCTGATACGTGGGAGTGAAGGCCGCCGAGGCGGTCTGCAGCACGGCGATGAGTACGTAGATGTGCCAGATCTGGTCGATGAAGGGCAGCGCGAGCACCACGGCACCGCGCACCGCGTTGAGCGAGACGAGGAAGAGCCTGCGCGGGAACCGATCGGCATAGGCCGCGACGATCGGGGCGACGGTGACGTACACCAGCATCTTGATGGTGAGCGCGGTGCCGAGCACGGCGCCTGCGTCGGCGCCCGCCAGTTCGTAGGCGAGCAGACCCAGTGCGACCGTGGTCAACCCGGTGCCGAACAGCGCCGTCATCTGGGCGGTGAACAGCCGGAGATAGTCGCGGTTGGCGAACAGCGAGGTGATCATGCTCTGAAGGTACGACTTCGGGACCCGAAAGTAAACCCCTAGGGGGTACAGGTATCGAATCTGTGGATTCGAGCCCGATAGCTCCCTGACCGGGTGCGATAGGGGATACTTCGCAGGTGACGTTGAGTGAAGAATCAGCACCGGACGCGGTCACCGCGATCAGCCAGGTGATCGGCGCCGAGGCCTGCTCGGGCATCGGTTCGTTCCAGTTCTGGTTTGCCGACGGGCGCTGGGAATGGTCCGACGAGCTCGCCGAGATCTACGGCTACGGCCCCGGAGAGGTGGAGCCGACCACCGAGCTGCTGCTGTCCCACAAGCACCCCGACGACCAGCAGGATCTCGGCACCGCGATCACCTGCGCCATCGACGCGGGCGAACCGGTCTGCGGCAGGCACCGCATCATCGACACCCGGGGCGCGGAGCACGAGGTGATCATCGTCGGCGACCACCTCACCGACGACGACGGCACGGTGATCGGCACCACCGGCTACTACATCGACGTCACCCAGCGTCTGGAAGAGGAACGCAAGGAGACCCTCGACGAGACCCTGCCCGAACTGATCGAGGCGCGCGCCGCCATCGAACAGGCCAAGGGTGTACTCGTCCTCATGTACGGCGTCGGCCCCGACCAGGCGTTCAAAGTGCTGCGCTGGCGCTCCCAGGAGACGAATACCAAACTCCGCGACCTCGCAGCCCAGCTGGTCGAAGACGCCCGCGGCCTCGAACCCCAGGTGCCCGGTTGCCGGACGCGTTTCGACCACCTGCTGCTGACCGCGCACGAACGGGTCGATCAGGCCTGATCCGGTAGCGGAATCCGGCTGTATACCAGACTTTTTCGGGTTCCCGGCGAGCCGTCGCCGCGTCGCCACGCAGTGCTAGTGTGCGAATCGTCGGCGCCCTCTGTGCCGCGTTGATCGATGGGAGTAATCGGTATGGGTGTCAGTTTGTCCAAGGGTGGCAACGTCTCGCTGACCAAGGCGGCGCCGAACCTCACCGCCGTGGCGGTCGGTCTCGGCTGGGATCTGCGGACCACCACCGGCACGGACTTCGACCTCGACGCCAGCGCCATCGCGCTCGGCGCCGACAAGAAGGTCGTGTCCGACAAGCACTTCGTGTTCTTCAATAACCTGAAGTCCCCCGAAGGCGCGATCGAGCACATCGGTGACAACCGCACCGGTGAGGGCGAGGGCGATGACGAGGTCGTCAACGTCGACCTGGCCAACACCCCGCCGACCATCGAGAGCATCGTCTTCCCGGTCTCGATCTACGACGGCCTCACCCGCAACCAGTCCTTCGGCCAGGTCCGCAACGCCTACATCCGCGTAGTCGACCAGGCCAACGGCGAGGAACTGGCCCGCTACGACCTGTCCGAAGACGCCTCGACCGAAACCGCCATGGTCTTCGGTGAGCTGTACCGCAACGGCGCCGAATGGAAGTTCCGCGCCATCGGCCAGGGCTACGCCTCCGGCCTCGAGGGCATCGCCCGCGATTTCGGCGTCAACCTCTGATTCCTCCCGCACCGGGGCCGCACGGCGCGGCCCCGGGCGGTTGATCGGGTAGTGCGCTACGCGCGCGCAGGTGGTGTCGCCGCCGCACGCTGAAGCGCATGACCATCGAGAACTCTTTCACCCATACCGAGGCCACCGGCGAATTCCGCTCGGGCCCGGAGGCAGGCGCCACCCCGATCGGCAGTGTCGCACACGGTGTGCGCGAACTGCGCTACGCCGCGGTCGATGAGCTGGCCGTCTTCGAGGGCGACATCGTTCTCGGCACCCTCGCCGAGATCGATGAACGCCGCAGACTCGAAGGCATCGTCGTCACCGGCGGATTCTTCCGCTGGCCGGGCGCGGTGGTGCCATTCGAGATCGATCCGGGTCTGCCCGCCCCGCACCGCGTGCACAACGCGGTCGCGCAGTGGCACGAGCGAACCAGGATCCGCTTCGTCCCACGCACCGCGCAGCACCCGGACTTCGTACGATTCGTCCCGAGCACCGCGAGCCGGTCCGCGGTGGGCAGGCAGGGCGGTCGGCAGACGATCGAGCTCGCCGACACGGCGCCGGTGGGCACCGTCGTGCACGAGATGGCCCACGCGCTCGGGCTCTGGCACGAACAGAGCCGACAGGACCGCGACGCCTTCGTCGAGGTGCGCCTCACGCATGTCGACCCCGCGCACCGCCACAATTTCGCCCAGCACATCACCGACGGTGACGATGTCGGCGGCTATGACTTCGGCTCCATCATGCATTACCCCCCAACGGCTTTCAGCGTCGACGGCAGCCCGACCATCGTCGCGCGCGTGCCGTTGCCGCCCGGAACCGGTATGGGCCAGCGCACCGCGCTTTCACCGGGCGACGTCGCGGCCGTCCACGCCATCTATCCCGGCTGAGCCGCAGGCGCGCGGAATTCGAGTGGTGCACTACTCGTGTCCATCACCACCTTCGGCGCCCACGCTGACAACACCAGCACACACTCCCCGGGCGAGGTGACCCCCATGGATACCGAGAGCGAACGCACCGACGCATGGCGCGAACAGATGGACGCCGCATCGCGGCGGTTCGCCGACACTGCCGAGCAACGCGAAGAGGTGGAGCGCAGACGTGCCGCCACCGAGTCGGTGGTCGTCGACACGAAAGAGCAGATCGTTGCCCGCGCCGACCGATTGCTCGTCACCGGGGAGGTGCCCGCCACCGCGGTGATCGAGCTGGGCAGGCACGACCCCGTCGACAGCATCGGCTCCCTCGAGCGGGTGATCGGCTTCGCCAACGAGTTGCAGGCGGTGAACTTCCTGACTCGTGGTGCCCGCGCGGCGCAGGCGGTCGCCCGGATCTCGCTGAACGACAACGGCCGCCAGATCCCCATCGGCACCGGGTCGATGGTGTCGCCGCAGCTGTTGCTCACCAACAACCACGTGCTACCCACGGTGGCGGATGCCGCGTCGGTGGTGGTCGAGTTCGGGGCCGAGGTGACGGTGAACAACGTGCCCGGCCCGACGGTGCACTACCGGCTGGCGCCCGAGGATCTGTTCGTCACGAGTGAGCACCTGGACTACACCCTGGTGCGGGTCGCGCCGAACGCCGACGGTTCGTTCGCGGGTGGGGAGTTCGGCTGGAACAAGTTGATCGCCGAGCCGGGCAAGATCGTGATCGGTGAGGCGATGAACGTCGTCGGGCATCCGTCGGGCAGGCTCAAGGAGATCTCGATCCGGGACAACCGACTCGACCTGCAGCTCGAGCATTTCCTGCACTACCACTCCGACACCGAACCGGGTAACTCCGGTTCGCCGGTCTTCAACGACCAGTGGGAGATCGTCGCCCTGCATCACGCCGGGGTGCCGAAGAAGGACGACAAGGGCCGAGTGCTGCGCAAGGACGGCAAGCTGTGGCAGCGCGGTGACGGTGACGACGCCATCGAGTGGATCGCCAACGAGGGCACCCGGGTGAGCGTGCTGCTGCGCGACCTGGGCTCACGCAGCTTCGATCCAGCCCAGCGCGCCCTCCTCGACGAGCTCGGCCCCACTGCGGCCCTGCCTGTCGTCGAGACCACGACAAAGGTTGTGCCACAGCCTGTTCCGGTAAGAGAGAGCACCGTGCGTGGGCTGCGCGGACGACCGGTCGGCGCGGGCGGCCGCAGCGTGCTGTTCCTGCACGGCCGCGGTCAGCAGGGGCGTGACCCGGCCGAACTGCGCCGCACCTGGACCGCGGGCTTGAACAAGGGGCTCACTCTGGCCGGCCTCGGCCCGATCGACCCCGCCGACGTCTACTTCCCGTTCTACGGTGACCGCCTCGTCGAAAGCATGGATACCCGCGAAGCCGTCGACACCGGCCCCGCCCTCTACGAAGACCTGGTGGCCGAGGCCGCCCACCGGGCGGGCATGCCGACCGACCTGCCCGCCGACCCGCAGACCCGCGAACTGTTCGGCGGTTTCGGTGCGGTGCTGCTGGACCGCTTGCACGACCAGCTCGGCTGGATCGCCGCCCGCAGCGGACTCGATTCGGCTCTCATCGGCGCCATCTTCAAGGACGTCGCCGCCTACCTCGACGACGAACGGGTCCGTAAGGGCGTGCTCGACGCGGTGGTGGCCGACGTGCCGAGCGGCGGCGAGCTGATCCTGGTGAGCCACAGCCTCGGCACCGTGGTCGCCCTCGATCTGCTCACCCAGCTGCCCCAGGAAGTGACAGTGCGCATGCTGGTCACCGCGGGCAGCCCGCTCGGTCTCGACGGGGTGTACCGCAAACTGCTCACCGGTGGGGCGAACCGGCCCGAGCGCGTCGGTGAGTGGCTCAACACCTGGTACGCGGGTGACCCCATCGCCATCGGCTGCCCGCTGAGCCAGGCCTGGGGTGCCGGGCTGCGTGAGATTCCGGTCGAGAACCCGAAGGAACGCGCGCACGACATCGCCGAATATCTCGCGCACGCCGCCGTCGCCGCCACCATCGGTGGCGCGCTGTCCGCATAAATCCCACGAAGGCAGGTGCACCATGACACTCGAACTCGGCGACCACGTCTGGTACTGGAACGGCCGGATATCGACCGACAAGAACATTCCACGGGCGCAATGGTTTCCCGGCACGAACCCACACGATCCCACCGACTACGGCGGGCACGGCAAGGAGATCTTCCACTACGTGATCCATGCCGACGAAATCGCCCGTGGCCGACCACATATGCGCAATCACGAGGGCAGTTTCGCCTGGCTGAACAACAATCCCGGCAATATCACCGGCGTGCCGGGCGGCCCCGACTACGGTCAGTATCCCGGCAAGTTCAACTGGCACAATTTCCTGGTCTTCCCCTCGTGGGGCGCCGGCTATTTCGCGATCGCGCAGCTGCTGCGATCGGCGTCGTATCGCGATCTGTCGATCCTCGACGGGTTCGCCCGCTACGCCCCCGCCTCCGACGGCAACGATCCCGCCACCTACGCCCATGCGGTCGCGAACGCGCTCGGCATCTCCGTCGGCACGCGCCTCGGTGATCTCGACGACGACCAGATGCGGGTGGTGCAGGACAAGATCCAGGAGATCGAGGGCGCGGTGCCCGGTGCCAGCCTGGCCTGGGATTCGGAGGAGGTGCCGCCCGAGATCGTCGCCGAGCTGCCCGCGTCCCGGCGGGTCCGGCGTCCGCGTGCGGTTGCGCGCGGGGCGTTCACCGTCGACATCTCCGCACCCGTCGACCCCTCCGGGTACACCCAGGCGCACGGCGGCCCCCATCAGGGCGGGCACCAGGGGCCGCACTGGTACATCGAGTACGGCATGGATCTCGGTGGTCTGGCGGGCACGCCGGTGTTCGCCGCGTTCGACGGCCACATCACCCGCTTCACCCCGCACGACGCCGCCACCGACAGCGGAAAGGTCTACGGCGCACAGATTTTCCTGCGCGCACCCAACGACATGATGGGCTGCTTCTATACCCATCTCACCGATGTGCCTGCGGGACTCGGAGTGGGTTCGACGGTATCGCGCGGCGACTTCCTCGGCACGGTGCTCGGATTCGGCGGAATTCCGCCGCATCTGCATCTCGCGCTGGTGGAGATCATCGGTGGTGCGCCCGGCGGCCAGTATGTCGGCGTCGACCTGTACCAGACCTTTCTCGCGCTCGAGACTTCCGAGCCGGGGTCGGTGGTGACGGTGACTTTCTCCCAGGACGGATCGGCGCCGGGCGAGGGTATGAGGGCCGGGCCCGCCGAATCCGTGCCGGTCGGCTAGCGCACGGGTCTGCGAAGGGACGACCGATGCGCTACGTGCTGCTGATCCGCCCCGAGGATCACCTGGTGCTCGGGGTGAGCTGGACCGGATGCGTCCCCGACGGCACCGGCATGCTCACCGCCGGGGACAACGCCCGGCTCACCGTGCTGTTCCCGCCGCAACACGTGGGGGAGGAGTGCTCGCCACCGTTCTCGGACGCACCACTGGTGCTGGCGGCGGGGACGACCGGGGCGTCGGTACCCGGTTGGCGCGGGGTGCTCGCCGGTCCGAGCCGGATCGTCGTGGGGGTGCCATCGGGGCAACGAATCCCCTTGACTGTCCAGGGGATTCTGGATGCGGTGGCCACCGTGCCCTTGGTCGTCGACCTGGGCGCAACCGCCATAGAGATTCCCTGGCGCACCGTCCTCGTGCCTGGTGGCAGGATGGCGCGAGAGGTTTCGCGCAGCCGTGCGACCCCAGCTGATGGGGCGCTACCCAGTGCGGGGTCACTGCCGGAAACCTCCCCGACCGCTCCCGACGGAGGGAGCGCCGGGCTCGCCGGTCGTGGCCCGAGTAGGTCCGGTGACGACTCGGTCGTCTGCAGACACACCGGTGCCACCGCGCCGAACGGAGTGCGTGGGCTC
Organism: Nocardia sp. JW2; assembly: GCF_051843015.1. Classification (NCBI taxonomy): domain Bacteria; kingdom Bacillati; phylum Actinomycetota; class Actinomycetes; order Mycobacteriales; family Nocardiaceae; genus Nocardia; species Nocardia sp. JW2. The sequence continues at coordinate 56,284 of NZ_JBPXLK010000018.1, forward strand.
TGGCGCACCAGGCTGGTAGCCGCGGAAGCAGCAGAGGCAGTGACTCTTTCGGATGCCCGGTTGTCGGTGCGCGTGGTCGACCACGACATCGCGAACACCCTCGATCCCGACTTCGGGCCCGACAACTCTCTCGGCACCCCGCGCGCGACGCGCACCCGCCTGGTGGACGAGACCGCGACCAGCCCAGCCGACGCCTCTCGCCTGGAGCTGAGCTCCCTCGGTGCCACCCTGCACGTCAAGGGCACCTGGGCGGCGTTCGAATGGGAGCAGCGCGCGGTGCTCGGCCGGGACATGCTGGTGCGCACCCGATTCGAAGGAGCGCTGTACCCGCTGGGGCATCGTGCCGAGTACCTCGAGATCGTGACCAGGGAGTTCGACGCGTCGACCGGTGGGGCGGCGGTGCTGCGGCGGATCGGGGTGCTCACCGTTCTCGAACCGGTACGTCACCCGCCCGACGACCCTGCCCTGCGCCGCCGGTTCCCGCTCGGCGCCGTGGAGATAGCACAGACGACCTTCACCGACCTCGAATCGCCGAATGCCGGGGGCTGGCAGTTCACGGGTCTGCCCGGGGTGGGTGAACAGGCCACGCACTTCCTGCCGACCACGATGGCCGGGTTGCCGGTGCGGTTCCCGATCCGGTGTGTCACCGCGACGGGGGTCGTGACGTTCGGGGTACCGCTGCTGTTCGTCGCCGAGATCGACCTGGGTACCGGCACCTCGCTCACCGATCCCGGTCTCGCGCAACGGCTTCGTGACGACTACGGCACCGTCTCGGTGTCGATCGCACCGACACCGCTGGATCTGGCCGGGGCCGGTGGCCGTGGTCGCGGCGACATCCACGAGGTGCACGGCCTGACCCTCGCAGGCCTGGCCGAGCATTCCCCGGCCGCCGGGTACCGCGCCGGGCTCACCCAGCTCGACATCGCCCTACCCGCACTGCGCGTGCTGCGCGGCGACGACCGCCTCACCTCGGTGCGACTGTCGGAGAACTACTTACGCGACGGCGCGGCCGACATACTGCTGGAAATGCTGCCCGACCAGGCCCGCGATATCGACTTCGCCGGCGACGCCGCCCGGTCGGGTGGTCTGCTCACGCCGAAGTACGTCACCGACGCCATCTCGCGCACGCTCGGTCCGGTGAACCTGCGGGCCCTGCCCGATCCGGCGACCGGACTCATCGACCCCGCCACCCTGTTCCCGTCGGATCAGGCCGCGCTGCTCGGCTTTCCGCTGCGCACGCTGGTGACCCAGTTGCGGTTACCACCCGAGATCACCGCCGTACCCAGGGTCGGCGCGCCACCGGAAGTCCACATGAACTGGCGCGATATCGCCCTGCGATCGGTCGGCACGTTCGTCGCCGGACCCGGCACCAGGCTCGACCTGACTGTCGTCGCCACACCCGATCGCAACGAAACACGCTGCACAGTCAAGGAATTCGCCCTCGAACTACCACCGGGTCCCAAGCGGGTGCTGCGCCTGAGCTTCGCGGCACTGACCTTCACCCAGCGCGGCGGCGCCGCACCCGAGGTCGCCGTCGACGGCCTCCGGGTCGAGTTCGTCGGCGCCCTGAATCTGCTGAAGGAACTCCAGGATCTGGTACAGCTCGGTGACACCGGCAAGATGCTCGACGTCAGCGCTCGTGGCATCACCGTCCGCTACGCCCTGCCGTTGCCACCGGTCACCGCCGGGGCATTCGTGATGCGCAATATCGCGCTCACCTCGGCCGTCGACATCCCGTTCGACGGCAGACCGGTGGGGTTCACCTTCGGGTTCGCCAGCCGGGCGAACCCCTTCCAGCTCGCGGTGATGATGTTCGGTGGCGGCGGCTACCTCGAGATGCAGCTCGATCGCGACGGTTTGCGCCGGTTCGAGGCGGCGCTGGAATTCGGGGCGTTCGTCGCCGTCGACTTCGTCGTCGCCTCCGGTGAGGTGCACGCGATCGGCGGCGTGCGGTTCACCCTCGAGTCCGACGGCGCGGTCACTCTGTGCGGGTACCTGCGCATCGGCGGCTGTGTCGAGGTCCTCGGGCTGATCAGCGTCTCGATCGAACTGTGCCTGTCGCTGACCTACCGATCCGAACGCAACGCCCTCGTCGGCCGAGCGACCCTGGTGATCGAGGTCGACCTGACCCTCTGGTCCGACAGCGTGGAAATCGACAGCGGCGAATGGGTGCTCGCGGGCGGGGCGGCTCGCAGGCCTGCGTTGCGCGACCGTGACACCGCACTGGCTCAGTGGCTCGAATACCGGGCCGCGTTCGCAGGAGTAGGGCAATGAACGAAGCCGAACACTTCCGGATCGTCGCCGATGTGGCACTGACCCACGCGGTGAGCCGGGTCGCGGTGAGTCGCGACGGCCGGCGGGTATTCGCGGGCACCGGGTGGTCGCTGTTCGGGAACGACGGCGGCGGCACACCGGGATCGAGCATGGTCGACGGAACCACGGGGCAGGTGCTCTGGAGCAATGCCGGCGCCAGGTGCTTCGATGTGGTCTTCACCCCCGACGGCGAGTCCTTCGTGTTCACGGGCGTGAACGACGCCGAGGAGCGGTGGGTGTCGCTGTTGCGCACCGCGAGCGGCGAGGAAGTGTGGTCGCACCGCGGTGGCGGGTTCCTCGAACTCAGTCCGGACGGCACCCGGCTCGCCCTCATCGGGATACTCGACGACGGTGCGGACGGCGAGTACGCACAGAACATCGTGTTCGACGTGGCGAGCGGCGCGGTGCTGTACCGGCAGGGAGGTTCCATGACCCGGCCCCGATTCCGGTCCGATTCGACGCTGCTGTGCACGGGCTGCCCGTCGCTGGTCGATCTCGCGACGGCAACGCCGCGCTGGCAGCTGGCTGACCACACGAACATTCCGTCGGCCGCCGAATTCACCCCAGGTGGTGACGGCGTGATCTTCGCGAGCACTACCTGGGGCACCATCACCACCTACGAGCTCGACGTCGACGCGACCGGTGCGGCTGTCGCGCGCGGCGCCGTCGACGCACCGGACCTGGCGAACATCAACGCTTGGTTCGAGAGCCTGTTCTTCAGCCCCGGCCGCGAAACCCTTGTGCGCGTGGGCAACAACGACGTCGCTCTGCTGTCGGTCGTCGACGGTGGCGTGCGCAGGACACTGCCGGTTCCAGGGAACGGTCCGTTCGCCGGTGCCTTCCTGCCGCATCAGGAGCGGCTCGCGGTGAACGTCGCGATCCCACCCGAGACGGACCCGGCCGGGGTGAGCGTCATCGAGACCACCGGCCAGTCGGTCGTCTGGTCGGATCCGGGGCACACCGTATGGCACCTCGCGGTCACCGGTGACGGCGCCGGGCTGGTCACCGGCGGTGAAAACGCCCTCCGGGTCTACGAATTGGGCACCCCGGCGCGGTCACGACGTGACTGCGGCGCACGCATCGGCGCGGTCGCCGCCAGTGCGGGCGCGGCCGGGATCGTCGCCGCCGCGGCCGACGCGAAACTCGTCGTCTTCCGTGCCGCGACCGGTGAGCTGATGCTCGAACGGGTGCACCCCGGTCCGATCGGCGCCGTAGCGGTGAGCCCCGACGGACACGGCGTGGTCACCGGCAGCAGCGACGGCCGGTGCAGGCACTTCGACACGCTGACCGGTGCCCGGTGGACCGCACGCCACAACGGGGCGGTCAACGCGGTGGCCTTCAGCGACAACGGAACCCGGATCGCCACCGCGAGCGCCGACCGCACCGCCCGCTTGTTCGATCGGGTACCGGGTGCCGATCCGGAGAATGTCACCGAGCTGTGGTCGCATCAGCATCCACTCGCCGTCACCCACGTGGTGATCGGTCCGGCGGCCGCCTGGGTCGCCACGGTGGCACTGGATCGTAAAGTGCGCATCCTGGCAGGGGCGACCGGCACCGAAGCACATCCACCGTTCGAACACGACGCCAAGATCCGGGGACTGTGTGCCCGCGCGAACACGCTCGTCACCGCGAGCGAGGACGGCAGCACCCTGATGATCGATGCGTCGACCGGGGTGCGGCGCCTGCGGATCGAGCATCCGGGCCCGGTGACGGTGCTCGCGCTCGCACCCGATGCCGATCTGCTCGCCACGGCACGCGGGCAGGTCGTAGACCTGTGGCGTGTCGACGGTGAGCGGGAAGTTCTCGTGCACCGGCTCACCGCGCGGGCCACCGTCAACGACCTGGTCTTCGCGGCGAACGGGACCCTGATCGTCTCCGCCGACGACCCGGTCGTCGCGGTGCTCGACCCGGGCACCGGACGGGAGATCGACCGGTTCCTACAGCCCATGCCGATGAGCCGGCTGGCCGCGGGCGCCGACGGCCGGGTGGTCGTCGGCGCGTGCACCGACAACGTCGCGCGCGTATACGAGGTGGACGATGAGTGAAATGCTCTGGGTGGCAGTGCCGTCCGGTCGGGACGGCGCCGAACTGTCGTTGCGGGTGCTGGTCGTCCCCAGGCTCGCCGAAGGCACCCTCGTCGACTTCGGGCTCGCGGACTGGCCGTCGCTGCTGAACGACCAGACGGGTTTCGAACTGCGCGTGCGCACCGACGCGGGGGAGCGGGTCGTCGCCACGACGCCGCGCCTGGTCGCGCGGGCGCGTTCGGAGCTGTGGCACGAATTCTTCGGCGGCGACGCGGGTTTCGTGCGCCAGTGGGAGGACCGCACGGTGCGCCCGCCCCAGGTGTCCGATACGGCGGCGACCGCGACGAAGGTCGCCGCGACCTTGCGCACCGTCACCCGCACCGGCGCCGAACGCCCACCGGAGGAGACCGAGGCGGCGGTGCGCGAGCAACTCGCCACCTGGGACGGCACCGCCACCCCGCCTGTCCCCGACGACAACGAACCACCCCCGCCGGTGGTCGCCGACTTCCACCGCACGGTCGCCAATCTGCGCGAACATCCGGCGGTGCTGCTCGAACTCGGCCTCGTCTTCGAACTTCGCTGTTCCGCGACCGACCTGGTCGAGGGCACCGCGCTGTTGAGTGCGCGCTGTGTCGATCCGCCGTTCCTGCGCAACCTGGTCACCGCACCGTGGACCCGTTACGAACTCACCACGACCGGCTTCCGGCCCGCACCCGATCCCGCGGCGTCCTCCGGCATCCGCGCGGGCATGCTCGACCTGTCCGACTCGGTCTCGCTCACCGACCCCGCCGCACCCGCCGCGCAGCGTGCCTGGGTCATCGCGACTTTCGACATCGACGGTGGCGCAGACGGTTTCCGCCAGGCCGCCCACGACTTCGCCGCCAACGCCCCGGCGAATCCGGTGCTGCCCCCGATCCGCTCCTGCGGCATCACCCTGCTCCAGCCCGGCCGCGGCCGTGAGTACCGAACTCGTAGCGGCGCCGGTGCGCGACGATCACGCGAACTCGGTGACGCCGTGTTCACCGCCGAGGACCTCGTGCTCGGTTACCGCGTCGACATCCGGCGCGAGGGCGCCCCATGGCTGTCGGTGTGTGCCCGCGACGCCGACTACCGCGTGAACGGTGTCGACATCGTCGCGGGCCGGGAAGAGGGGCACGTGAAACCGTTCGCCGCCGTTCGCGGCGCCGACGGGCAGCTGCGTGCCGACGAGGTGGTGTTGCGCTGGGACGGATGGAGCCTCGCGCTGCCGTCGCCGAACCTGCGCGGCGACACGAGCGGCCCTGCGCGTAACCCCGCGCAGCCCTTGCCTTTCGACTTCACCTGGAGCTACTCGGTGCCGCCGCGCAGCATGCCCGCGCTGCGTTTCGCCGACCTGTATCAGGTGCGGGTGCGCATCGCCGATATGGCCGGTGGCGGGCTCGCTGCCGCCGAACCGGACGACGCAACCGTGGCGAGCACGGCGGTGAGCTATCTGCGGCACGACCCGGTACCGCCGCCACAGGTGCACGGTCCCGCCGCGCTCGCGCCTGGTGCGGCGGTCACCCGGCTCGTCATCCGCAGCGATGTGGACCGCGGCGTCGCCGACCTGCACGCCGAAAACCCGGACTACCCGGTTCGCGATACGCGAGTCCTGCGCGCACCCACCGCCGCGCTGTCGCTGATCGAACAGCATCGCATGCTCGACGAACGCACCGACGAGGAGTCCTTCCAGCTCGCCCAGCGGGCCATGGACACCGACGGCAGCGGCGCGGGCCTGCCTGATCCGGTCGCCAGCGGGGTGCGTGCCCAGGTGCGGGCAGGCGAGGCGGGGCTCGTCGCACCCATCGGCGACCACAGCGCCTGGTCGCCCGATTGGCCACAGTACGCGCCCAAAACCGTTGAACTGCGGGATAATCCGGGTGCCGAACCGATCACGGTCCGCTGGAACGGTGATGTGCTGAGTGTGGGTCTCGCGAAGGGCAAACAGGCCAGGATCGAGCTGAGCTCCACCCTGGACGGGGAACTGTCCAACCACTTGGCCATCAGCGACGCGCTCGCCGGCGGTGCGGGAGAATCGACGATCTCGCCCGACAGCACCAAGCTCGGGCGCAATCCCGCCGTCACGCCCCCGGTGCGGGTCGAAGTGGTCCACGCGGTGAAACATCCACTGCGCGAACCTGTCTGGGAGCTGCCGGAAGGCGCCGTCCATCGGGAACCCAACGACCCGACCGCGTTGCTCACCCCGCTGTTCACCGACGCGGGTCTCGATCCGCACAGCACCGGCCGGCTCGGGTTCTCCGCCGCCTGGACCGATGTCACCGACACCGGAACCCTCGCCACCGCCGAGCACACCCCGAGGACGCACACCGACCTGCACAGTCAGGCCATCGAGCCCGGCGAGATGCCGTCGGTGCGGTTCCGGCACGAATTCGGCGACACCCGCCACCGCACCATCACCTACACACTCGAGGCGGCGAGCCGCTACCGGCAGTACTTCGCGGCCACCGATCCCGAATCCGACTTCGCCGTCGCCCGCACGCAGGCCCCGGTCGTCATCGTCTCCAGCGCCCGACCCACGGCACCGACGGTGCTCGGGGTCGTACCCGCCTTCGCGACGCGCGTCGCCAGGACCGGAGCGGACCGACTCGAATTCAGCCGCGACAGTGGCCGCATTCGGGTCGAGGTCGCACGCCCCTGGTACGAAACGGGCGAGGGGGAGCAGTTGGCGGTGGTGCTCGCGCCGACCGCCGATCCGACCCCGACGGTGGCCGCCACCGTGAGCCGGGCCGGACGCGACCCGCTGTTCGGTACACCGGATCTCCCGTCGTTCCCGCAGACCTCTTGGTTCCCGTCGGCCGTCGAGCCGGGGGAGGTGATCGTCCCCGAGCTCGGTGAGTTCATCGCCGTCGCACCGCATTCGGTGTCACCCGGAGGCGACCGGTGGTTCGCCGACGTGGAGGTCGCTGTGCCACAGGAACATCAGTCCTATCACCCCTTCGTCCGGCTCGCGGTCGCCCGCTACCAGCGACACAGCCTCGACGGCATGAGCTTGTCGCCGATCGTGGTCGCCGACGCGGTGCCGTTGCTGCCCGACCGGCATGTGGTCGTCGATCGGTGGGGGAATGAACTGCGCGTGGGTGTCGCGGGTACGTCACCGAATCCGCTGAACCGGCTGGAGCTGCGCCTGGAGTCCTGCCCGGCAGGCCTCACACCAGAGTCCGTCGACCTCGTCGTCGATGATCCGGCCGAACAGCAGGGCCTCGCGGTATGGCGGCCGGCCGGCGCGGCGGTCGAACGGGCCGAGGACGGCGGCATCGCGCCACTGACGATGCCCGCGACCCCCGATCATCTGCGCCTCCGCCTGTGGGAAACCGAGAACCTCGCGGGACCAGAGGCTGCGGAACTGCCCGGTGAATTGCGGACGCGCACGGTCTTCGTCGCCACGATGATGATTCCCCCGGAGTGGTACCGAGTGTGAGAGGGGTGCGGGCAATACCCGCACCCCTCGATCTTCACGGTGTGAACGGACGCTGTTCGAGGAAATCGGCACCCGCGTTGAGCGGGTACAGATTCGGCACCTGATCCGGCGGCATGATGTTCATGATCTGCCGATGGAACTGGGTGTACCCGCCCGCGAAAGCACCGTTGGCCCACACCTCGAGCAGCGACCCGGTGAACTGGCCGTTGACCGGCCCGTCGTAGGACAACTGCGAATCCTGGCAGCCCGACAACAGCACCACGCTCGCGCGCAGATCCGAGCGCGACTGCGGGCCGCTCAAGCGCTGCACGAACGAGTACAGCTGTCTGCGCCGCTTGTTGTCCTCGGACTGCACCTCCCGCGGCATCGCCTTCGGGCTGCCCTGCACCACCGTTGGCGCCGCCGGTGCGTCGGCGTACGCGCTCTCGGCCACGGTCGCGATGGCCGCGCGGCTGTCACGGGTGAAGGCGTCACGCACCACGGTGCCGCTGTGACAGCTGTCCGAGCACACCACCACCCGCACGCCCGCCGCGAACTGACGCCACATCTGGAACAGTTCGTCATCGACGATCTGGCGGTCGAACGCCACCCAGGTCTCGTCCTGATTGTCGTCCTCCTCGCCGTCGACGTCCCACGCCTGACCGCCGTGCCCGGAATAGGTGATGAGCACGAGATCGCCCGGCTGCGCGTTGGTCGCGAGCTGACCGATCTCGCCGATGATCGCGAACGAGGTGGCCGCGCTGTCGAGCAAGGTCACCGAGGTGGCGAAACCTTGCGCGGCGGCCAGCGCCGCCATGGAATTCGCGTCGTTCACGCAACCCGCGAGTGCGCCGTCCCAACCGCCGTAGGCGCCGGGATCGACCCGATTCAAACCGATGTGCAACGAATATCCGCTCACTGCCGTTCCTCCATCCGAGCCGGAATTGTCGAAAGTCGCCGAATTGTTCGGCACTTCCCATCCTCGGGATGCGGCGCCGACGCCGATAGCGTGGCCGACTACCCGAATACGGCGGTGCGCAATGGGGTAGTGGATTACGCATTCGGTGGACCGGGTCCGCGCGCAACCATTGAGGGACAGAGATTCTCCCGCCGAGAAAGGGCAGAGAAATGTTGCAGGCAGACAGCAGTGACGCGGTCGTAGCGGCGAGCGCGGACACCGTGGAAGAAGCGGATTTCGATTCGACCAAAGCGGGATACTCCGCCGTCGAGGCGATGGGCACCCGCGCCATCGGGGAAACGAATATCACCTCGATCTTCTGGGCGCAGAAGGGTTTGCTCACCCACGGCACCGGCGCCTGGGTATTCGGTTTCCCGAATGCGACGGTCCGCGCCGACAGCCAGGTGTCGGTGAGCCTGACCGAGCGGGACAACAACGGCACCCCGTTTCTCGGGTTGGCGACCACACAGGTGCTCAATGTGGTCCCGCACGCCGACGGCACCATTTCAGTGCGATATCACGTCGGCTGGAGCAGCAATATCAGGGTGCTGTTCAACTTCATCATCGTGAATTGAACGCCCGGCAGTGTCGCGGTACACCGGGCCCGGCCGACAGCGTGGTCGGTTCCGGTCGCCGGTGTTCTGCGGCAGTCGCGGTAGCGCTTGGCGACGACAACGAGGTCGATCGCGAGCGGGCCACGACGTCCTGCCGGCTAGGATCCCGGTCGTGTTCGGGCCGATGCGGCGAGCACCCGCTCGGTCTTGGTGGAGCCGGCCGCGATCGCCAGGCCGAGCCCACGCACGGCGTCCTCGAGGGCCTGTTGCGCGGCGGCGGCGCGCAGATGCAGGTCGACGGGTGAATCGCCGGGTGCCGCAGCGATTTTCATCGCGAGCTCGAGCAGGTCGAGCTCGCCCGTTCGCCAACGCTCGACATCGGCGTGCAGGGCGCCGAGCGCGACACCGGTCCAGCGCAGGGCGGTCACCGGACCCCGCGCGCGCAGTCGGTCGACCGCGACGCCCGGTGGCGTGCAACTGACAAGGAACTGTCGCTGCGCGGAGGCGAGGGCCTCGGTGACATCGACGCCGCGGTCCACGAACGCCCCGAGGGAACCGGCAGGCCACCCACTGATCGCCGACGCCGACAACATGCGCCGGGAACCGCACCAATCGCGTTCGATGCGGTACCGCACCCCGTCGTCGAGGAACGGGCGTGCCCAGCGGCCGGTCAACTGGGCGGGCGTACACGGTCGCAGCTTCACGGTGAGGTCGTCGTCGGCGCCGCTGCGCAACCGGATGACCATCCGGCCCGCCAGCAGGTCCGGTGAGCCGGCCAGGGTGGGTTCGGCGAACCAGATGTCGCGGACAGCGGCCGCCGCCGGGTCGCAGCCGAGGTGCCGCAGCGCAACCGCGACGTCGGTGTCGAGGTTGACCTTGATTTCGATCGGCGTGATCACCCGGAGCCCCTTCGGTCGCTGGTAGCGGACACGGCGCGATGTCCACGGATCAGCGTCGCCCACCCCGGGCCGGTCGCGCGCGCGTAGTCCGCTACCTCATCGCGGCGCGCTCCGCTCACCCGTGGCGCTGAAGTAGTCGACTACTCGTGACAGCCGGGGACGTGCGGCGGAAACTGGGTCGATCCGGTCCCGTACGCGTGGAGTTCGTGGAGGTTCCCGATGATCGACGCCACTCACCAGACCAGCGCGCGTAACACCGCGCCCGGCCGATCTCGCATCACGAATGCCCTGGTCACGGCGGCGGAGGTCCTCGACCGCCGGATCGGTTGGTTCCGTTTGCCGACGCCACTGGGCCTGGTCGTGCTCGTCGGGTTGCGGGCGAGACTGCGGGCGCGGAACCTCTTCGACACCGGTCGGCACCCCGACGGCCCGCTCCCACCCGGCCGCCCCGGCGAGCACCGCACGCGCACTCTGGACGGCACCTACAACACTCCTGGCGACCCGCGCGCGGGTTCGATCGGCTGCCGATTCGGACGCAACATTCCCCTCGACCACACCCGCCCCGAGGACAGCACCCGCATCCTCGACCCCAATCCACGCACCGTCAGCACCACACTGCTCGCCCGCGACGAGTTCCGGCCCGCGACCACCTTGAATCTGCTTGCCGCGGCGTGGATCCAGTTCGAGGTACACGACTGGTTCAGCCACCGGCCTGCCGATGCCGAACCGTTCACGGTCACGGTGGCCGACGGCGCGTGGCCCGAACCCACGATGACGATCCCGCGCACGGCAACCGTGCCCGCACCCGATCCCGCCGACCCGCCGACGTTCGTCACCGGCGAATCGCACTGGTGGGACGCCTCCCAGATCTACGGCGGCACAGCCGAAGCGGCGGGCCGTCTGCGCTCGGGCAAACTCGGTCAGGTCGTCATCGACGAACTCGGACTGCCACCGCTGGAGGCCGAGGACCTGGTCGCCAGGTCGCCTGCCGCCGCCAACGCCTGGGTAGGGCTCGCGCTGCTGCATTCGCTGTTCCTGCGCGAGCACAACGCGATCTGTGAGCGCCTGGTCGCCCGCTATCCGGACCGCCGCGACGACCAGTGGCTCTACGACACCGCCCGCCTGATCAATGCCGCCCTGATCGCCAAGATCCACACCGTCGACTGGACACCGGCCGTGATCGCCCACCCCACCACCGTCGCCGCCCTGCGCGCCAACTGGTTCGGGTTGCTCGGTGAACGGGTGGCGCGCCGCTTCGGCAGGCTCATCGACAACGAAGTCCTCTGTGGCATACCGGGTTCCGCACGTGAGGACCATGGTGTCCCGTACTCGCTGACCGAGGAATTCGTCGCCGTGTACCGGATGCATCCGCTGATCCCCGACGAACTTGCCGTGCGCAGCCCCGCCGACGACAGGGTGCTCGCCCGCTACCCCTTCCCGGAGCTCGGGGTGCGCCACATCCGTCGGCGTCTGGCGGAAAATCCGATGGACACGCTGCTGTATTCCTTCGGCCGGGCCAACCCGGGCGCACTCACCCTGCACAACTACCCCGAACACCTGCGCCGCCTCGACCGGGGCGAGGACCAGCCACTGGACCTGGCGACCATCGACATCCTCCGCGTCCGGGAACGAGGTGTGCCGCGCTACAACGAGTTCCGGCGGCAACTGCGGCTGACGCCCGCGCGTTCGTTCGGCGATCTCACCGCCGACCCGCGCTGGGCGCGTGAACTCGCGCAGGTGTACGACACCGTCGAGGACGTCGACCTGCTGATCGGCCTCTACGCCGAGCCCAAACCACCCGGCTTCGGCTTCGGCGACACCGCTTTCCGGATCTTCGTGCTGATGGCCTCGCGCAGACTTTCGGCCGACCGGTTCTTCACCACCGACTTCCGGTCCGAGATCTACACCGAGGCGGGTATGGCCTGGGTGCGTGACAACACGATGCGCACCGTGCTGCTCCGCCATTTCCCCACCCTCGCCCCTGCCCTGACCGGCGTCGCGAACCCCTTCGCCCCGTGGAGGTCCCGATGACGACGTACCTGCGCTACCGCGACGATCTCGAACAACCACGTGCCGACGAGGAACGCGATATCGACCGGATCATCGCGGTACTGCGCACCAACAACGAACGTGCTTTCCGCAAGTACAAGCGGGGCCTGCGCGACGCACATGCGAAAAGCCACGGGATCCTGCGCGGCGAACTCACCGTCCACGCCGGCCTGCGACCCGAACTCGCCCAGGGCATGTTCGCCCGGCCCGCGACCTATCCGGTGATCGCCCGGTTGTCGAGCACCTCCGGGGCCATCCGCAGTGACCAGTTGCGCGGCGTGCGTGGGCTCGGCATCAAGGTGCTCGGTGTGCACGGCCCACGCGCGCTGCCCGACGACGACGCGACCACTCAGGACTTCATCATGGTCACCCATCGGGAGTTCCTGTTCGCCGACGCACATGCCTACCTCACCAAGGGGATGCCGACGGCCTGGGTGCTCGCCCGGCTGCCCGATACCGCTCTGCGGGTTGGTAGCGACCTGATGGCCGCGCTCGACACCCACGTCCTGCGTCGCCTCGGCAAGGGCGTGCCACCCAATCTCGCCGTCTTCGTCGCCCCGAACACCCATATCCTCGGCGAGACGTTCTACACCTCGGCGCCGCTGCGCCACGGCGACTACGTCGCCAAACTGCTCTACGCTCCGGTCTCCCCGGAAGTCGTTGCGCTGCAAGGCCGCCCGATCCCGACATCGGCGGGTGTGAATGCCCACCAGAACTCGGTGATCGACTTCTTCGCCAACCACGGCGCCACCTACGAACTACGCGCCCAGCTGTGTACGAACGTCACGAGCATGCCCATCGAAGACGCCACCGTCGACTGGCCCGAAACCGAGTCCGCGCACCAGACGGTGGCGACCCTGCGCTTCGACCGGCAGGATCCCTACACTCCGCAACGCCGCGCCTACGGCGACGAAGTGCTCTCGTTCAACTCCTGGCGCGGACTCGACGCGCACCGGCCCCTCGGCTCGATCAACCGGCTCAAGAAGCGGGTGTACGAAGCGTCGAGCAACTACCGCCACGACGTGGGCAACGCGCCACGCATCGAACCACGCGACGCCACCGAGCTGCCGCCGTGACCAGCGCCGCACCCACCCGCTCCGCGCCGCTCCCCGGCGCGTTTCGTTGTGGCGTCGTCGCAGGACAACTACACTTTTCGCCCATGGGCGGACTGTGGCAGCTGCTCGATCGCCCCACCGAGTACGAAGCTGTCCACCGCGCGCTGACGAGCGGCGAATCCGGTGGCGTGGTTCTCGTCGGCGCGGCAGGCGTCGGCAAGACCACACTCGCGCGGCTCGTCACCGCAGCCCTCCCCGATCCCGTGCGCTGGGCGGCGTGCACCGCCTCCGCGCAAGCCATCCCGCTCGGTGCCTTCGCGCCCTGGATCGCCGCCTCGGCGTCACGCGACCCGCTCGCACTCCTGCATTCCGCACGCGAGAACCTGCTGACCGTGCCCGGCACCGTGCTCGGCGTGGACGACGCCCACCTGCTCGACACCTTGTCGGCCACCCTTGTGCACCAGATCGCCGTCGACCGGGGTGCCCGCGTTGTGGCCACGGTCCGCAGCGGCGAACCGGTACCCGACGCGGTCACCTCGCTGTGGAAGGACGGCTACCTCGCACGAATCGAGCTGGCGCCGTTCACCAAACAGCAGTGCACCGCCCTCGTGCAGTCCGTACTCGGCGGAACACTCGAAGGGCTCAGCGCCGATGTGATGTGGGAGTCCTCCGGCGGTAACCCGCTGTTCCTGCGCAACATGGTCGAGGGCGCGGTCGAGGCGAGCACCCTCACCGACGTCAACGGGGTCTGGCAGCTGCGCGGGCCGACCGCGGTGCCCTCCGGGCTCGTCGCGTTGCTCGACGAACGGCTCACCAGGGCGGGCAAACCGGTGCTCGACGTGCTGGAGATGCTGGCCGTCTACGAGCCGCTCGATATCGACATCCTCAGCGAACTGGTGGGTGTGGAGGCGGTCGACGCGGCCGAATCGACCGCGTTGATCCGGGTGTGCAGGCACAACGGTGCCGTCGATGTGCGGTTCAGTCATCCGCTGCTCGGCGAGGTGGTGCGCCGCCGCGTCGGCACCGCCGCCGCACGCGCCCGGCGCGGACGCCTCGTCGATACGCTGCGCGACCGGGATCTGAGCACGCCCGCGCACCGCATCCGGTTGGCCAGGTTGTGTGTCGACAGCGACCGGCCCGTCGACGTCGACCTGCTCGTCGACGCGGCCAAAGACGCTGTGGCCCTGGCAAATCTGCCGCTCGGCGAGCAGCTCGCCCGCGCCGCCTGCGAACGCGGAGGCGGGCTGCGTGCGGCCGAACTGCACTCGCGTGCGCTGCTGTGGGAGGGCAGGCCACGCGAGGCCGACAGGATCCTGGCCCGCTTCGACCCCGACCGGCTCGACCCCCTGCAACTTGTCCAGTGGGGAGTGGTGCGGGCGAGCCTGCGCTTCTGGTCGCTCGGCGATGTCGATCACGCCCGCGAACTCGTCGACCTGCTGCGGGCTCGGGTCGAATACCCCGCGCTGCGGTTGACCGTCGATGCCGCGGCGGCGGCGATGGCCGTCCACGAGAACCACATAGCCGAAGGCATCGATGCCGCGCAGCGGGTCATCGCCGATCCCGAATCACCTCGTCAGGCAGTCGATTTCGCCGCCTTCGCGCTCGGGCTCGCCTTGCCGGTCGCCGGTCGGGGCGCCGACTTCGCGCCCATCGCGGCGCGCAGCCGTGCTCAGCAGAAGGCGACCGACGGGCTCATCCGGGTGATGGTCCGCTACGGCGACGTGCTCGCCCTCACCACCATCGGCGACCTCGACCTCGCCGAACAGCGGGCCACCGAGTACCGCGAGTTCTCCTCGGCCGGGCAGTTCGCCGGCTGGGCGGTGGCCCGGATCGCCGCCGGGGTGGTCGCCACCTACCGCGGGCGGTTCCGCGACGCGATCACCGCCTTCGAACAGGCACTGGCCGCCCTCAATGCCGAGGCCTCACTGCCGTGGAAACTGCCCGCGCGGTTGCTGCTGGCCCGCGCCTACGCGGCACTGGGGGAAGTGGAGAATGCCGAGCGCGTCCTCGGTGACGCCGAGGAGCACCGGGGCCCGCATATGGTCCTGCACGAACCGCAGCGCGTCATCGCCCGCGCCTGGCTCGCGGCGGCCGAACACCGACCGCACGCGGCGGTGGAGCTGGCTCGCACGGCAGCCGATATCGCCCATCGCGCAGGTCAATTCGCGTTGGAGGCCGAGGCACTGCACCACGCCGCGCGCTTCGGTGACCGTACCGTGGCGACCCGGCTCGCCGCTCTCGCCGCCCGCGTCCAGGGCCCGATCGCCGGGCTCTACGCCCGTCACGCGGCGGCGCTGGCCAAGGCCGACCCCGCCGCCCTCACCGAGGTGAGCGAGGATTTCGAGGCCGTCGGCTTGTTGTTGTCGGCCGCCGACGCCGCCGCGCAAGCCGTCCCCATCTACGATCACGCCGGACGACGTCACCCCAGCGCCGAGGCCGCCGCCCGCGCCTCGGCCCTCGCCGCCCGCTGCGACGACGCGGGAACCCCCGCCGTCACCGCCGCCGCCCGCCCACTTCCCATCACCGAACGTGAACGCGAAATCGCCGCCCTGATCGCCCGCGGCCTGTCCAACCGGGCCATCGCCGAACGCCTGTGCGTTTCCATCCGCACCGTCGAAGGCCACATCTACCGCGCGTGCATCAAACTCGACGTAGCCGACCGAGACCAACTCGCCCGCCTGATCCGCAGCCGCTGAAGGCGCGACGCATCGCCCAGAGTTATCGGGGCTCAGGGCATTTCGATGGTTTCGGCGCGGGCGACTTCGTTGATGGCGCGGGTGATGCCGGCTTCGGTGGGGATCCGGGTTGCTTCCGTGAGGTGGGCGATCAGGAGGATGGCGGCGGGGTGGGGGTTCGTCGGTGGGCGGTCGGGGTGTTCGTCGATGCCGAGGGCGCCGGTGAGGGCCGTGGCTACGGTGGTCGGGTCGAGAGTGGGAAGCCACGGGAGCGAGTGGCGCAGGACGTCGGTGAGGACGGCGCGGATGTCGTCGGCGTCGAGGCCGTCGGGATGGGCGGCCTCGAGGAGTTCACGGATGACGGCCGACAAGACGATGGTCACCTGATCGGCGGGCAGGTCGGCCAGATCGGCCGTGTGTTCGAAGAAGGCTGATTCGTCGCGAGTGCGCGCGGCGGCGACGGATGCCGCGACAGTGGTCGCGATGGCGCGGGCAGGCGACGGCCAATCGTACGGCCACATGGTGCTCCTCGGGGTGGATCGCGCACGGGTTTCGCGCGGGGGCGCCGCCAGCCTAGCGAGCGGGGCACCAGATTCTCGCAGTCTCAGAATCGAGTCTCAGAATATTAGTTTCTGAGAACGCGATAGACGGTTGCTCGCGACACCCCGAAACGTCGGGCGAGTTCCTCGGCGCCGACTCCGGAATCATGCGCCCGCCGCGCCTGCTCGGCCTGTTCCGCCGTGAGCGCCGCCGGGCGTCCCCCGTTGCGCCCCCGAGCCGGCCCACGCGCCCGTCGAACGGCGGATTCGCCGAGCAGTGCTCGCGCGCCGTCCAGGATCAGGGCACGCAGCCGTTCGATCGGTGCGTCACGGAAGAGCACCACCGGATCGGCCAGCCCGGCCACTACCTGACACGCCCGCACACGCTGTTCCAGCCCGGCTCCCGGCCCCGCGACGAGATCGTTGGCCAGCGCGATCGCCGCCCGGAAACGGTCGGCGATCGGCGCCTGGACGAGCAGGCTCATGTCTTTGACGAGCATGGTGAGTGTCTGCCGGTGGCGCAGATGCACATCGACATATCCCTCGATGGTCCGCCACCGCACGTCCTCGGCATCGGTGCCGGCCTCCGCCTCGGCCAGGGTCGCTTCCAGCTCGTCCAGCAGGGGGACGGTGAGCTGGTGCAGGATCGCCTCTTTGGAGTCGAAGTGGTAGTAGAGGGCGGCCTTGGTGATGCCCACCTCGTCGGCGATGGCCTGCATCGAGGTCGCCCGGTAACCGCGCGCGGCGAACAGGGAACGCGCGGCCGCCAGAATTCGCTCGGATGTCATCGCACCACTTACCTCAGGTCAGTTCGGACGCTACGATTACTTACCGAGAGTCAGTCTAGTGAGGCGGGAGCAAGTCCTGTGCGAACCCGAGTGTCCTTCCCATCCGGAAACAGCCGGTGCGTCGGCTACCTGGAGCTCCCCGAGGGCGGGAGTTCGCTGCCCTGTGTCGTCCTGTGCCACGGATTCAGTGGCACGATGGACCGCCTGTTCGACCACGCGCGGCAATTCGCCGAAGCAGGCTGGGCCACACTGGTATTCGACTACCGAAGCTTCGGTGAGAGCGAGGGAGAGCCGCGGCAGGTCCCCGACATCGGCGGACAACTCGACGATCTGCGCGCCGCGGTCGCCTTCGCCCGCGCGCACGACCGCATCGACCCCGAGCGCATCCTGCTGTGGGGCAACTCGCTCGGCGGCGCCCATGCGATCACCGTCGCCGCCACCGACCCGCGCATCGCCGCGGTCGTCGCGCAGATCCCGTTCAATGGATTTCCCGAGAAGGTCGAGGGCCGCTCGGCCGCCGACAACCTCGCACTGCTGGCCGCCATCATCTGGGACACCGTGCGCGGCAAACTCCGCATGCGGCCCTACTACATCCGGATGGTCGGCGCACCGGGCGAACTCGCCGTCACCGCCTCCGCCGACGCCGAGCGGCACATCGCCACCCTCACCGGCGGTGGCGAAACACTCTGGCGCAACAGCATCGCCCCGCGCGCACTGCTGTCGATGATGCGATACCGCCCGGCCGAATCCGCCGCACGCCTCACCTGCCCGCTGCTGGTGTGCGCCGCTGCCGACGACCGGGAGACACCCCTCGACACCAGCCGCGAGCTGGCAGAACGAGCACCCGACGGCCGATTGCGCGTCTACCCTGGTACTCACTTCACCTTCTACACCGAACCGGCGCTGCGCACCCGCGTCGTCGCCGATCAGATCGAGTTCTTCCGCCACGCCTGCGATCGGGTGTGACGTGCAGGGTTGGCGCTGATCACACCGGGTATCCGCGTGGTACCCCTGAGTGGGAAGGATGCGATGACGATGCGCGGACGACGTAACCGACGTGATCGAGAAGTACGCGAAGTACGAGAAATCCAGGCCCGACCACCTCATCAGACCATCAAGTCACTGTTCTCGCTGCTGGTGCTTGCCTGGCTGCTTGCCGGGCTGGTCGCGGCGTTCCAGCGGGACTACTTCACCGACACCCCGACCAACTGCGGTGACTGGGGGACCATCGCGCTCACCGTGGCGGCGGGTCCGCTGAACTACCTCGGCATGAACCCCAAGGTCGGCGAATGCCAACTGCCCGAACCGAGCCAATGACCTGACTACTTGGCATCCCCGTAGCACTGCACCACCGCCGTGGTGAAGGGGAACCGCACCGGAGTCTCCCCGAACGTGAGCCTGCCCGCCAGGTCGGCCGCCGCCGCGATCGCCTCGGCAACCACCGGCGCCTCCTCGGCCGGGCAGTGCACGATCACCTCGTCGTGCTGGAAGAACACCAGCTCGGCGCGCATCTGCGCGATCGCCTGCCGTAACGCGGCCAGCACGAGCAGGGCCCAGTCGGCCGCGCTGCCCTGCACCACGAAATTGCGGGTGAAACGGCCCCTGGCGCGCGCCGCCGAACCGCTGCGCTCGGCAGGTGGCACATCGACCTCTTCCGGAGTGGCCGACACCGGCGGGCAGGTCCGGCCCAACCAGGTACGCACCAGCCGACCCTCCTCCCCGGCGTATGCCGCATCGTCCACATACGCCACCGCGGCCGGATATCGGCGCCGCAGACCGGCGAGATGGGTGAGCGCGTCGCCGGAGGTCTGGCCGTAGATGGCGCCGAGCAGCGCGAGCTTGGCCTGGGCCCGGTCGCCACCGAAACCACGCGCCGCCAGATCCGCGTACAGGTCCTCGCCGCGACCGGCCACCTCCATCAGACCGCGATCACGGGAGATGGCGGCCAGCACGCGCGGCTCCATCTGATCGGCATCGGCCACGACCAGACACCAACCGGGATCGGCGCGGATCGCCTGCCGGATCACCTTCGGAATCTGCAGGGCGCCACCACCATTGGTGGTCCACCGCCCCGACACCGTTCCACCCGGCAGATACTCGGGCCGGAACCGGCCACCGTGCACCCACTGCTCGAGCCAGGCCCAACCGTGCGCGGTGTGCAGGCGGTAGAGCGTCTTGTACGCCAACAGCGGCGCGACGGCCGGATGATCGACGCGCTGCAGTTCCCATTTGCGCGTGGACGACAGCGCGACTCCCGCCCGCGCGAACGCCCGGATGATGTCCTGAGGGAGATCGGGCCGCACACGGGTGCCGAAGGCGCGCGACACCTCGTCGGCGAGTTCTGCCATCCGCCGTGGTTCCGCCCCACCGGGAAATCGTTCACCGAGCATGGTGTCGAGCAGTTCGCGGTGCACGTCGGCCCGCCAGGGAATGCCGGCGCGCGACATCTCGGTGGCCACCAGCATGCCCGCCGATTCGGCCGCGATCAGCAAGCGCATCCGATCGGGATGTTCAGTCCGCCCGGTCCGTGCGAGCTGCCCCGCGTACACCTCGACCAGCGCGGTGAGCTCATCGGTGCCGGGCGGCAACGGCACCGGACCCGAATCGAACAGCGAGGGTTGCGTCTCGGCGCTGCGCGCGGGCGCGTCCGGTGGGACGGGCAGGTTGCGCAGCCGCGCCCAAGCCGCCGCCAACGACCGAGGCTGACCGGATTGCCCCTGCTCGTAGCCGATCAGCAACGCCTCGGCCGCTTGCACGTCGTAGCAGCGTTCCACGCGCACACCCGCCGCGAGCAGCGGCCGGTAGATCTCGGCGGTGGACCGCCACACCCACCGCCCCACGTACGGACGTGCGCGGATCGCCTCGACCAGCGACGGCTCCGTGACAACCGGACCGGCCGGACGCCCGTCCTGGTCGAGCGGGCACAGGCGAGCGCCACCGTCACCCGTCTCCGCCACCGCCCACCGCATGCGCAGAGTCTGTCAGCAGGGTCCGACAACCACTGTTTACCGGCCCGGGTGCCGGGTAAGCGGCCCACGATCGGGAGAACCCGGACAGGAGGTAACGCGATGGCGCACACGCAGACCGGCCCGCCCACGCAGCACACCCGGTCGGTCACCGAACTCGTCGACGACGCCACCAAACAGATCACCCGCCTGGTGCGCGACGAATTGCAGCTGGCACGCGTCGAAATGCAGGACCGCACAAAAGGAATCGCCCGCGGAGCGGGCATCGCCGGAGCGGGCGGACTCGTCGCGTTCTACGGCGGCATCGCGCTGACCGTCGCGGCGATCTTCGCGCTGGCGCTGGTCCTGCCCGAATGGGCGGCCGCGCTGATCGTCGGCGCCGCCCTGCTCGTGATCGGCGCGATCCTGGCGCTCGTCGGGAAGAAGAACGTCAGTTCGGCCGCACCGCCCGTACCGCAGGAAGCCGTGCACGGCATCAAGGACGACATCGACATCATCAAGGACGGGAGCAGACGATGACCGACGACCCGGAGGCACTGCGCCGGGACCGTGACCAGGCCCGCCGGGAACTCGGCGAGACCGTCGCCGAGCTGACCGACAAATTCGACGTACCCGCCCGCACCAAGGACAAGGTCCACGAGACCACCGAAGCGGCCAAGCACCGCGTCACCGACGCCAAGTACCAGGCGCTCTACACCGCCGACAAGGCACGGGACAAAGCCGGACAGGTGGTCGGCAAGGTCGAGTCCACGGTCCCCGACCCCGTGGTCGACCGAGGCAGGCAGGCCGCGGACCTGGCCGCCCGCAAACCCCAGGTTCCGGTCGCGGCGGCCGCGGTGTTCGCCGCGCTGCTGGTCTGGTTCCTCGCCCGGCGGCGGCGCGCATGAAGACGCTGTACAAACCGCTCGGCATGGTCGTCGGCGTGCTCGGCGGCATCGCCGCGAGCGCGGTGTTCAACCGGGTCTGGGGCGCGGTGGCCGACGGTGGCGACCCGCCGACCTCGACCACCCGCAACGCGACCTGGCGGGAAGTGCTGCTGGCCGCCGCTCTCCAGGGCGCCATCTTCGGCCTCGTGAAAGCCGCCGTCGACCGGGCCGGCGCCACGGGCTACAAGTCGCTCACCGGAACGTGGCCCGACTGACGAGGACAGGAGAACCATGTCGGAACAGGTAGGCGATTACTTGCTGCGCCGGTTGCGGGAATGGGGTGTCGAACAGGTCTTCGGATACCCCGGCGACGGCATCAACGGCCTGATCGCCGCCTTCGGACGGGCCGACAACACACCGCGTTTCGTGCAGAGCAGGCACGAGGAGATGTCGGCGTTCCAGGCGGTGGGTTATGCCAAGTTCAGCGGCCGGGTCGGCGTATGCGCGGCGACGTCGGGCCCCGGCGCCATCCATCTGCTCAACGGTCTCTACGACGCCAAGCTCGACCACGTGCCGGTGGTGGCGATCGTCGGGCAGACCGCGCGCAGCGCCATGGGCGGCAACTATCAGCAGGAAGTGGATCTGCAGGCGCTGTTCAAGGACGTGGCATCCGAATACCTGGTCGAGGTCAATGTCGCCGACCAGCTGCCCAACGCCCTGGATCGAGCATTTCGCACTGCCCTCGCCCGCCGCGCGCCGACAGCGGTCATCATTCCGGCCGATCTGCAGGAGGAACCCTACGAACCACCCGCGCATGCCTTCAAGGAAGTGCCGTCCAGCCCACCGAGCGCACCGCTGACCAGCTCGGTACCGGTGCGATCCGAGCTGGAACGGGCGGCGGCCGTGCTCGACGCGGGCACCAAGGTGGCCATGCTGATCGGGCAGGGTGCGCGCGACGCGGCGGACGAGGTGCTCGAGATCGCGGAACTGACCGGTGCGGGCATCGCCAAAGCGCTGCTCGGCAAAGACGTACTCAGCGACGAACTGCCGTTCGTCACCGGCTCGATCGGCTTGCTCGGCACCCGCCCCAGCTACGAGCTGATGCGCGACTGCGACACCCTGCTCATCGTCGGCTCCAACTTCCCCTACAGCCAGTTCCTGCCCGAATACGATCAGGCCCGCGCGGTGCAGATCGACCTCGACGGTGCCCTGATCGGCATGCGGTACCCGACCGAGGTGAACCTGGTCGGCGACGCGAAAGCCACACTGCGCCAGCTCATTCCACTGCTACATCGCAAGGACGACCGCTCCTGGCGCGAGACGGTCGAAGCGAATGTGGCGCAGTGGTGGCAGACCGTCGAGAACCAGTCGATGCTCGATGCCGAACCGGCCAATCCCATGCGGATCGTGTGGGAACTCTCGCAGCGCATCCCCGACGACGCGATCGTCACCGCCGACTCGGGTTCCTCCACCACCTGGTACGCCCGTTGCCTTCGCATGCGCGGCACCATGCGGGGATCGCTGTCGGGCACATTGGCGAGCATGGGCGCGGGCGTGCCGTACGCGATCGGCGCCAAATTCGCGCACCCGGGACGGCCGGTGATCGCCATCGTCGGTGACGGTGCCATGCAGATGAACGGGCTGAACGAACTGCTCACCATCCAGCGCTACCAGGACCTGTGGCCCGATCAGCGGCTGATCGTGTGCGTGTTCCACAACAACGACCTCAATATGGTCACCTGGGAACTGCGCGCCATGGGTGGCGCGCCGAAATTCGAGGAATCGCAAACACTTCCGGACGTCTCCTACGCCGATATCGCCCGCTGCGCGGGCATGGTCGGCATCAGCGTGGACAGGTCCGAGGACATCGGCCCGGCCTGGGACCGTGCGCTGGCGGCGGATCGCCCGGTGCTGCTCGACATCCGCTGCGATCCCGAGGTGCCGCCGCTGCCGCCGCACGCGACCGCCGACCAGGTCAAGGACCTGGGACGGGCTGTGCTGCAAGGTGATCCGGGCGCGTGGCGGCTGTTCGTGCAGGGAGTGAAGTCGAAGGCGCAGGAACTGCGCCGCTGAGCGTGGTGGCCGACCCGACGGCCGGCCACCACCGCCTCGCTACGGCGTCGAGTAGCCGATCAGCGCGCCGATGCCCGCGCCGATCGGGATGGTCACCAGCGCGCCGACACCGCCGAGGAAGAAGCCGAGAACAGCACCGATTCCGGCGCCGATGAGCGCGCCGATCCCCGCATTGTGCTGCTTACGGGCCTGGGTCTCGGCGGCCTCGTCGATGAACTCGGCTGTATTGGCCGTGACGGCGGCCGGTGCGCCCACCGGAGTGAGGGTGAGCGAGCGGCCGTCGGCCGCGATGGCCGCTGCCAGGTCGAAGGTGCCCGCGGTCGATACGATTCGGGTCGGAATGGACGCGACCGCACGGCCCTCGCGATCGGTGAGGGTCACGCTGCCGCCCGTGAGGGTGAAGGTGCCGTCGACCACCGAGGTGGTGAGCCCTGCACCGTCGGCCGAGGGGCCCGCGGTGAACGCCACCCCGTTTTCGGTGCCCTGGACAACCGGGGCCGCCGTCGGTGCGGCGTGAGCGTTGGTGGTGGCGGTGAGGCCGACAGCCCCGACCGCGAGGACAGCGACCGCGCAGAATTTCTTCATCTTGCCCCTCCAGTCTGCCCGCCGGAGTCCGGCGGAACATCCTCTGCCGGACCGGATCTCGGCCCGAGATCATCTTCACACTGTCCCCACCGGATGTGAACCCACCAGCGGTCATACCGGAAAAACATCACCGAATGGGCGCATCCACCGAATGAGATTGCCACACCGTAGGTTTCGCTATGCCGCCGAAATTCGTATATGCCGGATCCAAATTTTCTCGGCAGGATGAGTATTCAGGGAATCGAGCGGAAGGAACGTCATGACGATCCTGGTGACAGGAGCAACGGGCAGTGTCGGACGCAAGGTCGTAGACCAACTGATCGCGCGAGGGGTCTCCGATATCCGGGCGTTGACGGTGAATCCAGACCGGGCGGCGCTGCCCGCCGGGGTGGTGCCGGTGCGCGGCAATCTGCGTAAGCCCGACAGCCTGGACGGGGTATTCGACGGCGTGGACCGGATCTATCTCGCCCCGGCACCCGAAGTCGTCGGTGCGGTGCTCGAGCGAGCGGCAGCGGCCGGCGTCCGCCACGTCGTCGATCTGTCCGGCGAACCCGACAGCTGGTGGGGGACCGTGAGCAATGCCGTCGAGGACAGTGGGCTGGCGTGGACGCACCTGTGGCCCGCCGACTTCATGGAGAACAGCGTCAGCTGGTCGCAGCAGATCCGCGCTACGGGTACGGTTCGCGAACCGCGCCCCGAGACGGCCACCGCACCCGTCGCGATGGACGATATCGCCGCGGTAGCCGCGACCGCTCTGCTCGACGACGACCACCTCGGGCGTGCCTACCCGCTGGCAGGACCGGAAGTCCTCACCCGCGCCGAGCAGCTCGCCCAGATCGCCGCCACCATCGGCCGCGAGCTCACCTTCCTCCGATCCGATCGGGCCGAAACCATTGCCGCCCTGGCGCCGAGTATGGGCGACAACACCGAGTGGTACGTCGACAACGTCCTGCTCGGCTACAGCCCGCCGATCGACACGCTGCCGATCACCAGCGTCCAGGACATCACCGGCCGCCCGGCGACCACCTTCCGCGACTGGGCGAAAGCCAACGCCGATCAGTTCCTCGACGGCTGATCCACATGCCTACGGCACCTGCGGGGCTCGTGGCGGTCGAGCTTCATCCGAGCGCGCGGACCCGCAGTGCGCGGGCGAGATGATCGCGTTGCTCGACGACCAGGCGGCGCAGGGCCGCGGGGGCGTCGGTGTTCGTCGCGAGCCAGTTGCCCACGGCTGCCAGGGAGTCGGCGGCGGGAAAGAGGCCGATGACGATGCGGCGGGCGATCTCGATGCTGCGCTGCTCCCAGGTCGGACGCAGTCGGGTGAAGTACTCGTCGTCGTAGGAGCCGATCAGGTCGCGGCGGTCGCCTGCGCGGAAACCGTCGATCACGGCGTCGAGGTGGTCGTTGGTGAGCGCGGTGTCGTCGAAGATGCGCGTCCACGCGGCGGCTTTCACGTCCCGATCCGGGCGGGCGGCCAGGGCATGCAGGTGAGCGGTGCGGCCCGAGGCGGTGTCGTCGCGGGTGAGTTCGATGTCCAGCTCGTCGGCGGTCGCGGCGCCGGTCGCGGCCAGTGCCGTCCAGAGGGCCCACCGCAGGTCAGGGTCCAGGGCCAGCCCCTTCGGAGCGGGAGTTTCACCGAGCAACATGGCGCGGATATCGGCGGCCCGCCCCGCGTCGACGGTGGCGGCGGCCGCGGTCGCGCGGGCGAACGCCAGCTGCTCGCCGGAACCGGGCGCAGCGGAATATAGTGCGGTCCAGCATGATTCGAGCCATTCTTGGCGCCACCTGTCGCGCTCGGCGGTCGGCAGGTAGTGGCCGATGGCGAAGGAGGCGTTCGAAAGCGCCGCCGTGAGCAGGGCCGTATTGGACTCGGCGGGAGCGAAGTCGCGGGCCATCGTCAGATACCGGCCGACGGCGAGCTCGCCGTCGCGCGTGGCATTCCACAGCGCCGACCAGATCAGCCCGCGGGCCAGCGGGTCGACCACGCGGTCGAGTGAGCGCTCCACGGTCGCCAGGGAATCGGCGTCGAGACGAACCTTCGCGTAGGTGAGATCGCCGTCGTTGAGCAGCCGCAGGGGAGCGGGGGAGAGGGTGATCGGGGTGCGCTCCTCGACGATGTCGACCTCCACGCGGTCACGGCGGACGAGGGCGCCGTCGGCGTCGAAGTCGTAGAGACCGACCGCGAGCCGGTGCGGGCGTGGATCGGTCTGCACGATGTGGTCGTCCTCGAGGGTCACGGTGGAGACGCCGGTGGTCTGCAACCAGGCGCGTGCCCACGCGTCGAGGTCGCGGCCGGACTCGGCGGACAACTCCCTCAGCAGATCGCCGAGGGTCGTGTTGCCGAACGCGTGGGCCCGGAAGTAGCGGCGGGCGCCCGCGAAGAACGCCTCCCGGCCGACATAGGCGACGAGCTGCTTGAGCACGCTCGCGCCCTTGGCGTAGGTGATGCCGTCGAAATTGAGCTTGGCCGCCTCGAGATCGGTGATGTCGGCGACGATCGGATGCGTCGTCGGCAACTGATCCTGCAGGTACGCCCACGCCTTACGGCGGTTGGCGAACGCCACCCAGGCGTCGGTCCACTCGGTGGCCTCCGCACTGGCCAGCGCGCCCATGTAGTCGGCGAAGGACTCCTTGAGCCACAGGTCGTCCCACCACACCATGGTGACGAGATCGCCGAACCACATGTGCGCCATCTCGTGCAGGATCGTGTTCGCACGGCCCTCGTACTGCGCCGCCGTCGCCGCACCACGGAACACGTAGGCCTCGGTGAAGGTGACCAGGCCCGGGTTCTCCATGGCGCCGAGGTTGTATTCGGGCACGAACACCTGGTCGTACTTGCCCCAGGGGTACGGGTAGGCGAAATGCTCGGCGAAGAACTCGAGGCCTTGGCGGGTCACCTCGAGAATCGTGTCCGCGTCCAGATGGTCGGCCAGCGAGGCGCGGCACAGCACGCCGAGCGGGATCGTCAGTTCCCCACGGCTCCACGAGGATTCGACGCGGTGATACGGACCGGCCGCGACCGCGGTGATGTAGGTGGAAATCGGCAGGGTCGGTGAGAACTCCACCGTCTGATTCGGGCCGTCGACGGTCACGGTATCGGCGGGCCGATTCGACATGACCTCCCAGCCGTCGGGCGCCGTGACGACAAAGGTGAACGGCGCCTTCATATCGGGCTGCTCGAAGCAGGCGAATACCCGGCGCGCGTCCGCCGGCTCGTACTGGGTGTAGAGGTAGGTGCTGCCGTCGGCCGGATCGAGGAACCGGTGCAAACCCTCACCCGAGCGGCTGTACTCGCCGACCGCCCGCACAACGATGACGTTCGATGCCGACAGGCCGGTCACGGTAATCCGAGCGCCGTCATAGTCGACCGCCACTTCCCGTCCGTTCACGGTGACCGATTCGACTGCGAGACCGAGGAAATCGAGCCACGTCTCGGTCGCCGTGGCGTCGAAGGCGACCGTCGTCGTGGTGGTGAACCCCGGGCGAGCGTGCTCGGGTGCGCCGGACAGATCGAGTTCGACGCGGTAGTCACGCACGGTGACCGTGGCGGATCGCGCGGCGGTCTCGGAGCGGGTCAGGTTGGCGGTAGTCACGTCCCGATCCTGCCAGTCATGAGGTGGGGGAGGGGAGTGGTTATCGCGCCCCCGATCTATTCGACTGGGAGGCAAGGTAATTCGGGCGGCCGAGGCCGACTGTCGATCTGCTTGCCGGGGCGGTGTACGCCTCGGGCAGGCTCAGGCCGGTGAATAACATGCCGATAGCGCGATATGCGCATCTACTTATGAATCACTCTCGATCTCAAACAAAACAACCGGCTACGCCGGCCTTCTTAGGACCCCGAAGGGCAGAAGCCGCCTTCGGCTCAGCGTGAACAGAATGCTGTTCGCTGTATCCGCCGACTGGTTTCGTAGGTCCTGTTCGCGCAGGTTCGATCGAAAGGCCCTCGAATGTCCGTTCCAGCCGACGCCGTGCGTGTGGTGAAGCTCGGCGCCCACATCGGTGCCCGCATCGACGGCATCCGCCTCGGTGGTGACCTCGATGTGCGTTCGGTCGACACCATTCGCGCCGCGCTCGCCGAACACAAGGTGATCTTCTTCCGCGGTCAGGAGCATCTGAGCGAGGACGGGCAGTACGAATTCGCCGAGCTCCTCGGTGCACCGACCACCCCGCACCCCACGGTGACCTCGGCGGGGGCCAAGAGTCTGGCGATCGACTCGCATCAGACCAGGTCGAATGTGTGGCACACCGATGTCACGTTCGTCGACCGGGTGCCCAAGGCCTCGATCCTGCGGGCGGTGACGCTGCCCGAGTACGGCGGTACGACCACCTGGGCGTCCACCGTCGCGGCGTACGACTCGCTGCCTGCCTCACTGAAACTGCTCGCGGGGAATCTGCGCGCCAGGCACACCAATCGTTACGACTACGCGGCCGACGTCGTGGACCGGACCGATGATTTCGAACGCGCGTATCGGCGCGAATTCGAGTCGACATATTTCGAGACCGAGCACCCGGTGGTGGAAGTGCACCCGGAAACCGGTGAGCGTGCCCTGCTGCTCGGTTGCTTCGTGAAGGAGATCGTCGGCGTCTCCAGTAGCGAATCACGGGCGTTGTTCCGGCTTTTCCAGGATCGGGTGACGCGCCTCGAGCACACCACCCGCTGGAATTGGTCGCTCGGTGATGTCGCGATCTGGGACAACCGGGCCACCCAGCACTACGCCGTGGACGATTACGACGGCGCGCATCGCAGGCTCACCCGGATCACGCTCGGCGGACCGGTCCCGGTCGGTGTCGACGGGCGGCCGAGCACGGTGATCGCGGGCGACGCGCGCGACTATGTCACTGCGCCCCACCGTGCGGCCTGACGCGAATCCACCGTCGAGCGAGCGGTATCGGTTAGTCTGCGACCGCAGGTATATCCGGCGATCGCGCGCGAATCGGTCCAGCCCGACGATGGGAATGCCGTGAATTTGTGGAGCTATATCCAGGGTCGGGGCGAGGTGCTGACCTTCCTCACCTATCAGCACGCGTCGCTGGCTTTCCAGACCGTGCTGGTGGGAACTGTTGTCGCGGTGCTGATCGCGGTGGCGGTGTACCGGCTGCCGCTGGCGTCGGCATTGACGCTCACGTCGAGCCGGGTGGCGTTGACGATTCCGTCGCTGGCGCTGTTGGCCCTGCTGCTCGTGCCGTTCGGGCTCGGTGTCGTTCCGTCGTTTCTGATGCTGGCGTTCTTCGCGGCGCTGCCGGTGATCGGTAATGCGATCGTCGGCCTGCGCTCGGTACCCGCCTCGGTGGTGGAGTCGGCGCGGGGGATCGGGTTGTCGCGGTGGCGGATTCTGCTCACCGTCGAGCTGCCGATCGCCTGGCCGGTGATCCTCACCGGCATCAGGGTGTCCACGCAGATGATCGTGGGCGTCGCCGCCATCGTCGCCTATGTGCTCGGCCCGGGACTCGGATCGCTCATCTTCAACGGGCTGTCGCGGCTCGGCGGGGCTAACGCGCTCGAAATGGCGCTCACCGGAACCATTCTCATCGTTGTCGTCGCGTTGGTGTTCGACGCGCTCCTCGTCCTGCTCGGACGACTCACCATTGCCAAGGGGCTCTCATGACCACGGTGACCACCCCGTCCGAACGCGACGTGACCGGCGCGTCCATCGTCCTCGACTCCGTCGTGAAGCGGTACAAGGGGCAGGAAAAGCCGGCCGTCGAGCGGTTGGACCTCGAGATCGAGGCGGGTGAGATCGTCGCCTTCGTCGGGCCGTCGGGCTGCGGGAAGACGACGACCCTGAAGATGATCAACCGGTTGATCGAGCCGACGGAGGGCCGGATCTTCATCGGTGGACGCGATGTGACCAGGGAGGATCCGGACAAGCTCCGTCAGTCCATCGGTTATGTCATCCAGTCGGGTGGGTTGTTCCCGCACTGGTCGGTGGCCAAGAACATCGGGGCAATACCCCGGGTGCTCGGCTGGGACAAGAAGCGCATCGCCGAGCGCACCGAATATCTGCTGGATCTGGTGGGTCTTGACTCGGCGACCTTCGCCGACCGGCTGCCCAAGGACATGTCCGGCGGCCAGCAGCAGCGCGTGGGTGTTGCGCGGGCACTCGCCGCGGATCCGCCGGTGCTGCTGATGGACGAACCGTTCGGCGCCGTCGATCCGATCACCCGAGTTCGCCTGCAGGACAGCCTGATCGCGATCCAGCACGAGCTGGGTAAGACCATCGTCGTCGTCACCCACGATTTCGAGGAGGCGACCAAGCTCGGCGACCGGGTGCTCATCCTGTCCGAGGGTGGGCATGTGGAGCAGTACGCGCGGCCCGAGGAGATCCTCACCGATCCGGCCACACCGTTCGTGGAGGAGTTCGTGGGATCGGGGGCGAAACTGGCGTATCTGACGGTGTCCCGGGTGGGTGATGTGGAGGTCGATCCGGTGACGACCGCGCGGATCGGTGAGCCCGCCAAGGAAGTGATCGCCCGGGCGACCCGCGCCGGCCACACCTGGGTGGTCGTGGTCGACTCGGCGGGGCGGCCCCGTTCGTGGCCGTCGCTGCGTGAGGTGTCGAGCAAGCCGGAGGTTTCGGACTATCTGGATCGGCGGCTGCCGGTGGTCGCGCAGTCCTCCACGCTCAACGACGCCCTCGATGCGATGCTCGCGGCGAGCCAGGGCGCCACGCTGGTGACCGACGGGCGGGGCAGGGTGGTCGGTTCGCTCAGTATCGGTGCGGTGACCGACGTGATCCAGACCAAGCTGGCCGAGGCGCACAACGCCGAGGGCGAGACGTCCTACGAGACCTATGTCGATGGTTCGGATCCGACGCCGACCCCGGTGGTCGCCGCCGAGCCGGGGCCGGGTGATCCGGCGTGAAGCGGCTGCGCGCGTTGCCGATCGACGTGTGGTTCGAACCGTTGATCATCGCGGTGATCGGTATCGGGTACCTGCTGTGGTACCGGGCGTCGACGTTCACCGCGACCGAGCAGGCGTCGCTGGGCTGGGCGAATCTGCGGACGACGATCGTCGAGCACGTGCGGCTCACCGTGGTGGCGACGCTGATCGTGGTCGTGGTCGCGATTCCGCTCGGCATCGCGCTGACCCGGCCCGCGCTGCGCAGGCTCGAACCGCTGGCGGTGAACATCGCCAATATCGGGCAGGCGGCGCCGGCGGTGGGTCTGCTCGTGCTCTTCACGTTCTGGTTGGGGACCGGGTTCCGCACAGCGGTGGTCGGTTTGGTGGTCTATGCGATCCTGCCGATTCTGCAGAACACGATCGTCGGGTTGCGGCAGGTGGATCAGCGCACGATCGAGGCGTCGCGCGGGATCGGGTTCTCCGGGCTGCGGACGCTGGTGCAGGTGGAGTTGCCACTCGCGGTGCCGGTGATCCTGAACGGTGTGCGCACGGCGCTGGTGATCCTGGTCGGTACCGCGACCTTGAGCACGTTCATCGGTGCGACCAGTCTCGGGACGCTCATCACGACCGGTGTCACCTTGTTCCTGCCGAAGTTGCTCATCTCCGGTGCGGTGCTCGTCGGCCTGCTCGCCTTGATCATCGACTGGCTCGGTCGGCTCGTGGAGCTGGCCGCGACCCCGCGAGGTATCTCATGAGACGGCTGGTGTGCGCGCTGGTGGCGAGTGTTTCGCTGCTCGCCGGGTGTGGGCTGGTGAGCTCGTCGGGGACCTTCCACGACGCGAGCCTGCCCGGTGGGGATCGGCCGCTCGAGGGCGCGAAGCTGACGGTGACGTCGAAGAGTTTCACCGAGGGCGTGCTGCTGGGCAAGATCACCGCCACGTATCTGGCCGCGGCGGGCGCGTCGATCACGGATCTGACGGGTGCGCCGGGGTCGGCGTCGTCGCGGCAGGCGCAGCTCAACGGTGACGCGGATGTGCTGTGGGAGTACACGGGTACGGGGTGGGTGAACTACCACAACGAGACCGAGACGATCGTCGACCCGCAGGAGTTGTGGCAGCGGGTGCACGAGGTGGAGAAGCGTGACCACGATCTGGAGTGGTTGGCGCCCGCGAATTTCAACGACACCTATGCTTTCGCGGCCTCGACGCCGACCGCCGAACGGCTGGGGGTGCGGTCGTTGTCGGACGTCGCGCAGCTGCCGGTGGCGGAGCGCACGTTCTGTGTCGACGACGAATTCTTCAGTCGCTCGGACGGTTTCATTCC
This sequence comes from Nocardia sp. JW2, assembly GCF_051843015.1. Taxonomy (NCBI): domain Bacteria; kingdom Bacillati; phylum Actinomycetota; class Actinomycetes; order Mycobacteriales; family Nocardiaceae; genus Nocardia; species Nocardia sp. JW2. Next base: position 88,228 of record NZ_JBPXLK010000018.1, read on the forward strand.
GATGCTGGCGAAGTACGGCATTCCCTACAACGATCCCAACGGGGTGCCCGCGGGCAATGTCACCAGGATGGACGCGGGGGTCGTCTACACCGCGACCGCCAAGGGTGAGCCGTGCCGGTTCGGCATGGTCTACACCACCGACGGCCGGGTGAAGAACCTGAACCTGGTTGTGCTGGAAGACGACAAGAAGTTCTTTCTGCCCTACAGCGGGACCGCTGTGGTGCGTGGTGCGGTGATCGAGGCGCATCCGCAGCTGCGTCCGCTGCTCGGCGCCATCTCCGAGCGGCTCACCGACGATCTGATGCGTGAGCTCAACGGTCGCGTGGACATCGACGGGGAGGACCCGGCCGATGTCGCCTACGAGTGGTTGAAGAGCGCGAACCTGATCGAGTAGGCGCGCGGGTCAGAGATGGTTGAGGCCGACCATCTTGGTCGCGGTGGCCATGGCGGCGGCCAGGCCGAGCGCGCCGAGAGCGGCGACGGCCAGGGATCCGGTGAGGGTCGTGAGACCGAACAAGAAGAACACGCAGGTGGCCAACATGATGGCGGTGCTGGTCAGATCCGTACTCGTCGTATTCGGTGTCCGATTACGTGAGTGGGTCATATCTTCATAGTTGCCAGGAACCGGGGTTACTAAACCGTTATTTTCGGTTCGATGTGCGGGTTTCGGCTGCTCCGGCCTGGGTAGCGCCACAGTGACCGCGAGAGAAAGGCTGTCGAGATGCCGAAGACCACGAGCTCGGGCCGGGCGCGGACATCGGAGCTGCCGAGTACGTTGCAGCGTTCCAGCGCCAAGGCACAGCGGACGTTCGCCAAGGCGCACGACGCGGCGCTGGACGAGTACGGCACCGAGGAACGCGCCAACCGGGTCGCCTACAGCGCGTTGAAGCACAGTTTCGAGAAGGTGGGGGATCACTGGGAGCCGAAAGGCACCAGGGGGCCGTCGGATTCGCGGGCCGCTTCCGGCGGGCGGACGCCGCGCGGTGAGAGCGCCGAAGGGGTGAACGCGAACGCGACCAAGAGTCACCTCATCGATGTCGCCGGGCGGTTGTCGATCACCGGCAGGTGGCGGATGACCAAGGAGGAACTGGTCGAGGCGATCGAGAAGGCCAACCGGCGCGCGACCGCGCGGGCGCGGTCCTGAGATGACCGCCCGCGGCGGTGGTGACGATCAGGCATACGGCCGCGCCGTGCTCTACGGCGTGTGCGTGATCGGCTTGGCGGCGATCGTCTTCGCCGTGGTGAACTTCTGGGCCGCGACACGCACGAATTGTGCGGGCGCGCAGACTCACCTGTGCGATACCCCGGCGCAGGCCGCCGTGATGATCGGTCCGTCGCTGGTGTTGCTGGCCGGTGGGATCGGTGCTTTCGTGCACACCTATCAGCGTTATCGCGACGGGCGGTCGTGGCGGGTGTGGCAGGGGGCAGGATGGTTCCTGTTCATCCTGATGACCGCGTATCTGATGATTTCCGCCGGTACCACGGTGACCGGGTGACCAGTCCGGACGGCACCGCAGGGCGGACGGCCCTGCGGCACCGATCGGGCTAGTTCTGCGGCAGACGTGAGGACTTCTGGCCGCCGGTTCGGGTGCGCGGCGGCTTCACGCCCTGCATGATGTCGTTCCACCACGACTGCAGTGGGCTCGGTTCGGGCCAGCTGACAACGGTGGCGTCCGGCTCGGTCGCCGGTTCGGTGGTGTCGAAGACAGGATGATCGGAATAGCGCATTGCACAACTTCCTCGAGAGAACTGAACTGCTTCTTCACTGATGTGTTGGGGTGCCCCGGCCGGGTTCGCGGTGTGTCCACACACGCAGGCTCGGTCGGGGCGGATCGGTCGACGTCGAGATGACGTCGGCCAGGTCTGTGTGCAGGGTCAGCCACTGGGCGAGTCCGGCGGCGGTGATGATGCGGTCGACGACCGAAGGCGCGGCCTTGACCACGCTGACCCGGACGGTGTCGTGGTGCTGCTGGGCACGAAAGGCCAGATCGAGGATCGACCGGCAGGACATGAAGGTGACTTCGTCGAGATCGACGACCAACTGCCCGCCACCCGAAGCTCGCTGGAAGGCGTCGTCGAGGACGCGCCGCCAGCGCGTGAGGGTGTAGGCGTCGATATCGCCGCGCACGTACAGGACGGTCGCGTTCGATCGGGTCTCCAGGTCGGCGCTCACGCGGGCCGATACATCTGCTGATTCGCCGTCGAAGGCCGGTAGTTCGTATCGTCCTACGTGGCTGGAATGGGTGTTCACGAGTACTCGATTTCCTCGGCACCGGCAGGCCTCACGCTGCGCCACCGGTCCTGGATCCTCAAGATCGGCTGGTACTACCCATTTGAGCACGCCGGTACGCCGCTGTCATGGACTGTGACCGACTCGATGCCGAAATTCGGGACGCAGCGTCGACCGGGATGGAGCCGTGCACGAGCCGTGACCCGGCACGCGACGACGGGTCGGCACAAGCAGTGAATACTGAGGACTATGAGCGATCGGGAGGATGTGTCCGCCGACGAGCGTTTCCTGGTGGAACGGGTCGTCGGCGTGGGCGATCCCCTGCGGGTGGGCTCGTTTCGCTACCGGTTCGGCACGCATCGGTGGGAGTGGTCCGACGAGGTCGCCGCGATGCACGGTTATCCGCCGGGAACCCAGCCGACGACGGAATTGCTCCTGTCGCACAAACATCCGCGTGACCGCGACCGGCTCGAGGCGATGATCACCTCGGTGGAGGACGGTGGCGCGTTCTCGAGTCATCACCGCATCGTCGACACCAACGGCCAGGTCAGGGACGTCCTCGTGGTGTCGGAACCGTGGCGCGACGAGAGCGGTGCGGTGATCGGCACCGCAGGGTATTACATCGATGTCACCGAGACCGCCGAGGAGTTCCGGCGGGAGGCGCTCGACACCACGTTGCCGGGCGTGCTCGAGGCGCGCACAGTGATCGAGCAGGCCAAGGGCGCGTTGATGCTGGTGTATGCGATCAGCGCCGAGCAGGCGTTCCGGGTGTTGCGGTGGCGGTCGCAGGAGACCAATGTCAAGTTGCGCACGATCGCGGAGCGGGTGGTCGCGGAGCTGCCGAAAGTGGCGGGTGACGAGGTGAAGTTGCGCACCAGGCTGGATCATGTGCTGCTCACCGCGCACATGCCCGACTCTGTGAAGGAGTAGGGCGCCGGGACTTATCGGTCGATGTGTGGGGGTGCTACGGGTTCGTCGGGGATGTGCAGGGCAGGCACGGCGCCCGGGTCGGTGGGGTTGGTGTTCTGGGCGTCGACGATGGCCGCCGCCTGTGCGGTGGGGGTGCTCTGGTGCGCGCGGGCGAGTTTGCGGAGCCGGGCGCGGGCGGCATCGAGGTCGAGGTCGAAGTATTCGGCGAGGATACCGACAGCGGTGGCGATGACGCTGGTGCCGTCGAGGACCGCTGCGACTGTGTCGGCGGTGGTGCTCACCCGGCCGTGTTCGGTTCCCATGGACAGGGCGATCGCGGTGAGGTCGGCCAGGATCTGCCCGAAGTCGTTGGGACGCTCATTGCCCCACGGTTCGTCGGCGTGGACGACGACCGAGCCGAGCGGCACGGTCATGGCTTTGACGGGGAACGCGCGCACCGATCGCATACCGGCCGCGCGGGCGCGGTGACGGTAGTCGGGCCAGCGGGCGCCTTCGTCGGGCTGGTCGATATCGGTGATGATGGCGACGGCACCGTCGCGTGCGCTTGCCAGACCTGGGCCGCTGATGTGCAGGCGCGGGTCGGCGACGGTGTCTTCACGGGATGCTTCGGCCACGATCTGGATGCCGCTGCCGTGGGTGCGGTTGTCGAGCAGGATCACTGCGGCCGAGACAGCCTCGAAGCACTGGCAGGCGTGTTCGGCGACGGCGTGCAGGAGGGCGGGTACGTCGAAGTCGGTGGCCAGTGTCGCGGTCAGATCCGCGACGGCGAGGCGGGTCTGCGCGGTGTTCATCGTCCCTGCCCTTCACTGGAGTCACGCTCGTCGCGCAGCGACAGTCTGCGAGCCACGATATCGGCGGCGACCGCGCTGATCGAGCGGCCGTTGGCATAACAGTACGCACGCAGCCGGGCCAGGGCTTCGTCCGCCGAAACCGCCAGTTGCACCGCGACCATGCCCGCGGCGTTGAAGATCACCGCGCGCGAGAATTCCTCTCCCGCGGGGTCGACCGCGAGGGGATCGGTGTTCGCGAGCCGGTCCAGATCGGTGCCGAGCATGTGGCCGATGGCGGCCGCGCACGCGATGCCCGATTCCTGTTCGGCGGCGGTGAGGCGGCCGCTGTTCGCCCGATACAGTTCCAGCACGCCGAGGGTGGTGCCGTCGCTCGGGACCGGGAAGGCGAACAGGGCCCGCACGCCGAGCGAGAGGAGCTCGGTGGTGAACACGGGCCAGCGGGTGGTCGCCGGGGTGGCGGTCAGGTCCGGCCACAGCTGGCGTTCGCCGCCGCGGTAGGTGTCGATGCAGGGACCCTCGCCGACGACGAATTGGAGTTCGTCGAGGTGCTGGGCGGTGGCATCGGTGGCGTAGACGAGTTCTCGCGCTTGGGAGGTGTGGCTGAGCAGGGCGACGGCGGCCCCGTCGACGCCGGTGAGCCGGACCGCGGCGGTGCAGAGCGCACCGATGCCGCCGAACAGCGAACCTTCGCCGCCGGCGGGTCGCCGATCGGGTGATTCTCCGGGCCGGTCCCGGAACGCGTCCTCCACCGAGCCCTCCGATCTCCGATGTCCACGCTACCGCGCGGTGACCGGTCGGGTGGGGATCGGCCCGGCGGCCTGGGTCAGTGTCGGCCTTCGGCGAATTCCTCGACGATCTTGGCGCAGAAGGCGGGCAGATCGTCGGGGTTGCGGCTGGAGACGAGCCCGTTGTCGGTGACGACCTCCTCGTCGACGACGGTGCCGCCCGCGTTGCGGATGTCGGTGCGCACACTGGGGTAGCCGGTGAGGGTGCGGCCGCGCACCGCGTCGGCCTCGACGAGGGTCCAGGGGCCGTGGCAGATGACGCCGATCGGTTTGCCGGTCGCGGCGAACTGTTTCACGAAGCCGACGGCCGAGGAGTCCTGGCGGAGTTTGTCGGGGTTGGTGGTGCCGCCGGGCAGGATGAGGGCGTCGTAGTCGTCGGGGCTGGCCTGGCTGACGACCTGGTCCACGGTGAAGGTGTCGCCCTTCTCCACGTCGTGGTTCATGGCCTGGATGCTGCCCGATTCCAGGGAGAGCAGGGTGGTGGTCGCGCCCGCGTCTTCGACGGCGGCGCGGGGTTGCACGAGTTCGACCTGTTCGACGCCGTCGGTGGCCAGGATGGCGACGCGCTTACCGGTCAGTGGCTGCTGGGGCATGGTGCACTCCTCACGTGGACGACTTTCACGGTGGTCATTTCGTCGAGCAGTTCGGGGCCGTAGCCGAAGCCGTTGCCGGAACGGCCGCGGGGTTGGGCGGCTCCGCCGGGGGCGCCACCGAAGACGGCGTTGATCTTCACGGTCGCGACAGGCAGAGTGCGCCAGGCCCTTTGGGCGTGGTCCATGGAACCTGTCAGGACGGTGGCGGCGAGGCCGTATTCACCGGTGGCGGCTTCGTCGAGCCCGGTGTCGAAGTCGGGGACCACCCGGACCGGGGCGACCGGGCCGAAGGTTTCCTCGCGCAGCACCCGCATCTGGGGCAGGCAGTCGGTGAGGACGGTGGCCGGGTAGGTCGCGCCGGGCCCGTCGGGGATGTGGCCGCCGACGAGGACGCGGGCGCCGTGGTCGACGGCGTCGGCGACGTGATCGTGGACGTGGGCCCGTTGGCGGGCGTCGACGAGTGGTTGCGGGTGTTCGTTCCATGCGGCGGCGCGGGCGCACAGTGCCGCGAGGAAGCGGGGGGCGACGGCGGTGTGGACGTAGATGCGTTCGACCGAGGTGCAGATCTGGCCCGCGTTGGCGAACGCGCCGAGCGCGGCCTGTTCGGCGGCCCATTCGGGGTCGACGTCGGCGTCGATGAGCAGTGGGTCGTTGCCGCCGTTCTCGAGCAGCACCTTGGCGCCGGTGCGGGCGGCCGCGGCGGCGATGCGCTGCCCTGTCTCACTGCTGCCGACATGCGCGATCACGTCGACCTCGGGGGAGGACGCGAGCAGGGCGCCGATGTCGCCACCGCCGGTGACGGTGGCGAGGACCGCGTCGGGGAAGTGGGGCGACATGATCTGTCCGAGGAGTTCACCGGTGCGCGGACAACGTTCGCTCGGCTTGTGCAGCACCGTGTTTCCGGTGACGACGGCGGCGCCGAGCAGCCCGCAGGCGATGGCGACCGGGTCGTTCCACGGGGTGAGAGCGACGACCACACCGCGTGGCTCCGGGATCATGAAGTCGGTGGCCTCGGGGGAGCCCTGCAGCGATTTGCCGCGATGCAGGGGGCCCAGTTCGGCGTACTGGTCGAGGGTGGACGCACCCGCGAGGACTCCCTCGCGTCCGGAGGCGGCGGGGCGCCCGGTTTCGGATTCGAGAGTGGTGGCGAGGTCGTCGGCGTTGGCACGCACGGCCGCCGCGGCGGCGCGGAGCATCCCGGCGCGGTCGGCGGGTGGGACGCTTGCCCAGCCGAGTTGGGCGGCGCGCGCGCAGCGCACCGCGTCGGCGATCTCCTCGGGGGAGGTGGTGGGGGGTGCGGTGGTTGTGGTCATGTGGTCGGCATACCCGGTAGGCGGCGGGGAAACAGGAATCATGTTGGGGGATGGTCGGTTTCGTCTGTCCGGCCGCGCCTGCTTCCGGTGTAGGCGCTTTCGCGGAACCGGTCGAGCGCGTGCGGGACCAGGGCGACACCGGCCGGGCGGTTGAGGATCGGGTCGAAGAAGTCGGTGCGGTATTCGCCGGGTTCGGCGCGGCGCAGGTCGAGTTCGCCGACGGGGATCGGTTCTCCGCCGAGGGGTTCGGCGGTGAGGGAGAACCGCAGGAGGTGATCGTTGTCGAGGTGGTCGCGCAGTGCTTGCAGGGAGGCGGTGCCGGGCAGGTCGTCGAGGGGTTCGGCGAACAACCAGACCGGTGAGTCGTCGCCGAAGCGGTAGGGCATCAGCGAACCGAAGCAGGCGCGGTCCCAGCCACGTGCGGCGGTGATGACGAACCGGCCGAGTGTGCCGCGTCCGGTGGTGGCGAGGGCGAAGTCCCAGGGGTGGTCGTCGCGGTCGAGGACACGGAAGGCCAGGCCGAGTACGTCGGGGATGCCGGTCGGGGTGCCGATGCCTTTGGACAGTCTGCCGATGACGGCGCGTTCGCCCGGCCCGAACCAGGGCACGAAGTCGGCGGCGGCGTGGAAGCGTCCGGCCAGGCGCAGGCCGCGCGGATGGAACACCCGCGCGTGCCTGACCTTGGCGCCGGCCTGGAAAGCGGTGCGTACCACGGTGTTCGGGATGTCGGTGAGGGTCGCTTTGTCGATCATCGGCGGCGGTCCACGGTGGTCGCGACGGTGCGGGGCAGCAGGGCGCCCAGGGCGATCATGCCGAGCCCGAGGCCCAGGTGCAGCCAGTTGTCGGCGTCGTTGAGCGGGACGAAGTTGGCGTCGCTGTGCTCGTCGACCAGCAATCCGTAGAGCCACAGGACCAGGTAGACGACACCGCCGCCGATCAGGAACGTTCGCGCTGTCGCGGCGCTCGCGGCGGCGAGCAGGCCGAGGATGCCGAAGACGAGGTGCACGATGTTGTGCAGCACCGACACGGCGAACACGCCGAACAGCTTCGCGTGCGATTCGTGTCCTGCCCACTGCAGGTGGTCGTAGTCGGTGGTGATGCCGGGGATGAATCCGAGGACACCGACCAGCAGGAAGACCGCGCCGACGGCCAGCGAGGCCAGCTGGATCGGTGAGCGGGCCGAACCCGTTCTGCCTACACGTGTGGACACGGCGTGCTCCTTTCGGATGGGCCGGGTGTGCCCGGCCCGCTTGCCTGGACGACGGGCGCATGCCCGCTGAGCTGGGTGGTAAACCCGCGTTCGGTCGCGCGCGGTGGCAGGATCACCGCCACCCGACCACCTCTGCCATCGCGTCGGTCACGGCCGGTTCGGGCTCGGCGAGCGAGGAGGCCGCACCGTTGCACACGAATTCGGCGGCCGCGCTCACGGCGTGGCGGACCGCGGGTTCGGTCGACTCGCCTTCGGCCAGCACCACGGTGACGGCCGCGGCGAATCGGTCACCGGCCCCGCAGATATCGACGCCCTCGGGGGCACGGCGCCCCGGTGGTACCTGGATACGCATCCCGGCCGGGAATTCCGCACCGCACAGATAGGCGCCCTCGGCCCCGAGGGTGACCGCGACCGCGCGCGCCGACCACAGGCGGGCCAGGGTGCTCGTGTCGCGGATCGAGGAGGCCGAATCGAGCAACCGCAATGCCTCGCTGCGGTTGGGGGTGACGATGGCGGTGTCGGGAATCGGTAGCGAGCCCAGTGGGTGCGGGTCCCACACCACCGGGATGCGTGGGGCGAGGGTGCGCAGCAGACCACGGATCTGCGGGTGCGAGGTCATGCCGCGGCCGTAGTCGGACACCAGCACACCCGAGGCGCGGGCCAGGACGCTGTCGATATCGGTGGGGATCGGCCCCGGTGCCACCTTGCCGGTGCCCGAATCGCAGCGGGCGATCACCACGGGATCCTCACCGTCGGTGCAGCGCCCGTCGGCGCGCACCCGCTGCTTGCACACCGTCGAACCGTGCAACGGCACACCGATGACCTGCACGTACGGTTCGAGCAGGGCGCGCAACTGGTGTCCGGCGTGGTCGTTGGCGAAACCGCCGACGAGGACGACCTCGTCGGCGTCGCCCGCGGCGAGGCGGGCGGCCAGACCTGCCCCGCCGGGGCGGTAGCGGGTGGTGGTGACGTCGACGATCGGGGCGTCGTCCTGGCTGTAGCGTTCGCAGTGACCGTCGACGTCGATGTCGAGGAAGACGTCACCGAGCACGACGATCGGTCCTGGATGGGCGGTCACAGTGCCTCCAATGCGGCATCGAGGGCGGTGCACAGGGCGTGGACGAGCACGAGGTGCATTTCCTGCACGGTGGCGACGCTGTCGGCTTCGACGGCGATCGCGTCGTCGCAGACCGAGGCGAGGGTGTTCGGTGGTGGGCCGGTCAGCGCCCAGGTGGTGATGCCCATTTCGTGGGCGGCTTTGGCGGTGGCGACGACGTTGGGGCTGCTGCCGCTGGTGGAGAGCACGACGAGGGCGTCGCCGGGGCGGCCGTGGGCGCGCAGCTGGCGGGCGAACATCTCCTCGATGCCGTAGTCGTTGACGATGGCGGTGGTCGCGGAGGTGTCGCAGTGCAGGGCGATCGCGGCCAACGGCTGGCGTTCGGTGCGGAACCGGCCGGTGAGTTCGGCGCTGAGGTGCTGGGCTTCGGCGGCGCTGCCACCGTTTCCGCAGGTGAACAGTCGGCCGTTGCGTTGGTAGATGTCGGCGAGTTGTTCGCCCCAGGACCAGATGCGGCGGATCGAGGCGGTCCGGTTGCGTTCCAGGGCGGCGCCGAGCGCACCGAAGTGGTGTTCGAGGTTCGCACCGGTCGCGGCGACCAGGTGGCGGGTGCCGGGTGGATTGTTCATGGCGCGAGTTCCTTTCGTGCGGCGCCCGTCATGGCGAGGGCGACGGCGGTCGGCAGGTCCTGGGCGACGAGGGCGGTGGCGCGCGCGTGGTCGATCTCCGCACGCCGGGTGATGGGGGTGGGCACCAGGATCGCGGCGCATCCGGCGGCCTGAGCGGCCTCGATATCGGCGCCGATGTCACCGATCAGGACACAGTCGGCGGGCGCGACGCCGAGCTCTTCGGTGGCGCGAAAGACCATGCCCGGGGCGGGTTTGCGGCATGCGCAGCCGTCGTCGGGACCGTGCGGGCAGATCTGCCAGGTGCCGAACGGGCCGAGTAGCTGTTCGACGGCGGCGTTGACCGCACGGGCCTGGGCGTGGGTGATGAGGCCACGGGCGATGCCGGACTGGTTGCTCACCACACCGATCGGGATCCCTTCGGCGCGCAGCCGGGCCAATGCGTCGGCGGCACCGGGCACGGGACGCACCAGTGCCGGGTCGCCGAGGTAGGGGACGTCCTCGATGAGCGTCGCATCGCGGTCGAAGAGCACCGCTGCGGGAGCGGCGGAACGCGATCGACCGTGTGGGCCGGATCCGTTCGTTCGGGTGGTGGGCAGTGACCGAATGTTCATGCGGGCCGCCTCGTGTCGGCGGGTCGGGCGCACAGTGTGTCCACCGCGTCGACGATCTCCGCGGAGGTGATGGTGTCGAGGCACGGGTGTCCCGGTACCGGGCAGGTGCGGGCTCTGGTGCCCTCGCACGCCGCGGACCGGCCGAGCACCACGACCGGCACACCGTAGGGCGCCCACCGCGCGGCCGGGACGACCGGTGCGAACAGCGAGACCACGGGTGTGCCGACCGCGACGGCCAGGTGGGCGGGCCCGGTGTTGGGGGCGACGACGACATCGGCGTCGCGCAGTATCGCCGCCAGCGTGGCGAGGTCGGTGCGGCCGCCGAGGTCGGTGGCCAGCCCGTCGGCGACGAAGGCGGTGTGCTCGTCGACACCACCGGTGACCAGTACCCGGTACCCGGCCCGGACCAGGGCTGCCACATGGGTTCTCATCCGTTCCGGTGCCGGGCGGCGGGCCGGTACGGCGGCGCCGGGATGGACGACGATGTAGCCGGGTCCGCCGGTACGGGTACCGACATCGGGCAGCAGGTCCTCGCGGATCCGGAGCCGATCGGAATCACCGGGGAACCCGGCGGCTTCGGCCAGGGCCAGATTGCGGATCTGTTCGGGCCGGTCCTCGTCGCGGGTGTCGCGCAGATCGAGCAGTGATCCTGGGTAGTCGACGCTGATGCCCGCGATACGACCGACCCCGGCCATGCGCAGCACCAGCGCCAACGGCAGGGGTGACTGGTGGAACGAGGTGAAGATGACGGCCTCGGTCGGTGCGACGGCGCGCAGGGTGTCGAGCAGCGCGTCGATGGCGTTCTGGGTGACCGGTGGCGCGTCGAAATCGACCCACCCGGCGTGGAATTCGACGACTTCGTCCACCCCTGGCAGTAGGCGGGCCGCTGCCGCACCGCGTGGCCCGGCGAGGAAGGTGACCTTGTCGGACCCCGCCGCGACCGCCCGGACGGCGGGCCCGGTGAGCAGCACGTCGCCCGCGCTGTCGAGCCGGGCCACCAGCACATGCCTCATCGCCGCCCACCCTCCACGGTGTCGGCGAGCAGGTCGTTCCAGCGTTCGACGAACTGGTCGATGCCGAAATTGGTCTGCGCCCACTGCCGTGCGGCTTTGCCGGCGAGCTGGGCCAGATCGGGTTCGGCCACGAACCGCTGCAGTGCTCGGCCCAGAACCGACACATCGGTGGACACCACTCCGGCCTCGGGCGGGACCGCGGCCGCCGCCTCGGTGGTGGCGACGGCGACGACCGGCATCCCGATATGCATGGCCTCGAGCACCGACAGGCCCAGCGAGGTCCAGCGCGGGGTGTGCACGAACACGCGGCGGCGCGCGACTTCGGCGTGCAGGTGGTCCTGGCGCAGGTCGCCGTGCCCGCACACACGCTCTTTCGGCCGGTCGACGGCGGTGTGGACGTGGTCGGTTTCCATCCCGAACACATCGATCGGGGTGGTATCGGAGAGTTCGGCGAGCAGATCGGTGCCGGTCACGCGCCAGCGGCGCACCGGTTCGTTGACGATGGTGGCGGCCCGCTCGAGTTCGCCGGTGTAGAGGGGGCCTGGATCGAGGACGCCGTGGGGGATGACGCGCACCCTGGTGTGCCCGTTGTCCCACATCAACCGGTTGAACTCGGTGACGTGGACCAGGGTGAGGTCGTCGCGGTCGGCCATGGGGTGCCGGGTGGTCGCGGCGTGCCCGGACGGGGTGTTGTGTTCGACGTAGATCAGGGGGACGTCGACACCGGGGGTGCGGCCGAGCCAGCGTTGGGCCAGTTCCAGTTCGCGGGGGCGTTGGGCTACAACGACATCCACGTGTTCGTCGGCGAGCGCCTCGGGGGCGATCTCCTCGGCGCCTGCCGGCCACGGTCGCCCGCACCGGCCGAGCGCCCACCCGCCCCAGCGTGGGTCGTGCGGGATCAGGTAGCGGTGGGGTCCCTGGACGAACGAACTCATCCAGGACCCGTGCACATGCCAGGCGAGGATCGTCGTCATGGCCACGACGGCTCCGTCGACGGGCACACCATCAGTTCGCGCACCTGACAGCCCGGTGGTTGGGAGAGCGCGAAAACGACCGCGGCGGCGACGTCTTCGGGCCGGTTGAGTTTCGCGTCGGCCGGTGGCTGGTACTGCGGGGTCCGGTCGTCGAAGAACGCGGTGTCCATGCCGCCGGGCACCAGCAGGGTCACGCCGACCTCGCCCGCGGTCTCGGCGGCCAGGGCGCGGGTGAAGCCGACGACGCCGAATTTCGACGCGCAGTAGGCGGTGGCGTCGGGCAGCGCGCGCATGCCGAGGGTGGAGGCGCAGGTGACGACGGTGCCCTTGCTCGCGCGCAGGGCGGGCAGTGCCGCGCGGACGACGGCGGCGGTGCCGAACAGATTCACCTTGATCACGTTTTCCCACTTCTGCGCCGACACGCTGTCGAGCGGGCCGCAGGCGTCGGTGCCCGCGGCGGTGAACACCGCGTCGAGGTGACCACCGGTGCGGTCGAGTACCCGTTCGACGGCGGCGGTCGCGGCGGCGGTGTCGGCGAGATCTGTTTGCTCCCAGTCGATTCCGTCGGCGGGGGCGTTGCGGTCGAGTACCACGGGTGTGCCGCCCGCGGCGCGGATCGCGGCGACGGTCGCGGCGCCGAGACCTGAGGATCCGCCGGTGACGAGGACGGTGCCGAGCGGGCGTGTTGACGGGTTCACGAGGATGGAACTCCTTTCAGCGGGGTCATGCCGACATCGCGGCCCGGTCGACGCGGCGCGCGCATACTTTGCGGTAGGCGGTGAGGGTTCGGGTACCGACCCGCTCCCAGGAGTAGGAGTTCTCGGCTCGACGTCGCCCGGCCGCGCCTCGGGAGGCGGCCAGGTGCGGGTTGTCGAGCAGCGGGCGGATCGCGGCGGCCAGGGCCTCGGGGGAGTTCGGTGCCACCAGGGCGCCGGTGACACCGTCGACGACGGTGTCGAGCATGCCGCCGACAGCGGTGGCGACCACGGGCCGCGCGCAGCCCATCGCCTCGAGCGGCACGATGCCGAACGGCTCGTACCACGGTGTGCAGGCCACGACATCGGCGGAGCGGATCAATTCCGGCATGGCGGTGTGTTCGACCGACCCGAGCAGGTGCACCCGGTCGCCGACGCCGATGCGGTGCGCACAACCGCGCAGTCGTCGCGCCTCGGCGTGGGTTTTGCCCTTGTCGTCGGCGCCGCCCGCGATGACCAGTTCGGTGTCGGGTAACTCGCGCAGTGCGGCGATGGCCAGGTCGTAGCCTTTGCGTGGCACCATCCGCCCGACCGACAGGATGCGGTGCGGTGCGCCGCGTTCGGCGACCGGGCCGTCGGGGGTGAACAGGTCGAGGTCCACACCGCACGGAACCACCGACACGTGATGCGGTGGCACACCCATCTTGGTGAGTTCGCCGACCTCGTCGGAACAGGTGGCGATGACCCGCGCCGACCGCGACGCGACGAGACGTTCGATGCGGATACGCGCGGGTGGGCTGGTGTCGGCGCGGCCCTGGTACCGGTGTTTGACGGTGCCGAGCGCGTGGAAGGTGACCAGGCCGGGGATACCGGTGCCGTGGGCGGCCAGCTCGGCGGCCATGCCCGACATCCAGAAGTGCGCGTGTACCACGTCGGGGTGCTCGCGGGCCCAGTCGTCGCGCAGAAACGCGGCGAATTCACCCAGGTGAGGGAGGATTTCGTCCTTGGGGATGGGGCGCGGCGGACCGGCGGGGACGTGCACGACGCGGTAGCCGTCGTCGGTGTGGATCGTGCGTTCGCAGTGGGTTCCGTCGTGTCTGGTGTAGACGATCACCTCGTGCCCGCGCTGGGCGAGGGTGGCCGAGAGGGCGGCGACGTGGACGTTCTGACCCCCGGCATCGGTGCCGCCGAGCGGCGCCAGCGGACTCGCGTGTTCGGAAACCATGGCGATCTTCAACGCGGACTCCGTTCGTCGGGCGAGCGGCGGCCGGGGAACGCACCGCTTGCGGGGTGACCGGTTCTCGCTGGGCGCTATGCCCGGGGAGAAGTGGGTCAAACAGCGGCGTGCCGGTTTCGCCCGACTGTTTCGGTGCGCGCCGGTGGGGTACTGCGGCCGGTGCCGATCACCGCCACCACAGAAAATCGGGTAAGGAGTGCCGAGATGACGACCGCGTCCGGCGACAGTGTTCTCGGGCCCATCTCGCGGCCGCTCCCGGATGTCGAACGCATCGTGGTGTTGCGCGGTGGTGGTCTGGGCGACGTGTTGCTCGCCCTGCCCGCGATCGAGGCGCTGGCCGCGACCTACCCGTCGGCGCGGATCACCCTGTTCGGTTCGGCCCTGCATGCCGCGCTGCTGCGCTCACGGCCGGGGCCGGTGCACGACGTGCGGGTGCTCCCACCGCAGGACTCACCCGCCGAGGGCGCGCTGCTCTCCGAAACCGCAAGGGAGCGGGTCGATCTGGGGGTTCAGCTGCACGGCGGCGGTGCCTGGTCGAACCGGTTCCTGCGCCGCACGGGAGCTCGGTGGACGGTCGGTTCGCGCGCCGACGGCGCCATCGAACTGACCAGGACCACCCCGTTCCGGTACTACCAGCACGAGATGATCCGTGCGCTCGAGGTGGTCGGGTTGGCCGGGGCCGCACCGGTCACTCTCGAACCGAGGATCAGCGTCACCCCCGACGACGAGGCCGCCGCCGAACGGCTCGTCGGGCAGGCGACGGGCCCCGTTGTCACGGTTCACCCCTCGGCGACCGATCCCCGAAGGCGGTGGCCCGTACGCAAATTCGCGGAGGTCATCGAGCATTGTGTGCGCGGCGGGGCCACCGTTCATGTGATCGGCACCCACGACGACCGTCCGCTGCTGCGCGAAATCCTGGACCGGGTCGGCGGCTGCGACACCCGCCACGTGCACTGCCTCGTCGATGCCGACATGACCGAGCTGTGTGGGCTGCTCACGCGGACAACGGTTTTCGTCGGCAACGACAGCGGGCCACGGCATCTGGCCAAAGCGCTCGGCATCCCGACGGTCGGGATCTTCTGGATCGGCAACCTCGTCAACGCCGGACCACTCAACCGCGCCAACGACCGGGTGCTGACCGCGTGGACCACGCGCTGCCAGCTCTGCGGTGCCACCCTCACCGACGAGGGCGCCCCACGCTGCGAACACGACAACTCGATCGTCGCCTCGGTCACCGTCGAGGAGGTGTGCCGTGAGATCGACGAATTCCTCGGCCCCGCAGGCGTTGTCACCGCACTGCGGCCGGAACCGCGGTGGCACGACACCGTAGGCCTCGACGCCACGGTCGGGGACCGTCGTCGATGACTCCAGGTGTACCGCGCGCCGGGTGTGGATCCGTACCGGCGTCGGCGTCGCTCATCGTTCGCCCACGCGGCCGCGGATGCGGTCGATCATCGTCGTCGTGGAGTGGTCGGCGAGGTAGTTCAGGACCCGGACCTGGCCGCCGTATCCGGTGACGACCGGGGTCTCGGGCAGCATGTCGGGGCTGTAGTCGCCGCCTTTGACATACAGCTGGGGCTCGGTGGCGCGCAGCAGCTCGGCGGGGGTGTCCTCGTCGAAGACGGTCACATGGTCCACACAGCTCAGGGCGGCCAGCACCGCGCACCGGTCACCCGCGGTGTTCACGGGCCGCTCGGGGCCCTTGAGGCGGCGCACACTGCTGTCGGAGTTCACGGCGACCACCAGGATGTCGCCCAGGCTCTTGGCCTCGTTGAGGCAGGCGATGTGACCGGCGTGCAGCACGTCGAAGCAGCCGTTGGTGAACACCACCCGGGCGCCCTCGGCGCGCTCGCGGCGCACGGTCGCGATGAACTGGTCGCGCGAGAGGACCCCGGAGCCCTCGCCGCCGAGGCGGGCACGCAGATCGGGACACCGGCACACCGAGGTACCGGGGCTGCGCAACACCACATCGGCCGCCGCTTGGGCGAATTCGACCGCCCCGGTCAGCGGCATCGCGTCGAGCACCGCGGCGGTGAGGGCGGCGACGAAGGTGTCACCGGCACCGGCCGACCGGTTCTCCGGCACCGCCACCGCCCAGGTCCGGTGCGCGGGCTTGCCGTCCACCAGCAGGACGGTGCCGTCCTTGTCGAGGGTGACCACCACCGCGGCCGCTCCGGTGCGGGCCATCAGTTCGTCGCGGTGGTCGATGAACAGTTGGGCGTGGTCGGTGTGCGCCGTCGTGTCGAGCAGGGCCGCGGCCTCCTCGGCGTTGGGTGTCACCAGGTCGGGCCGCAGCGCCTGCCAGCGGGCCGGTGCGTGCGCGTCGAGAACCAGCAGCGGGAGGCTGTC
Source organism: Nocardia sp. JW2 (assembly GCF_051843015.1). Taxonomy (NCBI): domain Bacteria; kingdom Bacillati; phylum Actinomycetota; class Actinomycetes; order Mycobacteriales; family Nocardiaceae; genus Nocardia; species Nocardia sp. JW2. The sequence continues at coordinate 104,645 of NZ_JBPXLK010000018.1, forward strand.
GCGGCGCGCGCACAGGGCGTCGCGGATCGTGTCGTCGAGGGTGACGCCGTAATCGCAGATCAGCAGCGCGTCGGCATCGGTGAGGGCGGTGTCGAGCGCGGCGAGCAGGGCGGTGGTGTCGGTGGGCGCCGGGGCACAGTCCTCGTCGTAGCGCAGCAGGATCTGCTCGTCGGCCATCACCCGCACCTTCACCTCGGTGGGCCGGGCCGGATCGGCGACCACGGTGTCGGTCCCCACTCCCGCGCGGCGCAATGCGTCGCGAAGGTCGTGGCCGGCGTCGTCGTCGCCGACCGTGGCGACCATCTGCACCTGCGCGCCGAGCGCGGCGAGATTGGCCGCTGTATTCGCCGCCGCCCCAGGCACTTTAGCGGTCTCGGCGACATCGACCACCGGCACCGGGCCCTCCCGGCACAGCCGGTGGCAGCGTCCCCATTTCCACACGTCGAGCACGGCATCACCCAGGACGACGACACGCGGGCGGCGCGCGGCGACGTGATCGACGGATTCGGGGCCTGGTCCGCGAAAGCCTGGATCGGTCTGGTCGAACGGCATGGGCGTCCTCCCTCGGGCGGTGGTCGTCGTCGAAGCGATTCCACCTGCGCGGCGGGTCAAACAGATCCGGGCGGATCGGTGTCGGCGGCACCGGCGCGGGTATGGCGAGGGTGCGAACCGAGCCGAGGAGGTGTGCGATGCGTGTGGTCGTGACGGGAGCGACAGGCAATGTCGGCACGGCGGTGGTCGACGCACTGACCACCACACCGGCGGTGACGTCGGTGCTGGGAGTGGCGCGGCGCAAACCCGACCGTGGGCTCGCCGGGGTCGACTGGGTCGGCGCCGACCTGCGCGACGCCGATCTGGTCTCGTTGTTCCGTGGCGCCGACGCGGTGGTGCACCTGGCCTGGGTGTTCCAGCCGACGCACCGGCCGCTCGACACCTGGCACACCAATGTCGACGGCACCGAACGGGTGCTGGCCGCTGTCGCCGAGGCGGAGGTACCCGCGCTGATCTACGCGTCCTCGGTCGGAGCGTACGCACCGCGCGAGGACGACGAACCCGTCACCGAGAGCTGGCCGACCGAAGGCTGGCCCGCCGCCGCCTATATGGCCGAGAAGTCCTATGTGGAGCGGCTTCTCGACATCTTCGAACGCGACAACCCCGACCTCCGGGTGGTGCGGATGCGTCCGGCGTTCACCTTCCAGTACGACTCGGCCAGCGAACAACGCCGCCTGTTCGCCGGACCGCTGCTGCCCAACCGGTTGATCCGGCCCGGGGTGCTGCCCGTGCTGCCGTATCCGTGGGGGATGCGGTTCCAGGCGTTGCACAGCAGCGATGTGGGACGCGCCTACGCGCTGGCGGTGACGAAACAGGTGCGCGGTGCGTTCAATCTGGCCGCCGACGACGTCATCGACCGCGACGCCATCACCCGCGTCCTGCGCACCAGGACGTTTCCCGTCCCGCCCCGCGCGGTGAAAGTCGCGCTCACGGTGGGCTGGTGGTTGCGGCTGGTCCCGGCCACTCCGGAACTGTTCGACGCGATGATGCATCTACCGCTGCTCGACACCACCCGCGCCCGTACCGAACTCGGCTGGACACCGAGGATCAGCGCCGCCGACGCGCTCACCGAGGTGCTGCACGGATTCGGCGACGGCGCGGGCGGTGACACCCCACCGCTGGCCGCCGACGCCGGTGGCACGTTGCGCTACCGCGAGTTCGCCTCCGGCGTCGGCGGCCACGACCCGGTCGACCAGCTCACCCGCCACGCCCACCGCTGAACGTCACGGCCGGAAGACCGCGCGCACGCATTCGCTCTTGTCGTTCTTGAAGATGTCGTAGCCGGCGACCGCGTCCGACAGCGGCAGATCATGGGTGATCAGATACGACGGGTCGAGCTGACCGCTGGTGATGAACTCGAACATGCGTGAGACGTCGCGCTGACCGGACTGCTGGGCGGTGCGCAGGGTAAGCCCCTTGTTGGTGAGCACACCCATCGGGAATTTGTCGGTCACGCCGTACACACCGAGCACCGACACCACCCCGGTCTTGCGGCACGACATGATCGCCTCGCGCAAGGCGGTGGCCCGGTCGGTTTCCAGTCGCAGCAACTGTTTGGCCCGGTCGTAGAGGTGCTGCACGCCGGTGCCGTGCGCTTCCATTCCGACCGCGTCGATGCAGGCGTCGGGCCCGCGCCCGCCGGTCATCTCGCGCAGGGTCGCGGGCACGCTGTCGACACTGGTGTAGTCGATGGTGTCGGCGCCCGCGTGCCGGCGCGCCAGCTCGAGGCGTTCGGGGACGCGGTCGATCACGATGACCCGGCCCGCGCCGAGCAGGCGGCTGGTGTGGGCGGCCATCAAACCGACGCCGCCGCTGCCCCAGATCGCGACGGTGTCGCCGGGGGAGATGTCGCAGAAGTCGGCGCCCATCAGCCCGGTCGGCAGCGCGTCGGAACAGAACAGGGCCTGCTCGTCGGTGATCGACTCCGGAATCGGGAAACAGTTCACATCGCCGAAAGGTACCCGGATGTACTCGGCGTGCGAGCCCTGATAGCCGCCGAAGGGATGGGTGTAGCCGTAGATCCCGCCGGACGGGAAACCCAGGATCGGTTGTTGCACCGCGGCATTCGGGTTGGTGGTGTCACAGGCCGAATACCGTTGCGCCCCGCAGTACCAGCACGCGCCGCACCCGATGAACGACGGCACGACCACTCGGTCACCGACGGCGATCCGCTCCACCGCGCCGCCGACCTCGAGTACCTCGCCCATGAATTCGTGTCCGATCACGTCACCTTCGCGCATACCGGGCAGGTAGCCGTCGATGAAATGCAGATCCGAACCGCAGGTGGTGCTCAACCGGACCGCGACGATCACGTCGTGCGGGTTGACCAGGCGGGGATCGGGCACCGTCTCCACGGCCAGATCGTTCACGCCGTTCCAGCACAGTGCTCGCATCAGTCCTCCTGCTCGCGTCCGCTCGGATTGTGGGTCAGGGTCGGTGCCTCCCCGGTCTGCAGGATCGCGCGCGCCCGGTAGAGGGCGGTGAACGCGGCATGCCCGGTGAGCTGTTCGGGCAGCGGGCTGGTGACCCGGATCGTCACCTCCGTACCCAGATCGCCCGGGGCGTCGGCGAAGGTCAGCCGGATCTGGGACCGGCCGGCCGGGTCGCGGCCGCCGACGAAGCGGATCTCGCCGGGGGCGCGCACGGTGCGGCTCACCCACTGCGCGGCGGCGGCGGTGTTTTCGACGAACGACCACGTCAACCGGTCCGGGGCGGTCGATTCCACCTGGGCGATACCGTCCAGCGCCGCGGACAGGTTCGCCGGATCGAGCCAGAACTGTTCGACGTCCGCGCGGGGGCGCCCGATCGTCACCGCGTGCACGCTGGCCCCCGCCGTTGGCGCGACCTTGTACAGCAGCTGCCCGATCCGGTCCTCGACCCAGGTCACCGGTTTCGGGTGTCGGGGCGGATGCCGGTTTCCGGGTCGTCGTCGGCGGGTGGCTCCGGATCGTGCCACTCCTCGGCCCGGCTCGACCGGTTGCCCTTGATAGTGCCGTCCAGCTCGTGCGCGAGTTCCTCGTCGTGGGCCGGACCGTGCTTGGTGTTGCCTCGTTCGATGACCATCGTGCCTCCTTGTGGGTTTCAGCGGTGCCGGACCAGGGCGGCGACACCGTCCTCGGACGGCACACCGCCGGTGACGATGACCTCGGCACCGGTCAGGATCGCCGCGACGGGCAGTGCCTCGTCGGCGCGGCAGGACTGTCGTGGGGCGGTGCTGCCGGTCCAGCCGGCCGGGGCGTGCAGGTCGACGCTCACCTGTGCCCGGTCGGCGCCGACCAGCACGGTGCGGTCACCGAGCCGGTCCGGGTCGATGAGCAACCGGTCCACGCGCGCCATCCGCAACGCCTCGGCGGTCGCGTCGAGACCGGACACCGCCAGCCCTTCGGGGCGGGCGATCTCGGCGGCGACGGTGTCGAGGACCTCCTCGATGTCGTGGCGGGCCTGTTCGGCGACCACCCGGTGGACGGCGGCGTCGAGCTCACCCGGGTCGCCGCCCGCGGCGCGCGCTCCCGCTTCGACCTCGACCACCGTCGGCCCGTGTTCGGGCAGCGCGTGGTGCAGGGCATTGCGGGCGCTGACCTCACCGGCGACCACGATCACCTCGGCATGCACCTGCTCGGCCTCGGTGCGCACCTGCTCGGCGAGGTCGTCGATGGTCCGCCGGGTCGTTTCCTCGACGCGTTGCTGCATGGAACGGTGCGCCCATGCCCCGCCGCCGGTTTTGTGCACCGGATACGGGTCCTGATCGACGCTGCGTTCGGTGACCGACCCGTTCTCGTCCACGACGGTCAGGTCGCAGCCGACCTTGTCGACCACGGCGACCACATGCGGGATCAGTTCCTCGTGGTGGCGCAGCAACGGCAGCAGATAGGGCAGCGGTGACACCCGCACCACCTCTCGAGCCGGTGGTTCGGGCAGCAGCTCGTCGGCATGGACGGTGTGATCGTCGATGATCAACACCCGTCCGGCCCGCCCACGCCCGGGCGGACCCTCGGCGACGGCCCGGTCGAACAGCGCGATCATCTCCGCGCTCGCTCCAGCTTCCCGCAGGCGACCGCTGATGGACCGTCGTCGCAGCTCCAGTTGATGCGCGGCGTCCTCGGTGTCGTGTGAGGCATCCATGTACACGACAGCGAAGGGCCCGCGCCTTTCCGCGATCTCTCGAATGCTGTTCACACCGCGCGCATACCCGGCCTTCCCCACCCGAACCACCCCGACGGGATTTCGTGCTGTGGCCGGTCAGGAGCAGGCGATCGCCTTGGCCTGCCGCAGCACGTCGCGCACCATGGCGGGGGTCAGCATGCCGGTGAAGGTGTTGCGCTGGCTGACGTGGTAGCAGCCGAGTACTGTCACCGTTCGCCCGTCCGGATGGGTGAGGACCACCTGGGCGCCGTGGCCGAAACGGGGGCGGGGGCGGGGGATGGTCCAGCCGCCTTCGGCGAGGACGGTGAACAGCGCCTGCCAGCCGAAGGCGCCGAGGACGACGATCACCTTCAAGGTGGTGGCGAGCAATTCCATCTCCCGGCTCAGGTACGGTGCGCAGCGCAGCGCTTCTTCGCGGGTGGGTTTGTTCTGTGGCGGTGCGCAGTGCACGGGAGCGGTGACGCGCAGGTCGATCAGTTCGATGCCGTCGTCGGCGCGGACCGGGTGCGAACCGGTCGACAGGCCGACCGCATGTAGGGCCGCGAACAGGACATTGCCGCTCTCGTCGCCGGTGAACATGCGCCCGGTGCGGTTGCCGCCGTGCGCGGCCGGTGCCAACCCGACCACCAGGATCCGGGCATCGGCGGGGCCGAACCCGGGCACCGGCCTGCCCCAGTAGTCCTCGTCGCGGAACGCGGCTCGTTTCTCCCGCGCCACCTGCTCACGCCAGGCGACCAGACGGGGGCAAGCCCGGCACGAGGACACCAGCGCATCGAGTTCGGCGAGGGTGCCCGCATTGCCCGCCGCGAGCGGCGCCTGCTCCGGGTCGCTCGGTTCGGCGGCCATCGTCCCATCCTAGGTCGGGGAAATCCGGTAACCCGTCGTACCGAACCACCCACGTGGTACCGGCGGTACCACGTACTGTGAAGGGATGATGCCCATCGAGATCGTGACCGCCGACGGAGTCGTGCGCGGTCGAGCGGGCCGCAGTGTCGTGCGCTGGCGCGCCCTACCGTACGCGGCCCCTCCTGTCGGCGACCTGCGCCTGCGCGCACCCCAGCCGGTGCGTCCCTGGACCGGCGTGCGCGCGGCCGACCGCTTCCGTTTCGCGGCGACCCAGCACCCCAGCGGTGCCCGCATCGGCCCGCGCACCTGGCAACCGGTGGGCGAGGACTGCCTCACCCTGAACGTCACCGCCCCGGCGGCATCGTCGGATACACCGCGTCCGGTGATGGTGTTCATCCACGGTGGCGGATATGTCATCGGCACCTCGAGCATGTACTCCGGCGCCCGCCTCGCGGTCCGTGGCGACGTGATCGTGGTGTCGGTGAACTACCGGCTCGGCGGTCTCGGCTATGTCGACTTCAGCGAATTCTCCACGCCGGAGCGGCCTTTCGACGCGAACCTCGGACTCCGCGACCAGGTGGCCGCGCTGGAGTGGGTGCAGCGCAATATCGCCGCCTTCGGTGGCGACCCCGGCAATGTGACGATCTTCGGCGAATCGGCGGGCGCGCACGCCGTGGTGAGCTTGATGGCCACCCCCGCCGCGCGCGGCCTGTTCCACCGCGCCATCGCCCAGAGCGCCCCCGCCGACTGGACGATGACCCGCGAGGACGCGCACCGTTACGCCCGCCGCTGCCTCGAGCGACTGGGTGCCGACCCGGCCGACGCCGTCACCGCCCTCACCACCACCTCGGCGAGCGCGCTGTGCCGGGCCACCGACCGCGCCCTCGGCCGGGCCATGCGCGAGGAACCCGGCAGCTTCGCCTACGCCCCCGTCGCCGACGGCGAGTTCCTGCCCGAGGCGCCGCTGGACGCGATCGTCGCGGGCCGCGCCCACCGGGTGCCGCTGATCGTCGGCACCAACCGCGACGAGGCGACCCTGTTCCAGCGTTTCGTGAAAGCGGTACCGCACACCGAGGACCAGCTCACCACGACCTTCGCCCGCTGCGAAGCCGGTGCCCTCGAACGTGTCGCCGCCTGCTACCCCGGCTACCCGAGCCCGGCGACCGCCGTCCGCATCGGCGGCGACTTCATGTTCCTGCGCCCCACCCTCGAGGTCCTCGAAGGACACAGCCCCCATGCGCCCACCTACGCCTACCGTTTCGACTTCGCCCCGCGCGCACTGCGATTGGCCGGTTTCGGTGCCACCCACGCTCTCGACCTGATCCCCGTCTTCGGCTGGGTGAACACCCCGGTCGGGCGCATGATGACCGCGGCGGGCGGCTACCGGGCGTTCCTCGCCGTCCAGCGCGCCATGCAGGACAACTGGCTCAGCTTCGCCCGCACCGGCAGCCCCCTGCCCGCCTGGCCCGCCTACACCGCCGACCACCGCGCCACCCAGATCTTCGACCACCCGACCCGCGTCCTCATCGATCCCGACCCGGCCATCCGCCGTGCGTGGCAAGGCGTGCGCATCGCCGGCCCGACCGACGGGCAGACCCGGACGGAGAACGCCGGATGACCCTCGACCAGGACACCGGTGCGCGGCGCCTCACCGCACTGCTCACCGAAGACCCACAGGTCAGGGCCGCGCGGCCCTCGGACGAGGTGCACGCCACCGTCACCACACCCGGATTGCCGCTCGGTGAGATCGTCGAGGCGGCGATGACCGGGTACGCCGACCGGCCCGCGCTCGGGTTCCGGCGCACCGAACTCGTGCCCGACGCGGGGGGAGCGGTGCGGCGGATCGTCCCCGACTTCGAGACGATCACCTATCGCACACTGTGGGACCGGGCGCGGGCGGTGGCGGCGGCCTGGTACGCCGACGGGGTGCGCGCCGGGGACTTCGTGGCGATGCTCGGATTCACCGGGGTCGACTACACGGTGCTCGACCTGGCCGTGATACACCTCGGAGCGGTGGCCGTGCCACTGCAGTCGGGGGCGAGTTCGACCCAGTTGCGTTCGATTCTCGACGAGACCACACCGAAGATCCTCGCGGTCGACATCGCGTATCTCGGCACAGCTGTCGAGGTGATTTCCCCGGGTGCCACGACACTCGTGGTGTTCGACTTCTTCGCCGACGACCACCGGCATCGCGAACTACTCGACGCAGCGCGCCACGACTTCCCCGGAATACGCACTCTCGCCGACACTGTCGAACAGGGACTGACCGCCGAGCCCGCCCCCCGCGTGGAACCCGACGACGACGCGCTGGCCCTGCTGATCTACACCTCCGGCAGCACCGGAACACCCAAGGGCGCGATGTACACCCGCCGCCTCGTCGCCGCGGGGTGGCAGCCGGTGCGTCCGTACGCGGTCATCAACCTGAACTTCCTGCCGATGAGCCACATCGCGGCCAGGCTCACCCTCAACGCCGCCCTCGCCCGGGGCGGCACCGCCTACTTCACCGCCGCACCGGACACTTCGACACTGTTCGACGACATCGCCCTGGTGCGGCCCACCGAGATCTTCCTCGTCCCGCGCGTGTGCGAGATGATCCAGCAGCACTACCGCCGCACCCGCGAACACCACCCCGAACTCACCGACGACCAGGTGAAAACGTCACTACGCGAACAACTCCTGGGTGGTCGCCTGCTGACGGTGTCGTGTGGCAGCGCCCCCATCGCACCGGAACTGCGCGCGTTCGTCGAATCGGTGCTCGAGCTGCGGCTGCACGACGGCTACGGGTCGACCGAGACCGGTGGTGGCGTCATCTTCGACACCCGGGTCATGCGCCCGCCGGTGCTGGACTACAAGCTCGTCGACGTCCCCGAACTCGGCTACTTCGCCACCGACAAGCCGTACCCGCGTGGCGAACTGCTGCTCAAGACCACCACCATGATCGCCGGTTACTACCGGCGCCCCGAGGTCACCGCCGAGGTGTTCGACGCCGACGGTTTCTGCCGCACCGGCGACATCGTCGCCGAACTCGCACCCGACCGGCTGACCTATGTCGACCGGCGCAACAACGTCATCAAGCTGTCGCAGGGTGAGTTCGTGACGGTCTCGCGCCTGGAAGCGGTGTTCGCCGGCGAGGACCCGATCCACCAGATCTATGTCTACGGCAGCAGTGATCGCGCGTTCCTGCTCGCCGTCGTCGTCCCGGCCCGCCCGCTACCCGCCGAACAGGCCCATGCCGCGATCAGCGACGCACTGCACCGGGCCGCGGCTCGGGCACAACTGGAACCGTACGAGATCCCGCGCGCCTTCCTCGTCGAACCCGAACCGTTCACCGTCGACAACGGCCTGCTCTCCGGAGTGGGAAAACTATTGCGCCCCAAGCTGAAAGAGCGCTACGGGCAGCGCCTGGAACAGCTCTACGACGAGCTGGCCGAACGCCAGGACGACGAACTGCGCCGGCTACGTGCCGATGCCCCCGGCCTCGCCGTGGCCGAGGTCGTCGCCCGGGCCGCGGGCGCGATACTCGGCTGCGATCCCGCCGCCCTGCGCGCCGACACCCGATTCTCCGACCTCGGCGGTGATTCGCTCGCGGCGCTGTCGTATTCGACACTGCTGCGCGAACTCCTCGACGTCGAGGTCCCCGTCAACGTCCTGCTCGGCCCCGACAGCACGCTGGCCGCCCTCACCGGCTACATCACCGCGGGCCCCGCGACACTCGACGCCGAGGCGATCCACGGTCGCGGCGCCACCGAGATCCGCGCAGCGGACCTCACCCTGGACAGATTCCTCGACACCGGCACCATCACCGCCGCCCCCGACCTGCCGAGGGCCGCGACGCCCGCGCGGACCGTGCTGCTCACCGGCGCCAACGGCTACCTCGGCCGATTCCTGCTGCTGGAACTGCTCGAACGCCTCGCCCCGCTCGGTGGCACCGTGATCTGTGTGGTGCGCGGCGCCGACGCCGATTCGGCTCGCGCCCGCCTCGACGCGGCCTACGGCAGCGACCCCACCCTGACCGAGCACTTCCGGGCCCTCGCCGACCGCGCTCTCGAGGTACTGCCCGGTGACATCGGCGCACCGGAACTCGGTCTGCCCCAGCAGGTATGGCAGCGGCTGGCCCGCGATGTGGACCTGATCGTGCACTCGGCGGCGCTGGTCAACCACATGCTGCCCTACCACCAGCTGTTCGGGCCCAACGTGGTCGGCACCGCCGAGATCATCCGGTTGGCCGCGACGACCACCCGCAAGCCGGTCAGCTACCTGTCGACGGTGGCCGTCGCCGCCCAGATCGCCGACTTCACCGAGGACGGTGACGTGCGGACCATGAGCCCCGTGCGCCGCCTCGACACCGGCTACGCCAACGGATACGGCAACAGCAAATGGGCCGGTGAGGTACTGCTGCGCGAAGCCGCCGACCGGTTCGGGCTGGCTGTCGCGGTGTTCCGGTCGGACATGATCCTGGCCCACCGCCGCTACCGTGGTCAGCTCAACGTGCCCGATGTCTTCACCAGGTTGCTGCTCAGTGTGCTCGTCACCGGATCGGCACCGAAGTCGTTCTACCGCACCGACTCCGAGGGCAGGCGCCGTCGTGCGCACTACGACGGGCTGCCCGCCGACTTCGTCGCCGCCGCGATCACCGCACTTGCCCCGACCGCCGGCTACCGCACCTACGATGTCGTGAACCCCCACGACGACGGCATCTGCCTCGACGACTTCGTCGACTGGCTGATCGAGGCCGGTCACCACATCGACCGCATCGACGACTACGACGAATGGTTCGACCGCTTCACCACCGCCCTGAGCGCCCTGCCCGAACCGCGACGCAAACACACCCTGCTGCCGTTGCTGCACGCCTACCGGCATCCGGCCCGACCGCTGGCCGGCTCGGCGCTGCCCGCCGACGGCTTCCGCGCCGCCGTGCGGGCCGCCGGCATCGGTGGCGCCCCGGACATTCCGCAGCTGGGCCGCGACCTGATCGCCAAGTACGTGCGCGACCTGGCTCAGCTCGGACTGTTCGACACCGACTCGGTCTCGGCGTAGCCGCCGAGCCGCAACGCCGGGTCGGGGGCGAACGAGGTGAGCCCGACCCGGCGGTACTTGGCGGCCAGCCGTTCGTAGCGGCGGCGGTTGCGAGCCATCGGTGAATCGGTGAAGGTGGCGGGCAACCGGTCGAACGCGGTCCGCAGCAGCGCGGTGAGTACCCGGAACTCGGTGTCGTGGCGGGCTGTCCAGGTGATCGGCATGCGGGCCCGCACCTGCGGGTGCATGATGCCGCACCCGAGCAGCATCACCACATGGCTCAGCACCGGCGAACCCACCCGCCACAGCGGACCGGTGACCGCGGGCAGGAAATCCGGGCGCGGCGCCCGGCGCACCGACGCGGTGGCCGCCTCGAGTGCCGGGGTCACCCGCAGTTCCTCGGCCGCCATCCGTTCGTAGTGGGCGACCAGTTCGCGATAGTCCTCGATCGGGGCGTTGCGGCCGCGCAGATGCAGTCCGATTGTCTTGCGCCGGTAGTGATCCCAGACGGCCTGGTTCTGCGCGGCCGTCGGCTCGGTGCCGGTCAATGCGATATAGGCGCCGCGCTGAACGAAGAACGTCGAGTACAGAATCCAGTTCCAGGCCTGCGGCTCGAGCGCCGAATAGCGTTGCCCGTCGGGGCCGACGCCCTTGACCGCACGGTGCAGCAACATCAGGCGCTCGGCCTCGGCGGCCGCGTCGGCCTCGGTGCCGTGGTAGATGAGCTGGTCGGCGGCGGCGGTGCGCACCGCGCGCGCCCACGGCTCATACCTGGACCGCCCCGTCGCCTCGAGCGCCGCCGACACCGGCGGCAGCATCGGCTGGTCGAACAGCCCGACGGCGAACAGCCCGAACAGCACCGAACCGCCGACCCGCTCGAATCTCTCGACGGCGGCCGAAACATCGTGCGGCACAACATCATCGGTAGAGGCGGGCTGATGAGACACGGGACAGGTCATCGGTGAACTCCTTTGTTCCGGCGCCGCGACCGCATGGGTCCGGTCGGCACCCCTCCGCAATTCTGGTGCCATGCGACACCAGAAACTCGTGTGGTGTCAGCGTGCACCACAATGGGGTCATGGTCAAGACCGAGGACACCGCGACGTCCCCCCGCGCCTACGGGGGAGTGACGGCCGAGGAACGCCGCGCCCGCCGGCGCGCGGCCCTGCTCGACGCCGCCCTCGACCTGCTCGCCGCCGACGGTGCCGCCGCCGTCACCAAACGTGCGGTCTGCGCTCGGGCCAAGCTCAACGACCGCTACTTCTACGAACAGTTCGCCGATCGCGACGCCGTGCTCACCACCCTCGTCGAAGAGCTCACCGCCGAGGGCATCGCCGCCGTCGTCGCGGCCACCCACGCGGCCGAACCCGACATCCGCAGCCAGGTCCACGCCGCCGCCGATGCCGCGCTCGGCTTCCTGCTCGACGACCCACGCCGCCACGCGCTGCTGCTCAACGCCCACAGCACCGAAGCCCTCCAGCGGGCCCGGCTCGCCACCCAGCACGCCATCGCCCGCGCCATGGCCGCGGTCAGCCGCGAGCTGCACCCGTCACCGATGTCGACGCCGCTGGACACCGACATGGCCGCCTACACGGTGGTCAGCGGCACGCTCGAACTCGTCGCGGCCTGGTTGCGCGGGGAATTCGACACCACCCGAGCTCATCTCACCGACCTGATCGCCCGGCAATTGCTGCAGGTCGACACCGTCCCCGGCGGCTAGGGGGCGACCATGCGCGCGGCCGCGAGCACGGTCGCCGCACGCTGGGTCGCCACATGCTCACCGCCGGCCTGAGCGGCATGGACGGCGGTGGTGCGGGCCAGGTCGGTGAGCATGCGCAGCAGCAACGCCGCCGGGATATCGGGGGTCACCAGCCCCTCTCGCTGCCCGCGCCGCAACTCGGCCAGCTTGCTCGCCACCATCTCGCGCAACGCGCGCGCCACCTCCTCCTCGGCCGGTTCCAGATCGGCCCAGGCCTGCAAGCGGGCATCGTCGGGATTGGCGAGGAAATGATCGAAGAGACGTCCGACGTACCCGGGCAGATCCTCGGCGCGCATGGCCGTGCGGGCGGAGGCTTCGCTGGCCCAGCGTTCGGTGACGGCGGCGTAGAGATCCTTCTTGCCGGGGAAATAGGCGTAGAGGCGGTCCTTGCTCGCATGCGCGGCCTCGGCGATCCGGTTGATCCGCGCCCCCGCGATGCCGAACTCGGCGAATTCCGCCTTGGCCGCGGCGAGAATTCGCTCCCGGGTTGCCTCACCTGCCGCTCGCATGCGCTGGATGTTACCCCTTGCCGAACCATCTGGTTCGGAACTATGGTCAATCCCGAACCACCTGGTTCGGGTAACGGCGAGACGAGGACACCCATGGCCGAACAGCCACGCTGGCAACAACTCCGGGCACAGAACGAAGGTGTGTCCACCGCCGAACTCGACGAGATCTGGACGCGGCTACGCCCGGCGCGCGCCGAGGACATCCTCGGGCAGTGGCGCGGCGACGCCTTCCAGACCGGTCACCGGCTGTGCAAAGCGCTGCCCGCCAGCCGCTGGTACGGCAAGACCTTCCTGGCCCTCGACGACGCCAAACCACTGATCTGCCGCGCCGAGGACGGCACCCTGTTCTCCAATATCGAGATGGGGCAGGGCGAGGCGACGCTGTGGAACATCGAGTTCCGCGGTGAGGTCACCGCCACGATGGTCTACGACGGGCGACCGGTGTTCGACCACTTCAAATGGCTCGACGACAACACCCTGATGGGCATCATGAACGGCCGCCCCGAACTGGTCCTCGCGGGCGGGCAGTACTTCTACTTCCTGCTGGAACGGGACAGCTGATGCGCACCACGGCGGTGCTGTCGCGCGATCCGGCGGCGGACTTCTCCGTCGAGACGGTCGAGATCGACGAGCCGCGCGCCGGGGAGATCCTGGTGCGGATGGCCGCCACCGGCATCTGCCACACCGACCTGGCCACCCGCCGCGCCGGTGCGGTCGACCGGCCGATCCTGCTCGGGCACGAAGGCGCCGGAGTGGTCGAGGCCGTCGGTCCGGGAGTGCGCGCCGTCCGGCCGGGAGACCACGTCGTGCTCACCTTCCGCCACTGCGGCGACTGCGCCAACTGCGGCGCGGGCCGACCCGCCTACTGCCTGCACGCGACCGCGCTGAACAACTTCGGCCGCCGCGCCGACGACACCCCTCGGGTACTGGTCGACGGTGCACCGGTGCTGTCCGGATTCTTCGGGCAGTCCAGTCTGGCCGGCTACGCGCTGAGCAGCGAGGACAACACCGTGGTCGTCGACCCGGCGATCGACCCGGTTCTGGCCGCACCGTTCGGATGTGGGTTCCAGACCGGAGCCGGCACGGTCCTCAACGTGCTTCGCCCCGAACCCGGCGCCCGCCTCGTCGTCTACGGCGCGGGCGCGGTCGGCATGGCCGCCCTGCTCGCCGCACGCACGGTGCCCGACGTCGAGGTGGTCGTCGTCGAAACATCCTCCTCGCGCAGGGAACTCGCGCTCGAGCTCGGTGCCCGCGCCGCCGTCGACCCGGCCGGGGAAGCGACGGCGGCACGGGTGCGTGAGCTCACCGGCGGCGGCGCGACCCACGCGGTGGACACCACGGGAATACCGGCCGTGCTCGGCGACGCGGTCGCCGCCCTCGGCATCGGCGCCACCGTGGTCGCCGTCGGTCTCGGCCGTGGTGCCCCGCCCATCGATGTCGGCGACATCGTCTTGCAGGGCAAGACGATTCGCGGCTGCCTCGAAGGCGACAGCGTCGCCGCCACCTTCATTCCCCACCTGCTGGACCTGCACGCGCGGGGCCGCTTCCCGGTCGATCGACTCGTCAGCCGCTATCCCGCTTCCGACATCGCCGCCGCTCTGCACGATCAGCGCACCGGTAAGGTCATCAAGCCGGTGCTGACATGGTGAACGGCCCGACCCGCGAGACCGAGGACAACGCATGACGATTCTCCACAGCGAAGACCTCGCGACCGAACCCACAGCGAGTGTGGACGCCGCCCGTGCCCAACGGCGCCAGGTGGTGCTCGACGCCGCCCGTGACGTGTTCGTCGCCTACGGTTACCACGGCACGAGCATGGAAGACATCGGCAGCCGCGCGGGCATGAGCAAACCGGTCCTCTACACCCATTACGCGAGCAAACTCGACCTCTACCTGGCGGTCCTGCAGCGCTACCTCGACCGCATGGTCGAGGGTGTGCGCAACGCGCTGGCGGGCACCAAGGGCGAACAGAAGGTGCGCCGCGCGGTCGGCGCCTACTTCGATTTCGTCGACGAGGACGCGGGCGGGCACACGCTGGTCTTCGAATCTCCGGTGCCGAGCGAACCGTGCGTGCAGTGGCGGGTGCGTGATGCCATGAACACCTGCGCGGTCCTGGTCAGCGCCGAGCTGCGCGCCGCGGGCATGGACGACGTGCGCGCCTTCGCCTGCGCGTTCAGCCTCGTGGGCGCCAGCCACTCCACCGCACGGCACTGGCTCGACGCGGGCCGCCCGATCCCCAAGCACGAGGCCGTCGAGATGACCGTGACGCTGTGCTGGCACGGGCTGTCGTCGGTGGGTGTCGTCAACCGCGACACCAAGGGCTCAGCCCGCTGACGCGGTGAGCGGCAACGGGCTGCCGTCGAGCAATTCGTCGCTGGGCAGCTGACCGACCAGCACCGCGAGGGCACGTTTCCAGCGACGGACCACCGCCTCGCGCTCGCCGAGGGTGCCGGTGAGCATGGCCGTCATCGACAGGCCGGTGAGCAGGTCGATGGTGAACTCCACCAGCAGCTCGGCGCGCGGGTCGGCGGCATAGGGCTCGCCGAGGACCTCCAGGTAGAGCCTGCGCATCTCGGTGAAGACCCGCTGTTCCTCGTGCACGAGCCGGTCGCGCAGTTCGGCGTCGGTGCGCGCGGCCACCCACAGGTCAAGGGCGGTGAAGAAGGCCGGGCTGTTCAGGTCGCGCCAGGCCAGGTCGACCACCGACTGCAGCCGGTCGCGGCCCGGCGGGAGCAGTTCGGCCTCACGGCGGAACTGCTCGAGCCGCTGATCGACCACCTGGGTGGTGGCGGCGACGAGCAGCTCGGCGCGCGTGGGGAAGTGGTGCTGCACGGTGCCGCGCGCCAATCCGGCGCGCTCCTGCACGGCGCTCACCGTCGTTGCCGCGTAGCCGCTTTCGAGCAGGCACTCGGCGGTGCAGGCCAGAATGCGGGCCCGGGTCGAGGCGCGGCGCTGCGCCTGGGTGCGGCGGGGGCGTTGCTCGGTCACGGAAGAAATCGTACGCCCTGCCGAATAGTTGCGCGATACTGTGAGTGCGGTCTCCGACACACCCGGCTGTAACTCGCTATTGACGGGGGAGTCCCGGGCTGGTGAAATCAAGAAACCGTACGCAGTAACTGTTTCCTGCACGAAGGGCTGCGATGACGCAGATCTCCCACCACCGCCGCGGAACCGGCGCACCGATCGTGCTGGTCCACGGTCTCGGCAGCCGATGGCAGGTATTCGCCCCGATCATCGACGCGCTGGCCGCCGAACACGAGGTGATCGCGCTCGACCTGCCCGGCTTCGGCGAGTCGCCGCTCGTTCCCGGCGTGGAACCCGGACCACGCGGGTACGCGACCTGGCTCGCGCAGTGGCTGTCCGACCACGAGGTCGAGCGTCCGCACCTGGTGGGCAGTTCGATGGGCGGCGGGATCGCGCTGGAACTGGGTCGCACCGGTATCGCCTCGGCGGTCACCGCGTTCTCCCCGATCGGTTTCTACGACCGAGCCGGACTGCGATGGACCAAGACACTGCTCACCGGCATGCGCGGCGCCGCGCGGGCAGCGGGCCCGGTCCTGGCCCGATCGGTGGACCACCGGGCGGGACGGGTGCTGCTGCTCTCGGCCATGTTCGGTCGCCCGGCCCTGGTCACCCCGGCCGCCGCGCGCCTCGACCTGGCCGGAATCGCGGGGGCGAGCGCGTTCAGCGCCGCCCGCGACGACTTCGACAACTACGTGCTGACACCGGACCAGGACTTCGGCGCGCTCACCGACATCCCGGTGACGATCGCCTGGGGTACCCGCGACGTCGTCCTCGTGCACCGCACCCAGAGCGCCCGCGCCCGCACCGTGCTGCCGTTCGCCCGGCACATCGACCTGACCGGCTGCGGGCACCTGCCGTTCAGCGACGCGCCGCGCGACTGCGCGCGTCTGATCCTCGAGAGGAACGCATGACACCGTCCATCGCGGTCATCGGCAGCGGTTTCGGCGGCCTGGCCGCCGTCATCGAACTGAAGAAGCGGGGCTTCGACGACATCGTCGTCTTCGAGAAGGCCGACGAGGTGGGTGGGGTCTGGCGCGACAACACCTATCCCGGTGCCGCCTGTGACGTGCCCTCGCCGTTCTACTCGTTCTCCTTCGCACCCAATCCACGCTGGCCGCACCGGTTCTCGCGGCAACCAGCGATCCTCGACTACATCCGCGGGATCGTGGACACCTACGATGTGCGCCGCCACCTGCGCCTGGGCACCGAAGTGCTCGGCGCCGCCTACGACGACGCGACCGGCAAGTGGACGGTGTCACTCGCCGACGGCGAGACCGTGGTCGTCGACGTCGTGGTCTCCGCTGTCGGGCAGCTCTCGCGCCCGGCTCTGCCCGACATCCCGGGACGCGAAACCTTCGGAGGCAGCAGTTTCCACTCCGCGCAGTGGAACCACGACGTGGACCTCACCGGCAAACGGGTCGCGGTGATCGGTACCGGTGCCAGTGCGATCCAATTCGTCCCCGAGATCCAGCCGCGGGTGGGCAGTCTGACTGTCTTCCAGCGCACCGCGCCCTACATCATCCCGCGACCGGACCGCGAATTCGGGCGCCTGCACCACCGGATGTTCGAGAAGGTGCCCGCCACCGAGCTGGCCGAACGCGGCACCTGGTACGGCGTCGTCGAAGGGCTCAGCCTGGCCTGGGTCTACGCACGACCCCTGGCCCGTGCCGTCCGGGCCTGGTCGAAGTGGCACATGCGCCGCCAGACCAAGGCGGTGCCGGGACTGTTCGAGAAGGTATGGCCCGACTACGACGTCGGCTGCAAACGAATCCTGTTCTCCGACAACTACCTTCCCGCGCTCGCCGAGCCGAATGTGGAACTGTGCACCGAGACGATCAGCGAGATCACGCCCACCGGTGTCCGCACCGTCGACGGACGTGAGCACGGGGTGGACGTCATCATCTGGGGGACCGGTTTCAAGACCACCGAGTTCCTGGCGCCCATGACGATCACCGGAGCGGGCGGCCGCACGCTCGGCCAGGAATGGCAGGCGGGAGCGCGCGCCTACTACGGCGTCACCGTGCCCCGGTTCCCGAATCTGTTCATCATGTACGGGCCCAACACCAACACCGGTGGCGGCTCGATCATCTACTTCCTCGAGGCACAGGCCAAATATCTTGGCCGCTACGTCGCGCATCTCGCGGCGACCGGTCGGCCCCTCGCCGTGCGTCCCGAGGTGGAGAAGGCCTACGACGCCCGCATTCAGGAACTCCTGGCAGACAGTGTGTGGAGCCGGTGTTCGTCCTGGTACCGCCAGGCCGACGGCCGCATCACCACCAACTGGCCCCTGCTGGGAGTCCAATACCGCAAACAGGCGCGGTTCGATCCCGCCGATTACGAGGTGATGGTTCCATGACCAGCTACGACTACGACGTGATCGTCGTCGGCTCCGGATTCGGCGGCAGCGTGACCGCCCTGCGCCTGACCGAGAAGGGCTACCGCGTGGGTGTGCTCGAATCCGGTCGCCGCTGGAACGCCGAGGACTACCCGAAGACGAACTGGAATGTGCCCAAAGCGATCTGGGCACCACGCCTCGGGCTGACCGGGCCGCAGCGCATCAGTGCGCTCGGCAAGTGCCTGGTGTTCAGCGGTTCCGGCGTCGGCGGTGGTTCCCTCATCTACGGCAACACCCTCTACGAGCCGCTGCCCGAGTTCTACCGAGACCGCGCCTGGGCACACATCACCGACTGGAAATCCGAACTCGCCCCCTACTACGACCAGGCCAAACGGATGCTCGGCGTGGTCGAGAACCCGAAGTTGGGCCCCAAGGACGACGTGCTGCTGCAAGTCGCCACCGATCTCGGCGTGGCGGACACCTTCCACCGCACCCACGTGGGCGTGTTCTTCAACGAAGGCGCCGAAGGGGTCGAGGTGGAGGACCCGTACTTCGGTGGTGCCGGACCGCGCCGCGCGGGCTGCATCCATTGCTCGGAATGCTTCACCGGCTGCAAACACAACGCCAAGAACACCACCACCCTGAACTACCTGCACCTGGCCGAAAGCCAGGGCGCGCAGGTGCATCCGCTGACGACGGTCACCTCGGTGACCCCCGACGGCGCCGGCGGATACCGGGTGGAGACCGTGCGCTCCAACGGCCTGCTGCGCAAGGACCGCCGCACCTTCACTGCCGAACAGGTGGTGTTCGCGGCCGCCGCGCTCGGCACCCAGAAGCTGCTGCACACCCTGCGCCGCAATGGCACCCTGCCCGAATTGTCTTCGCGCGTCGGCGAATTGACGCGCAGCAATTCCGAGGCGATCATCGGCGTCACCAGCAAGACCCGCCGTGACTTCGCCCAGGGCGTGGCCATCACGTCCTCGATCCACCCCGAACCACAGACCCACGTGGAGGTCTGCACCTACGGCAAGGGGCAGAACGCGCTGTTCGTGCAGACGGTGCCGATGGTCGACGGCGGGGCGTTCCGGTTCCTGCGACTGCTGCTGACCATGCTGCTGCATCCGGTGCAGTTCCTGCGCTCGCAGAACGCGCGCGGCGCGTCGGAGCGATCGGTGATCCTGCTGGTGATGCAGTCGCTGGACAATTCGCTCACCTCGTACCTGAAGGGGCGACGGCTCGTCACCAAACAGGGTGCGGGAGAACCCAATCCGGAGTGGATCCCGCTCGCCCACGACATCGCCCGCCGTTACGCCGACAAATCCGACGCCATCACGGGCAATATCGCCACCGACATCTTCAACATCCCCGCCACCGCCCACTACATCGGCGGCTGCACCATCGGCGATTCCCGCGACACCGGTGTCATCGACCCCTACCAGCGCGTGTACGGGTATCCGGGGCTGCATATCGCCGACGGCAGCGCCATCACCGCCAACCTCGGCGTGAACCCGTCGCTGACCATCACCGCCCAGGCCGAACGCGCCATGGCGTTCTGGCCCAACAAGGGTGAGCCCGACCCACGCCCCGAGCTCGGGACCGCCTACCGGCGCATCAACCCGGTCGCGCCACGCCGTCCCGCCGTCCCGGCGGATGCCCCCGGCGCCCTTCGCCTGCCCGTCTGAGAGGAACCCGCATGTCCGCCGCCGACCGTCTGGCAGCACTCGAACCCGCCTGCCGCCGCGACGACGCGCTC
This sequence comes from Nocardia sp. JW2, assembly GCF_051843015.1. Taxonomy (NCBI): domain Bacteria; kingdom Bacillati; phylum Actinomycetota; class Actinomycetes; order Mycobacteriales; family Nocardiaceae; genus Nocardia; species Nocardia sp. JW2. The sequence continues at coordinate 124,582 of NZ_JBPXLK010000018.1, forward strand.
GCCCTGTTCGACAGCCTCCCACCCGTCGCGCCCACCGACCTCACCGGCCGTTGGCACGGTCGCGAGCTGGCCACCGGCCACCGGCTCGACGGCCTGCTCGCCGCCTCCGGTTGGTACGGCAAACAATTCGACGGCCCCGACAACGTTCACCCGCTGCTGTTCGCGACCCCCAAGGGCGACATCTTCCCGGTCGACCCGAAACGCATCCCCCTGGGACTGGTCGACAAGATCCCCACCGCCCTCGTCGAGCAGACCCGCAAACGCCTCGACCTGCTGGCGCCCACGCTGCGCACCGCCCGGCATCGCGCCCGCCTGCGGGAGATCAACCACCGGGACACCGTCACGACCGCGATGATCTACGACCATCTGCCCATCATCGACACCTTCCGCCGTGTCGACCCCACCACGGTCCTCGGCATCATGGACTACCGCCGCCTCCCGGACCCGTACTTCTTCATCCTCACCCGCGACTGACCGCGCAGGTCAGCGCGCGAACGCGACACCGGCCCCCACACCGACGACCATCGCCCCACCGACACCGCCCACAGCCTCGAGCCGGCGCGGTGACCGCGCGAACCATCCCCGCGCGGTCGCCGCGACGACGGCCCACACGCCGTCGCAGGTCAGCTGGATGAGGAGGAAGATCGCGCCGAGAATCAGCATCTGCACCGGCAGCGGTCCGGCGTCGGTGGCGGTGAACTGCGGCAGGACCGCGCCGAAGAACACCGCTGTCTTCGGATTGGTGGCGCCGACGATGAAACCCTGCCGCATCGACCGGCCACCACCGTCGGCGCTCGCGGTGAGCACCAGCTTCTTGCGGTCACGGATCGCTGTGACGCCCAGGTAGATCAGATAGAGCGCGCCGATCACCTTGACCGCCGTGAACAGGATCATCGAGGTCATCAGCACAGCGCCGAGTCCGAGAGCGACCACGGCCAGGGGGATGGCGGAACCGGCGACCGAACCGAGGACCGACAGCAGTGCCTGCCTGCGCCCCAGCGTCAGCGCGCGCCCGATCGCGAACAGCACATTCGGGCCGGGGATCACGATGATGAGCAACGCCGCACCGGCGAAGGCGATCACATGGGGGATCGGCACCATCATCCGAAGCTAGCAGCGCGCCGTCCGTGACGGCGCAGATCGGCGTGCATCGGGAACCACGCCCGGGGGCGGACGGCCCGGTTGTGTCGCCACCGGTTTGCCGGGTATCTGCCGTTCATGGCACATTTTCGTCGCTGGGGAGCTGTCTACCTGCTGATGTTGCTGTTCATCGGCTCGTGGGGCGCGCAGTTCGTGTTCCAGCTCATCGAGTATCGCAACACTCAGCAACAGCAGGGGCAACCATTCCAGTGGTCGGGGTATTGGCCGGAGTTCTTGGCCAGCACCTTCGAGAACTGGCAGAGCGAATGGTTCCAGCTGGTCTTCCAGGCCGTGCTGCTGCTCGGGGCCAAGCACTGGATATTCCGGGTCGATGCCGAGAACGCCGAACGCATCGAATCCAAAATCGACGATCTGCGCGCCTATCTGGTCCCGCCCGAGCGGCAGACCGAGGTGCCAGGAGACTGACACCGGCGCGGGGGGG
>NZ_JBPXLK010000019.1:0-120779 GCF_051843015.1 Nocardia sp. JW2
CATCGCCTTGGACGACAGCCCGACTTTGTGCCCGACGACCTGGGCGCCGTCGCGGAGCCTGCGCTGGATGTTGAGCAGTTGGATCTCGTAGGCGTCGACCACGTCGATGCCGGGGTACCGGTCGACCAGCGGCGGCACGGCCACCCGATCGTGTTCGGCGCGCGCCAATTCATCGGCGAGTTCACTCCGCTGCGCGTCGGACAGCACGGGTACCTCCTGGTAAATCTGCTCGGCCGGACAGGCAAACTGTAACCGGTTTCGGAGCCGAATATCTGCTCTTCTTCCAGACAACATAGCGCAACCGCGTACTGATTCTATAACGTGTTCTACATGAGTGATCGGGAATACGATGTGGTGGTCGTCGGGAGTGGCGCCGCTGGAATGACCGCCGCCCTCACCGCGGCGCACCACGGGCTGAGCGTGGTGGTGCTGGAGAAGGCGGCGCACTACGGCGGGTCGACCGCCCGGTCCGGGGGCGGTGTGTGGATTCCGGGGAACAAGGCGCTGCTCGCCTCGGGCCGCCCCGACGATCGCGACGAGGCGCGCACCTACCTGCACAGCATCATCGGCGACGTGGTGCCCGCCGAGAAGATCGACACCTACCTCGATCGCGGCGCCGAGGCGTTCGACTTCGTGCTCGACCACACGCCGTTGAAAATGAAGTGGGTGCCCGGTTACTCCGATTACTACCCCGAGGCTCCGGGCGGCCTAGGCCAGGGGCGTTCGTGCGAACCGACACCCTTCAACGGCAAGGTGCTCGGCGCGGAGCTGGCCAATCTCGAGCCGCCCTATGCCAAGGCGCCGATGAACGTGGTCGTCATGCAGGCCGATTTCGTGCGGCTGAACCTGATCCGCCGCCACCCCAAGGGCATGATGCGGGCGCTGCGCGTCGGCGCGCGCACCTATCTGGCCAAGTTCACCGGTAAGCACCTGCTCGGCATGGGCCAGGCCATCATCGCCGCCATGCGCAAGGGCCTGCTCGACGCGGGCGTTCCGGTTCTGCTCAACACCCCGCTCACCGACCTGGTGGAGACCGACGGCCGGATCACCGGCGTCAAAGCCACCGTCGACGGCGAATCGGTCACCTTCACCGCGCGCTACGGCGTGATCCTCGGCAGCGGCGGATTCGAGCACAACGCGGACATGCGCGCCAAGTACCAGCGGCAGCCGATAACCACTGAGTGGACAACCGGGGCCGCGGCCAACACCGGCGATGGCATCGTCGCGGGTATGGCGGCAGGAGCGACGGTCGGGTTCATGGAGGACGCCTGGTGGGGTCCGACGATCTTCAAGGGCGGCAAGCCCTGGTTCGCGCTGGCCGAACGCAACCTGCCCGGCACCATCATGATCAACGACCGCGGCGTGCGCTTCGGCAACGAGTCGGCACCGTACGTGGAGGCCGTGCACACCATGTACGGCGGCGAGTACGGCCAGGGCCCCGGTCCCGGCGAGAACGTGCCCGCCTGGCTGGTGTTCGACCAGCGCTACCGCAACCGCTACATCTTCGCGGGTCTGCAACCGGGACAGCGTTTTCCGAAGCGCTGGATGGAGAACGACAACATCGTCAAGGCCGACACGATCGCCGAACTGGCCGCCCGCATCGGAGTCCCCGCCGACGCGCTCGCCGGAACCGTCGAGCGGTTCAACGGCTTCGTCGCCAAGGGCAAGGACGAGGACTTCGGTCGCGGCGACAGCCACTACGACCGCTACTACGGCGACCCGACCGTGAAGCCCAACCCGTGCCTGGCCGAGATCTCGCAGGGCCCGTTCTACGCCGCGAAGATCGTGCCCGGTGACCTGGGCACCAAAGGCGGCCTCGTTACCGATACCGCCGGACGTGTGCTGCGGGAGGACGATTCGGTGATCGACGGCCTCTACGCGGCGGGCAACTGCAGCTCGCCGGTGATGGGCCACACCTACGCGGGCCCCGGCGCGACCATCGGTCCCGCGATCACCTTCGCCTACCTGTCCGTGCTCGACATCGTCGGCAAGAAGTCCTCTACCGCCAAGGAAGTGAAGTAGTGCCCATCGATCCACAGATCGCGCTCGGCGCGGCGCTGCCCAGCCGCGAATTCAGCTGGACCCCCACGGATGTGCAGCTCTACCACCTGGGTCTCGGCGCGGGCGCGCGCTGCACCGACCCGGTCGAGCTGCGTTATCTCGACGACAGCGAACCGCAGGTGCTGCCCACCTTCGCCACCGTCGCCCCGACTCTCGGCGAGACCGCCGCGCCGCGCGTGAGTTTCCCGGGTGTCGAGATCGACCTGGCGAAGGTGGTGCACGGCCATCAGGAAGTGGTGGTGCACAAGCCGATTCCCGCGTCGGGCAAGGCCGTGTCCGTCGGCCGGATCTCCGAGGTCTGGGACAAGGGCAGCAATGCGGTGATCGTGCAGGAGCACACCGTCACCGGCGCCGACGGGGAGCCGCTGTGGACGGCGCGCTCGTCGATCTTCGCCAAGGGCGAGGGTGGTTTCGGTGGCGAACGCGGACCGAGCACCAAAGCCGAGCTCCCCGATCGCGCCCCCGACGCGGAACTCACCACCGCCACCCTGCCGCAGCAGGCCCTGCTCTACCGCCTCTGCGGTGACCGCAACCCCCTGCACTCCGATCCCGAATTCGCGAAGGCGGCCGGGTTTCCCGCGCCGATCCTGCACGGGCTGTGCACCTACGGCGTGGTCTGCAAATCGCTCACCGATGTCCTGCTCGACGGTGACGCCACCCGCGTCGCGGGCTTCCGCGCGAAGTTCACCGGCGTGCTCTACCCCGGCGAAACCCTGCGCACCAAGGTCTGGCGGGAGGCCGACACGCTCGTCGCGGTGGTCACGGCCGTCGATCGCGACGACGCGCCCGTCCTCGGCGACGTCACCCTGCGCATCGCCTGAACTGAACACCTGATCACCACGCTCTGGTGGCGGCATCGGCCGAGAGGTCGCCGCCACCAGGGCGTGGTGATCTCGGTCAGGATGGGGGGAGGGTGGTGTGGGGGGATTGGGGGGTGAGGGTGGTGGTGAGGAAGGCGTAGATGGTGACGATGAGGATGGGGGCGGCCAAGGGGGCCCAGGCCAGGTGGACGGGGACCAGGGCCGCGGTGGTCGCGGCGATGGTGAACAGGACTGCGCCGCCTACCGAGGGGATGGTGGTGGGGACTACGCCTTCGGGAGCGTGCAGGACCGCGGCGTTGAGAAGGTAGGTCGTTGCTACCAGACCCGTTGCCGCGGAGGCGATTACGCCTACGTCGGCGAAGGCGAGGGCGGCGACGGCGGTGAGGACCGCGGCAACCGAGGCGGGGCGCCACCACCAGCTCGCGATGACGAAAGCCAGGGCCGGTACGCCGAGGATCGGGTTGATCAGGGCGACCGAGGCAACGAGCAGCAGGCCGGCCAGCAGGGCGAGGAATCTGGTCATCGGCGCACCCGCACTGTCCGGCGGTGTTCGGGGAGCAGGCGCATGGCCTGATCGAGGCGGGTGCCGTCGGGCCAGGCGATGATGTCGACACCGACGGTGCCCATGTCGCGATACATCGAGGCCCGCTCGAGCTGCCACATCTTGGCCATCGTCGGGTCGAGGCCATCGGCGAAGGGGGTACCGCGCAGCACGTCGACGGCGACCACCACGTGACCGCGTTTGCGCAGGTCGATGAGGGCGAGCGCGAACTGGGTGTCGAGCAGGGTGGAGAAGGCCACGATGATGGCGCCGATCGGCACCGCGGCATGCGGGGCGAGGGTGCCGGTGTGCTCGACATGTTCGTCACCGACACCGAGCACGGTGTCGACGATCCGGTAGAACTGCCTGCGCCCGATATCGGGACGCAACCAGCGCGGCGACTCACCGAGACACACCACGGCGGTGCGGTCACCGGCCTGCAGCGTGGACTGCACCACCTGGGCGGCACCGCGCACCGACAGTTCCAGCGAATCGCTGGCGGGGCCGGGTGCCTGCTGGGAGGTGTCGACGAGGACGACCACGTCGGCCGAGCGGTTGGTGAACCGCTCGGTGACATAGAGCCTGCCGCGACGCGCGCTCACCGGCCAGTTCACGGTGCGCAGCTGGTCGCCGGGGGCGTAGGCGCGGATGTCGGCGTATTCGACACCCGGCCCGTGCTTGCGGGTGAGGTGGGTGCCGATGCGATCGGGCAGTTCGGTGCGCGGCATGCGCATCCGCTGCGGATCGGCGATCGGGTAGACGTAGAGATTCGCCGCGGGCAGCTCGGCGGTGGCGACGGCGAGCCCGGCGGGGCTCAGTGCGGTCACCGCCGCCTGCACCGGGTAGCGCCCCCAGCGGGTGGCCGAGAGTGCCAGCCGCATCCCGGCCGGTGCGCCACCGGAATCGTGGGATTCCTCCACCTCGAGGTCGAGACCGGTGAGCGGAACCGGGGCCATCCGCAGCAACGCGTGCCCGCTCTCGACGAACGCCGCGGCGACGGCGGTGACGACCTCGCCCTCGAAACAGCGGACGGTGCCGCTGCCGTCGACCTGGATTCTGGTCGGGTTCTGCTGCCACGGTGCGGTGGCGAGCACCCCGAGCATCGGCGCGGCGAAGACGACGAGCTGCCACTGCCCGCGCAGCACCGCGACGACCAGCGCCGCCGCGGCGCAGCCGGCGAGGATGAACACCAAGGGCGCCGGGCGCCACCGCAGGTCGACCTCGACGGTCTTGGATTCGTCGCGGTGCTTCATGTGCTCGTGGCGCGGGGAACCGGTAGCCTGCGCAGCAATTCGGCGATGACGTCCTCGCCGCGGATGCGCCGCACCCACATCTCCGGGCGCAGCGTGATGCGGTGCGCCATGGCAGGCACGGCGAGCGCCTTCACGTCCTCGGGGATCACGTAGTCGCGGCCGAGTAGCAGGGCCCGCGCGCGCGACATCTGCACCAGGTCGAGTTCGGCGCGCGGGCTGGCGCCGACCTCCACCTGGGGGTGGCTGCGGGTGGCGGAGGCAAGTGCGACAACGTAATTCACCACGTCGGGGTGCACGGTGACGAACTCGACCGACTGACGCATCTCCATCAGCCCCTGCGCGTCCACCACCTGGCCGACCTGCGGTGGGGTGGAACCACGTTCGAGCCTGCGCCGGATCATTTGGGTCTCGTCCTGCTCGGACAGGTACCCCAGGCGCAGCTGGATGGCGAACCGGTCGAGCTGGGCCTCGGGCAGCGGGTAGGTGCCCTCGTACTCGATCGGGTTGTCGGTGGCGAGCACGATGAAAGGCTGTGGGAGCAGGTAGGTTTCGCCGTCGATACTCACCTGACCCTCGGCCATCGCCTCGAGCAGCGCCGCCTGGGTCTTGGGCGGGGTGCGGTTGATCTCGTCGGCGAGGAGCACATTGGTGAACACCGGTCCGCGCCGGAAGTTGAACCGCCCGGACGACATGTCGTAGATCGTCGATCCCAGCAGGTCGGCGGGCAGTAGATCCGGCGTGAACTGCACGCGCGTGAAATCCAGGCCGAGCGCGGCCGCGAAGGAACGCGCGATCAGCGTTTTGCCGAGGCCAGGCAGATCCTCGATGAGGACATGGCCTCCGGACAGCACGGCGATCATGATGAGTTGCATCTCATCGCGCTTGCCGACCACGACCCGGCCCAGCTCACGCAGTACTGCGTCGGAGCGCTGGACGGTCACGTTCAACGGCATTGTCATCGGTGGCCTCTAACCCCTCACATCGACTGCAATCGGCGCAGGATCTCGTCCAGCGCCGCCCTACCCGGTGCGCGACCCGTCTGGTCGCGCAACGACGAATTCGCCGGGTCCACCCAGCGCCACAGTTCGGGACCGAACTGCAGCTGACCGGCCGCCTCGATGGCTCTGCGGTTCTTGGATACCCGCATACCGGTGGACAATTCGAACTCTTTGGCCAGCAGCGGGCGCAGGTGCCGGTCCCAGTCGGCGCGGGTGCCGTCGGCGCGGGCGACGAGCATCTCGGCGCGGGCATGCCAGCGGCCGAGCATCTCGGCGGGACCGTTGTCGATGTACTCGGTGAGCGGCTCCTCGCGCCGCACCCGGTAGCGCAGCGACCACACGAGCACCCCGAGTGCCACCGCGACCGGCAAGGCGACGGCGAGCGGAAGCAGATCGCGGTCGAGCCGCAACAGCACGACCTCGAGCACCAGCACCGCGACGACCGCCGTCACGACCACGGTCGTCCGGTTGGACTTGATCTCTTCCCCGGGATTCACGCGACCTCCACGCGACGGGCCGCCCGACGTGGGCCGGTCATGCGGGCACCACCCGTCGTTGCAGGTCGGAGAGCACGATGCGCAGCAGTTGTTCGGCGCGCATGCGCTGCCATTCGAGCATCGAGTGGGGACTGAACCTGGCCTCTTCGAAGAGCGCGACGAGTTCGCGGGCGGAGGCGTCGTGCAGCACGCCGCTCTCGAAGGCTCTGGCCAGCACCTCCATCGGGGTGTCGGAGGCCTTCGGGCGGGCGATGCTGTCGGTGGACAGGCCGCGTTCCATGGCCACATAGCAGGCGATGATCGCGGTGCGCGGGTCCTGGCCCGGCGCGTTCATCGCGGCCAGGCCCATCTCGGCGGCCCGGGTGAGCGAGTCGACATCGCTCGCGGACGGTGCGGCCGGCTCGTCGGCGACGGCTTGCTCGGGGGCGCGTCGGGCGGCGACCGCGACGGCGGCGAGCCCGGCCAGCGCGACCGCGATCAGGGTGATGGCCAGCCCCGCCGCGATGAGCAGGGCGGTGCCGGTGAGTTCGGTGGGGCCCGCGGTGGGGTCGGGGGCGGGCGCGTCGGTGGGGGTCGGTACCGGGCCCGAGCCCTCGGACAGGGTCTCGGCGGCCGGGCGCACGGGCCGGGCGCCGGGCAGCAGGAACAGGGCGGTGACGCCCGCGGCGAACATCAGGGCGACGGAGGCGATGAGCATCGGCACGAGCACCGCGAGCCTGCGCCACTGGATTCTCGGCAGCCCGATGTCCTCGTGTTGCGGCTTGGCGAGCGGGAGGCGATGCTGGCTGGCGACGACGCCGGCCACCAGGATGACGATCGATACCAGCAGCAGCACCGGCATCACCGCGACGAGCAGCGGTGACGGGGCGCCCGACGACTCGTCTGATCCGGCGCCGGGGAGACTGCCCTGCAACGCGAAAGTCGCGCAGGCCACCAGCGCGATCACGACGATCGCCCGCGTAATGGGCTGATTCACCCCGATCACAGCTGTACCACCAAACCCCAGAGACTGCACAAATCAGCCACATAGTTACATGCCGGGCGGTTCGCTCGGGAGGAAATCGGCTCTTTTGGATTTCCTCCTATTCATTGTCCCCCTCGAGGCAAGGGGCACGCTACGCAGTGCGAACGGTGTGAGATCCGGTTAGTGAGAGTTCACCGAGCCGACTGGTGGTGCGCGCGAGATCCGGCACGAGGGGCACCCCGGTGGTCAGCTCGGTGACGGGTTCGGCCGCGTGGATCGTGCACGGCAGGTCGGCGTCGTAGAGGATGTCGACCAGATTCACCAGTCGCATCGCCCAGTCCGGTGGCACCGCGCGCAGCGGTGGTACCGCGACCAGGATCCAGCGGCGCAAACGTGTGGTCAGGCGCAGGTAGTCGGCGGCGCTGGTCGCGGTGCCGCACAGGTGCTCGAAGGCGAAGGTCACCGCGTCGCCGTCGACGGATTCCGCGCGCACGGTTCGTCCGTCGGCCAGGTCGAGCACCACGCCGGGACCGGCGGTGCGCTCCGTCGACACCACGTACCGGCCTGCGCAGAATCCGTGGTCGGCACGGGTGCCGAGGGTGCGGTAGTCCAGCGGACCGTCGAGGGTCACGACCTCGAGGTGGGCGAGGATGCGCTCGATGGTCGGCACGAACCGGTCGTGGAACAGCGGGTTCGGCAGCAGCCCCGCGGGCGGGTAGTTCGACGTGACCACCAGGGTGCGACGTTCGGCGAACAGGGTGTCGACCAGCCGGGCCACGAGCATGGCATCGCCGATGTCGTGCACGTGGAACTCGTCGAAACACACCAGATCCGCGTCACCCAGCAAACGTTCTATCGCATTTTCGATCGAACCCAGTTCGTGTACCGCGGTGTGCAATGCGGCGAAAAAATTGTGGAAATGAAAGCGGCGCTTGCGAATCGGATCGGCCGAAGCGAAGAATCGATCCATCACCATTGTCTTGCCACGCCCGGGCCTGCCGTGCAGATACACCCCGCGCGCCCGTTTACGCACCCGCCCGTTCCGATCGAGCAACTCCCCGAGCCGCCGCGCCGCCGCCGTCTGCCCGGAATCGAGAACCACCGTCACACCGACCTCCTCGTCCCACCCAGTTGTAGTGGGGCGAGGAAGCCGGGCAACAGACATGGTGACGTGCTCAACAGGTGCGCTGAGTCACCCCGGCGCGAAAACTCAGGCGGTGAGCACCAATCCGGAGGTGGGGACGCCGGTGCCCGCGGTGACGACGATGCGTTCCAGGTCGTCGACCTGGTTCACCGAGGTGCCGCGGATCTGGCGGACGGCTTCGGCGATGCCGTTCATGCCGTGGATGTAGGCCTCGCCGAGCTGGCCGCCGTGGGTGTTGAGGGGTAGGCGACCGCCGAGTTCGATGGCGCCGTCGGCGATGAAGTCCTTGGCTTCACCGCGACCACAGAAACCCAGCTCCTCGAGTTGCATGAGGACGAAGGGCGTGAAGTGGTCGTAGAGGATGGCGGCCTGCATGTCGGCGGCGGTGAAACCGCTTTGCGCCCAGAGCTGTTCGCCGACCAGGCCCATTTCGGGCAGGCCCGTCATGGCGTCGCGGTAGTAGCTGGTCATCACGTACTGGTCGGGGCCGCTGCCCTGTGCGGCGGCGGCGATGACGGCAGGACGCTGCGGCAGGTCACGGGCGCGTTCGACGCTGGTGACGACGATCGCGACACCGCCGTCGGATTCCTGACAGCAGTCGAGCAGATGCAGGGGTTCGGCGATCCAGCGCGAATCCTGATGCTGCTCCAGCGTGATCGGCTTGCCGTAGAAGAAGGCGTTCGGGTTCACCGCGGCGTGCTTGCGATCGGCGACGGCCACCTTCCCGAAGTCGGCACTGGTCGCACCGGTGACGTGCATGTACCGGCGCGCGACCATCGCCACCTGCGCGGCGGGCGTGCCGAGACCCTGCGGGTAGGCCCAGCCCGCATCGATCCCCGAGGACGTCGGTGCGGCGGCCAGCGCGGGTGAGAACTGGCCGAAGCGGGCACCGGAGCGCTCGTTGAAGGCGCGGTAGGCGACCACCACGTCGGCCACACCGGTGGCCACCGCCATCGCCGCCTGCTGCACGGTGGCACACGCCGCGCCGCCGCCGTACCCGATGTGGCTGAAGAACTTCAGGTTCGGGATGCCGACCGCCCTGGCCACAGCGGCCTGGGTGTTGGTGTCCATCGTGAAGGTGGTCAGGCCGTCGACATCGGCGGGCGTGAGGCCCGCGTCGGCGAGGGCAGCGGTGACCGCCTCCGCGGCCAACCGCAATTCGCTGCGGCCGGAGTCCTTGGAGAAGTCGGTGGCACCGATACCGACGACGGCCGCGCGGCCGGACAGCGTGCTCATTTCGGCTCCAGATCGGGAACGGCGATGACCGAGGTGGCGATGATGTGCTCACCGAGGCTGTCGCGGCCACGGACGTCGATGGTGATCAGGGTGTCGTCGATGTCGGTGACGGTGCCCGAGAGGGTCAGCGTGTCACCGGCATACAGCGGGACGCCGAGACGCAGCGCGATCGACTTCACCCGGGCGCGCGGTCCGGCCCAGTCGGTGACGAAACGCTGCACCAGGCCGGTGTCGGTGAGGATGTTGACGAAGATGTCGTCGGAACCGCGCCGCACGGCCTTGTCGCGGTCGTGGTGCACGTCCTGGAAGTCCCTGGTGGCCAGGGCGGTACTGATCACGAAGGTGGGATCGGCATGGATCACCAACTCCGGCAGGGTGGTTCCCACCGCGAGAGCGGCGGGATCGATGGTGGTTGTCACGAGCGGGTCCTTTCCGGACGGGCAGAGCGAGTCGACTCGGCGCACCCCGCGCACTGTTCCGCGATGGCTGGGCGGATCACGCGCGACGAGGTGCCGCGCTCACCGCTGCGCCTGCCAATACGGCAGTACGGTGCCGTCGGCCAGCTTTTCGAAGGCCGCGCGCACCGGCAGGTCGATGGCGACCTCGGCCGGGTCGATGCCGCGCAGTTCGCCGAGCATCCGCACGCCTTCGTCGAGTTCGACCAGCGCGACCACGAACGGCAGCTCCCGGCCGGGCACCTTCGGCGCGTGGTGCACGACGAAGCTGAACACCGTGCCGGTGCCCGCGGCGACGACGTAATCGGTCGGCTCGGCCTTGTCCTGCCACAGCGCCGGAATCGGCGGGTGCCGCAGCGTGCCGTCGGGCAGACGCTGGATGCGCAGCTCACCGGCTTGCGTTCCGGCCCAGAAGAACTCGGTGTCGCGGGAGATCACCGGACCCATCCGCTCGGCGGGCGCGACCTCGACCGCGTCCGTCGAGGTGGCGGCGGCATCGGCGGGCGCGGGTGCGGCCGGCGCGTATTTCAGGATCCGGAACAGCATCTCGGTGACCACCTCGTCACCGACCGTCCAGGTGGTGGTGAAGGTGAGGAACCAGCCGTCGCCGAGCCCGGTTCGCTTGGGCCCCTTGAACTCCGAGAGACGGCTGGTGACCGTCACCTCCTCGCCCGGACGCAGGTACCGGTGGTAGGTCTGCTCGCAGTTCGTGCCGACGACGGAGGTGTAGCCCGCCGCGTCGAGCAGTTCGTTGACGCGGCCGATGGGATCGTCGGCGGCGCGCTCGCCGTGCAGGCCGGTCATCGTCCAGACCTGCGCCATGGCGGGCGGGGCGACGATGCCGGGGTGCCCGGCGGCCTTGGCGGCGGCCTCGTCGACATAGATCGGGTTGGTGTCGCCGATCGCCTCCACCCAGTTGTGGATCATCGGCTGGTTCACCGGGTCGCGGCCGACGCGGGGAGCGCTCTCCCCCGCCGCGACCAGCGCGGTCAGGCCCGCCTGGATATCCTCGGGCACAGCAGTTTCCGGCACACGCCGCTCCTGGTTCATCGGGGCACGCGCGGCAGTTCCAGGCCGGCCGAGGCCACCAGTTCGCGCATGATCTCGTTGACGCCGCCACCGAAGGTGACGACGAGGTTCTGTTTGGTCCGCCGGTCGAGCCAGGCCAGCAGCTCGGCCGTGTCGGGATCGGCGGGGTCGCCGTAGCGGCCGACGACCTCCTCCACCAGCCGACCGGCTTCCTGCAACGCCTCGGTGGAGAACACCTTGGTCGCCGAGGCATCGGCGATGACGGTGTTCTGCGCGGCGGCCGGGTCGGCGGCGGCGACCTGCCAGTTCAGCAATTCGTTGAGCCGCACCATGGTCCGCACCCGGGCCAGGGCGCGGCGCACATCCGGCCGGGTGAGCAGTTCGCGCGCCGCCGACCAGTCACGCAGGCGGTCGTAGAGCTGTTCGATCTTGCCCGACGGGCCGAGGCTCACCCGCTCGTGATTGAGCTGGGTGGTGATCAGCCGCCAGCCCCGGTTCTCCTCGCCGACCAGCATGTCGGCGGGCACCCGCACGTCGTCGAAGTAGGTGGCGTTGGTGTGGTGGGCGCCGTCGCAGGTGATGATCGGCGTCCACGAATAGCCGGGATCCTTGGTATCGACGATGAGGATCGTGATGCCGCGGTGGCGGGATTCGACCGTGCCGGTGCGGCAGGCCAGCCACACGTAGTCGGCCTCGTGGGCGCCGGTGGTGAAGATCTTCTGCCCGTTGACGATCCAGTCGCCGTCGCTGTCACGCACCGCGGTGGTGCGCAGCGCGGCCAGGTCGGTGCCGGCCGAGGGCTCGGAGTAGCCGATGGCGAAATGGATGTCGCCGGAGAGGATTCCGGGCAGGAACTTCTTCTTCTGCGCATCGGTGCCGTACTTCTGCAGCGTCGGGCCGACGGTCAGCAAGGTCACCAGCGGCAACGGCACATCGGCGCGCACCGCCTCGTTGAAGAAGATCTGCTGTTCCATCGGGCCGAAACCCTGCCCGCCGAACTCCTTCGGCCAGCCGACACCGAGCCAGCCGTCGCGGCCCATCCGGCGAACCACCTCGCGGTAGGCGTCGCCGTGCCGATTGATCGCCATCTCGGCGTGTTCTTCGGGCGTGACGAGATCGGCGAAATAGGAACGCAATTCCTCGCGCAACCGCCGCTGCTCGGCGGTCAGATCGATGAACATCTGGCTCCCAGGAGGTCGAGCCGCAGATCCGCGCCGCCGAGCAGCCGCGCGAGATCCTTGGCCTGTGAGTAATACCGGTGCATCGGGTGGGTGATGTCGACACCGAGCCCCCCGTGCAGGTGATGGCACTGCTGCATAGCGCGCGGCACCTCGGCCGCCGCCCAGTACGCGAGCACGGCGAGGTCTTCGTCGATGCGGTCCTGATGCTCGGGCGAGGCGTCGTTCTGCGCCAGTGCCCAGCACGCCGACTCGGCGGCCACGTGCAGGGTGCGCGACACCACGTACAGGTCGGCGATCTGCTGGGCGACCGCCTGGAACTCCGCCAGCGGCCTGCCGAACTGCTCCCTGGTCCGCACGTGTTCGGCGGTCAGGGTGACAGCGCCCTTGAGCAGGCCGTCGGCCACCGCGCCGAGGCAGGCGACGGCATAGCGGTGCAAGCCGGGCAGCGCGTCGGGCAGGAGCTGCTCGGCGGGGATCTCCACCTCGTCGAGGACGAGCGAGGCCTCGGGAACGCCCGCCGAGCCGGCCACCGGGATCACCTCGAGTCCGGGGGCGACCCCGTCGATCAGGGCGACTCCGGCGTCGGTCGGCACCAGAATCCAGCGCGCCTGTTCGGCGTAGAGCACGCCGGTCTTGCGGCCCGTGACGCGCACGGTGTCACCGTCGCGCACGGCCTCGGTCGTCGGCGCGGTGGTGAACGGCGCGCCCGGCTCGTTGAGCGCGGCCGTGAGCACGGTGCCCTTGCCGATCTCGGCGAGCACCCGTTCGGCCAGGTGATCGGGCAGCACGGACAGCAGCGGAAGCACACCGAACCCGAAGGTCGGCAGTGCGGGGACCGCCGCCGCATCGGTGGCCAGTTCCATCAGCAGGGCCGCCACCTCGGGCAACCCCATTCCGTCACCGCCGAACCGCTCGGGTACGGGGACCGCGAGCAGGCCCGAATCGATGAGACTCGGCCACAATTCCATGTCGCGGGCAGGCTCACGTTCGAGCAGGCTCACGACAACCTCGGCTACGGCATCGGCACTTTCGTCGCGGGTGAAATCCACGGCGTCCTCCTTCGAGCTAACTGTCCGCATCGCGCGGCATGCCGAGAATCCGTTCGGCCGCCACGGTCAACAGGATCTGCTCGGTACCGCCCGCGATGGAGAGACAGCGTGTGAGCAAGAATTCTTTCAGAACGTCGCTATCCAGGGAACCTTCCCGGCCGGAAAGTTCCAGTGCATATTCAGCGAGCTCCTGCCGGTACCGGACGCCGACGAGTTTGCGGACGGCCGCCTGGGCGCCCGCATCGGCTCCGGCCACGGTGGCCGCCGCGATCCGCTGATCCAGCAAAGTCCCAGCAATCGAGGTGGTGATCAGGGCGCCGAAATGATCCTCGCGCAGTTCTGTTCCCCGACCACCGGGCGGGAAACCGGCGAGCAGCGCTTCCAGCGCGCCACCGATCCCGCCGCCGCCCATGGCGACCCGCTCGGCCGACAGGGTGGCGCGGGCGATCTTCCAGCCGTTGTTCAGCGCGCCGACCAGGCAGTTGTCGGGCACGAACACGTCGTCGAGGAACACCTCGCTGAACTTCTCCTCGCCGGTGATCTGCACCAGTGGGCGCACCTGCACGCCCGCGGCGCGCATGTCGACGAGGAAGTAGCTGATACCACGGTGCTTGGGCGCGGACGGATCGGTGCGGGCCAGGCAGATGCCCCAGTTCGCGGTTGATCCGAGCGAGGTCCACACCTTCTGACCGCGCAGCACCCAGCCGCCCTCGACCCGCTCGGCGGAAGTACGAAGGGCAGCGAGGTCGGACCCGGCGCCCGGTTCACTGAACAGCTGACACCAGATCACCTCGCCGTGCAGGGTCGGCCAGACGAAGCGCTCGATCTGCTCCTCGGTACCGAAGCGAAGCAGGGTGGGCACCGCCCAGCCGGCGACCGCGAGGTCGGGGGTTTCCACCTCGGCGCGGCGCAGCTGTTCGGCGATCTGCAGGCAGGTCATCGGATCCGCGCCGCGCCCATAGGGTTTCGGCCAGTGCGGCATGATCAGGCCCGCGTCGGCGAGGGCGCGCGGGCGTTCGGCCGCCGGGAGCGCGGCGATGGTGGCGATCTCGGCCGACAACGCGGTGTCGCCCTCGGCGTCACCGAGGACGCGCTCGGCGCCGGTGGTCCTGCGCTGCCCGTCGCGGGTGAGTTCGGTGACCCGGGCCCGCCAGCGCGCCGACCCGCCGAGCAGCTGCCGCAGCGAACTGGCCCGGCGCAGGTAGAAGTGCGCGTCGTGTTCCCAGGTGAAGCCGATGCCGCCGAGCACCTGGATGGCGTCCTTGGCGGTGTCGACGGCCGCGTCGAGCGCGCAGGCCGCGGCGACGGCGGCCGCGATCGGCAGTTCCTTGCCACCGGCGTCGAAGGCGTCGGCGGCATCGGCGGCGACCGCGCGGATCAGTTCGGTGCGGCACAGCATCCAGGCGCACAGGTGCTTGATCGCCTGGAAGCTGCCGATCGGCTTGCCGAACTGCTCGCGCACCTTGGCGTAGTCGACGGCCGTTCGCAGGCACCAGCCGGCCACCCCGGCCAGTTCGGCGGCCGCGAGGGTGACGAACAGATCGGTGACGTCGAACGACGGCGCGAAACCCCGTTCCGCGGTGGCACTCTCGGCGGTCACCCGGGCCAGCGGCACCGTCGGATCACCGCCGGACAGCGGCGTGATCGTCGCGTCGGTGAGCACGAACCAGCGGGTGCCGTCGGCGGTCTCGGCAGGCACGAGCACCTGCGTGTCCACATCGGCTCCGTAGACGAATTCCCAAGTGCCGCTGACCTTCCAGCCGTCGGCATCCGAACCCGTCGCCGCACCCGACGACGCATCGGGCAGCGCGACGCCACAGGGCGTCCCGTCGGCCGCGCCGGTGACCAGACCCGCCAGCGCGGTGGCGAGCACCGGACCGTTCACCAGGTCGTCGGCCGTCTGTTCCAGCAGCACGGCGAGGTCGGCGACGGTGCCGCCGAGTCCGCCGTGATCGTCGTCGAGCGCTACCTGGAACAACCCGAACTCGGCAAGTGCGGGCCAGCACTCGCGCCAGCTACCGCCCGCCCGCATTGTTGCAATCGGCGCCGCCGAGCTCGCCCAGCTCCGCAGGGAGGCCGCGGCGGCTTTATGCTCGTCAGTGGTGGCGATGGTCACAAGAAAAACCGCCCTTCCGGCGTGGCTCCCACTCCTAGAACATGTTCTAATATCCGGGGTGGGTGTAAGTCAAGAGACCTTCACCGGCAACCATGTCTCCTGCCGTACTCAGCGAAAGGGTTTCCACGATGGACAGTCCCGCACCAACGCCCACCGTGACAACGCTGTCCGAAGAGGAGCTGAGTTCCACCGCGCAGCGTGAACGCCGCAAGCGCATCCTCGACGCCACCCTCGCGCTCGCCTCCAAGGGCGGCTACGACGCGGTGCAGATGCGCGCGGTCGCCGAACGCGCCGACGTGGCCGTCGGCACCCTCTACCGCTACTTCCCGTCCAAGGTCCACCTGCTGGTGTCCGCTCTGGCAAGGGAATTCGAGCAGTTCGAGAGCAAGCGCAAGCCACTGGCGGGCGACGGCCCGTCCGAGCGCATGCACGGCCTGCTCACCCAGATCACCCGGATGATGCAGCGCGACCCACTGCTCACCGAAGCCATGACGCGTGCGTTCATGTTCGCCGACGCCTCCGCCGCCGCCGAAGTGGACCGCGTGGGCAAGGTGATGGACCGGGTGTTCGCCCGCGCCATCGCCGACGGCGAACCGACCGAGCGTCAGCTCGCCATCGCCCGCGTGATCTCCGATGTGTGGCTGTCGAATCTGGTGGCCTGGCTCACCAGGCGCGCCTCTGCGACCGACGTCACCGAGCGCCTCGAGCTCACCGTCGACCTGTTGCTGGGCGATCGCGGATAACCCCTGCTTACCCGTCGGTACGGCCGGACGAGGACCGACGGGATTAGCCGCGAGGTCGCGGACTACCCGGACGACACTCGTGCGCACAACCCGCCGCGCCGCTCGCGCGCGAGAATTGACCCAGTATTGTTTTTGGCGCCCCCTGATCCACCCCTCCCATCACTAGGTTGGATGCGTGAGCGCACAGGAACTGCCCTTGGATGTCCGCCGTGCACTGGCGTCGGTCGCACGAGTGCCACGGCTATTGGTCGCCTCGGACTACGACGGGACAATCGCCCCGATCGTGTCCGACCCGTCGAAAGCGTTTCCCCAACGGGAATCGGTGAGTGCGCTACGCGCGCTCGCGGGGCTGACCAATACGACGGCAGCGGTGATCTCCGGCCGAGCTCTGCGCGACCTCGCCGCGCTGTCGCGGCTCCCCGTCGAGGTGCAACTGATCGGTAGTCACGGCTCCGAGTTCGATGTCGGCTTCGTGCACGCCATCGACAACGACGCCAAGCAACTGCTCTCCGAGATCCACGTCGCCTTCGCCGAGATCGCCGCCGACAACCCCGGCGTCACCGTGGAGATGAAACCGGCCAGCGCCGCACTGCACGTGCGCAACGCCAGCCCCGAAATCGGCAGGCGCGCACTGACCGCCGCGCGCCAGGGTCCGGCGTGCTGGGTGGGTGTGCAGGTCACCGAGGGCAAGGCGGTGATCGAACTCGCGGTGATCCCCACCGACAAGGGCACCGCGCTCGACACCATCCGGCACCAGGAAAGTGCCTCGGCCGCAGTGTTCTTCGGCGACGACGTCACCGACGAGAAGGCCTTCCGGGTGCTGTCGGGCCCCGACGTCGGCATCAAGGTCGGCGAGGGCGAGAGCCTGGCCAAGCTGCGCGTCGACTCCACCGAGGACGTGGCGCGCGCGCTGGCCTTCCTCGTCGAGGAGCGGCGTACCTGGCTCGCCGGTGCCAGCGCACCGCGTATCGAGCGGCTGAGCATGCTCGCCAGCCCGCGCTCGGTCGCCCTGCTCACCCCCGACGCGACCGTCACCTGGTTCTGCCACCCCGAACCCGATTCGGCGGCGGTGTTCGCGCACCTGCTCGGCGGGTCGGCCGCCGGTCACTTCTCGGTGGCGCCGGAGCGGCCGAGCCTGCCGTTGTCGCAGCGCTACGTCGACGGCACCATGACCGTCGAAACCCGGTGGGCCAGTTTGCAAGTGGCCGACTACCTGCCCCACGACGTGACCCCCAACCGCACCGACCTGACCCGCGTCATCACCGGCACCGCCAAGGCCGTCGTACACTTCGCGCCGCGGCCGGAGTTCGGGCAGGTGCCGGTGCGAATCGAGGCCGTGCACAACGGGCTTCGGGTGAGCGGCACCAACGATCCGATGGTGCTCCGCTCCCCCGGCGTGCAGTGGGAGATCACTTCCGACGGCATCAGCGAGCAGGCGCGCGCCGTGGTCGACCCGGCCGTGGCGCCGGTCGTCCTCGAATTGCGCTGCGGTACCGCCGATCTCGCGCCGTCGATGACGCCGGAGTCGCAGCGTCGTCAGCTGGCCGAACAGTACTGGACCGAGTGGGCGAGCAGCCTGCAGCTGCCGCCGCTCAAGCCGGACCTGATGAAGCGTTCGGCGCTGACCCTGCGCGGGCTCGTGCACCGCCCGTCCGGATCGATCCTCGCCGCCGCGACCACCTCGCTGCCCGAGGACATCGGCGGCGTGCGCAACTGGGACTACCGCTACTGCTGGCTGCGCGACGCCTCACTCACCGCGCAGGCACTGGTGACGCTCGGCTCGCTCACCGAGGCCGAGGAATTCCTGGACTGGGTGCACAAGGTGCTCGCCACCCTGCCCGGCCCGGAGCGGCTGCACCCGCTGTACACGATCTACGGCGAGACGCTGCCGCCCGAGGCCGTCATCGACCTGCTGCCCGGATACGCCGGCTCGCGGCCGGTGCGCGTGGGCAACGCGGCCAATATGCAGGTGCAGCTCGATGTGTTCGGCCCGATCGTCGACCTCATCACCACCCTGGCGCAGGAACGGGAACGCCAGGGCGCCACCGACGCGGCCGAGGCTCTGCCCGACGCCGACTGGGAACTGGTGCACGCCATGGTCTCCGCGGTGCAGCGGCGCTGGACCGAACCCGACCACGGCATCTGGGAGATCCGCGGCAACCCGCGGCACCACGTGTACTCGAAGGTGATGGGCTGGCTCACCGTCGACCGCGCGCTCACCCTCGCTCAGCGTTTCGATCGCGCCATCGATCCCGAATGGGTCACCCTGCGCGACACGATCGCCGAAGAGGTGAAGGCCAAGGGCTGGAACGAGGAGGTGCAGTCCTACACCGCGGCCTACGACGGCACCGATCTGGACGCGGCCACCCTGCACATCGGCCTCAGCGGCCTGATCGACCCCGCCGACCCGCGTTTCGCGGCGACCGTCGTGGCCACCGAGGCCGAACTGCGCAGCGGCGCGACGGTTTACCGCTACCACCACGACGACGGGCTGCCCGGCGGTGAAGGCGGTTTCCACCTGTGCGCCGCCTGGCTGGTCGAGGCGTACCTGCTGATCGGTCGCCGTTCCGACGCCGAGGCGTTGTTCACGCAGCTCGTCGCCGCGGCGGGCCCGACCG
The DNA here is from genome assembly GCF_051843015.1 of Nocardia sp. JW2. Classification (NCBI taxonomy): domain Bacteria; kingdom Bacillati; phylum Actinomycetota; class Actinomycetes; order Mycobacteriales; family Nocardiaceae; genus Nocardia; species Nocardia sp. JW2. Next base: position 18,707 of record NZ_JBPXLK010000019.1, read on the forward strand.
GTCTGCTCAGCGAGGAGTACGACCCCGTCGCCGAGCGCTCCCTCGGCAACCACCCGCAGGCCTACAGCCACCTCGGCCTGCTGCGCTGCGCTCAGCTCCTGAGCGCTGCCCGCCTCCCCGTGACATCAGGCCAGATCTAGGCGCGGGGATGCTATAGGCAGGCGGCCGACGTTCTCCAAAGGGGAACGTCGGCCCGTGCCCGACGAGTTACCCATGTACCTGCGAGACAGGGACGGCAGTCCGGTGGCCACGTTCACGGGCCGGCATCATTGCTGCTAATCTAAAACGGTAACGATTTCCATTATGATCTGACGCACAACCGTGTGTGGTCCGGTCGTGGTTTGCCCCAGGAGTCCCGCGTGAACAGTCGAATCGCCCGTGCGTGTGCCGGTCTCACGGCGGCAGTGGCGGTCGCCGCCGTCCTGACGGCCTGCGGCGGGGGCTCCGAGGAATCCGGCACTCCCTCGATCGTGGCCTCCACCGATGTGTGGGGCTCGGTCGCGAGCGCGGTCGCCGGGCCGGATGCCCAGGTCAGCGCCATCATCACCGATCCGGCCGCCGACCCGCATTCGTTCGAGACCTCCGCGAGCGATACCGCGAAGATCAGCGATGCCGAGCTGGTGGTGTTCAACGGCGGCCACTACGACGAGTTCATCGAGCAAGCCATCTCCGGTAAGGGCAAGCGGACCGTCGAGGCGTTCGAGGAGCGCACCGACAAGAGCGACGAGAACGAGCACGTCTGGTACGACGTCACCACCGTCGCCGCCGTCGCCGACCGCATCGCCGCCGAACTCGGCGAGATCGACGCGCCGCACAAGGACGCCTACACCGAGCGTGCCGTCGCCTTCAAGAACCAGCTGATGGGCATCAGCACCATCACCGGCGCCATCGCGGCGCAGACGCCGAACGCGGCCGTCGCCCAGTCCGAGCCGCTGGCGCACTACCTGCTGCTGGCCGCCAAGGCCCAGGACAAGACTCCGCACGAATTCCAGGAAGCGATCGAGCAGGAGACCGACCCGTCCCCGGCCGCCGTCGCCGCCACCCGCGACCTCATCACCGGCAAGCAGGTCAAGGCGCTGATCTACAACACCCAGACCCAGGACAAGATCACCCAGGACCTGCGCACGGCCGCACAGGCTGCCGGTGTGTCGGTGGTCGAGGTGACCGAGACACTGCCCGAGGGTGTCGACTACGTGCAGTGGCAGACGGCCAATGCCAAGGCGCTGGCCGCGGCTCTGCGCTGACGCTCGAACCCGATCGAGGACCTCATGACCGACGCAACCGCCCTGTCGGCGCCCGGCACGACCGGCGCGTCTGCCGCAGGCGTGGCAGGTGCGCAGCCGGATCCGGCGATCCGGTTGCGCACGGCCACGATGTCGTTCGGCGAACGCACTCTGTGGAGCGACCTCGATCTCGAGGTTTCGCCCGGTGAGTTCATCGCGGTGCTCGGCCCGAACGGGTCCGGTAAGACCTCGCTGTTACGAGTGCTGCTCGGCACGCTCGGGCTCACCGCGGGCAGCGCGGAGATCGCCGGGCGGCGAGCCGGGGTGGGCAATCCGGGCATCGGGTACATCCCGCAGCAGAAGACGATCGACGCCGGGGTGCTGTTGCGTGGCGTGGATCTGGTCGGGCTCGGCGTGGACGGACACCGCTGGGGGCTCGGTTGGCGCAAACGCCGGGAACGGGCCGAGCAGGTCGAGGCCGCCATCGCCGCGGTCGGCGCGCAGAAGTTCGCGCATGCCCCGCTCGAGTCGCTGTCGGGCGGCGAGCAGCAGCGGTTGCGGGTGGCCCAGGCGCTCGTCGGTGATCCCTCGGTACTGCTGTGCGACGAACCCCTGCTCAGCCTCGACATGGCCAACCAGCGTCTCGTGGCCGAGCTGATCGACAAGCGCCGGCGCGAACACGACACCGCCGTGCTGTTCGTGACCCACGAGCTCAATCCGATCCTGCCGCTGGTCGACCGGGTGCTGTACCTGGTCGACGGCGAGTTCCGGATCGGCACACCCGACGAGGTGATGACCTCGCAGACCCTCTCGGAGCTCTACGGGACCGAGGTGGAGGTACTGCGGGTGCGCGGGCGGCTCGTGGTCGTCGGCACCGGTGACGATATGGACGCCCTGGCCTGATGGACAAGCTCACCAAAGTGCTCACGTCGATGTTCGACATCGGCACCACCGCGAACCTGCTCGGCTACGACTTCGTGCAGCAGGCGCTGCTCGCCGCCGCCCTGCTCGGCCTGCTCGCCGGGCTGATCGGGCCGCTCATCGTCGCCAGACAGATGTCGTTCGCGGTGCACGGGACGAGCGAACTGTCGCTCACCGGTGCGGCGGCGGCGCTGCTCGTCGGTGTGGGTGTCGGGTTCGGTGCCATCGCCGGTTCGGTGGTCGCGGCCGTGCTGTTCGGCTGGTTGGGTTCGCGTGCGCGCGAACGTGATTCGGTGATCGCGGTGGTGCTCTCGTTCGGGCTCGGCCTGTCGGTGCTGTTCCTGTGGCTGTCCCCCGACCGCGCCGGATCGAAGTTCTCGCTGCTCACCGGGCAGGTCGCCAGCGTCGGCTACGACGGGCTCGCCCTGCTGCTCACCTGCACCGCCGCCGTGCTGGCCGTGCTCGCCGTGGTGTACCGGCCGCTGCTGTTCGCCAGCGCCGATCCCGAGGTCGCCGTGGCGCGCGGTGTGCCGGTGCGGGCGCTGTCGGTGGTGTTCGCGGTGCTGCTGGGCATCACCGCCGCGTTCGGCGTGCAGATCGTCGGCGCGCTGCTGGTGCTCGCCCTGCTCATCACCCCGGCCGCCGCTGCCGCGCAGGTGACGTCGAGTCCGTTGCGGGCCACCGTCCTCTCGGTGATCTTCGCCGAGGTCGCCGCCGTCGGCGGGCTGCTACTGTCGCTGGCGCCCGGCGTGCCGGTGTCGACCTTCGTCACCGGCATCTCGTTCACCATCTACCTGGTGTGCCGGGTCGTCGGACACCGGCAGCGCAAGCTCGCGCCCGTGCGCTGAAATCGCCACGGGCCGCGCACGGCAGCGCGATGATTCATCCATGATCGATTTCTCGGTGCCGGAGGATCTGGCCGCCCTGCGCGATCGGGTGCGCGCGTTCGTCGTCGACCGGATCGTGCCGTTCGAACGCGATCCGCGGCTCACCGCGCACGGGCCAACCGACGAGTTGCGGGCCGAACTGGTCGAGCTGGCACGGGCCGAGAAGCTGCTCACAGTGCAGGCGCCCGTCGAGTACGGCGGGCTCGGGCTCGGCCACGTGGAGCAGGCGCTGGTGTACGAAGCGGCCGGGTGGTCCACGCTCGGGCCTGTCGCGATGAACTGCGCGGCGCCCGACGAGGGCAACATGTACCTGCTCGGCAAGATCGCCGACCCCGAACAGATCGACCAGCATCTGATGCCGATGATCCGCGGGGAACGGCGCTCGGTGTTCGCCATGACCGAACCGGGCGGGGCCGGTTCGGACCCCGGGCAACTCAGCACGCGGGCCGTCTTCGACGGCGAGAACTTCGTGATCGACGGGCAGAAGTGGCTCATCACAGGTGCCGACGGCGCCGCGACCTGGATCATCATGGCCGACCTGGCCGAGAACCCGCACCTGCCCGCCGGGCCGACGCTGTTCCTCACCGAGGCCGACACGCCGGGCATCGTCATCGAGCGGATCATGAACACGATGGACCGCAACTACGTGGGCGGGCACGCGGTGGTCCGGTTCGAAAACCTGACGCTGCCGCCGAGCGCGGTGCTCGGCCGCACCGGTCAAGCCCTGCGCTACGCCCAGTTGCGCCTGGCCCCCGCCCGGCTCACGCACTGCATGCGCTGGCTCGGCGCCGCCGAACGCGCGCAGAGCATCGCCCTCGACCACGCGCGCACCCGCACCGCCTTCGGCAAGCCCATCGGGCAGCACGAAGGGGTGTCGTTCATGTTGGCGGACAACGAGATCGCGCTGCACCAGTGCAGGCTGACCATCTGGCACACCTGCTGGCTGATGGACCAGGGGCAGCAGGCCAGGCACGAATCGTCGATGGCCAAGTCGTATGTCTCCGAGGAACTGTTCAAAGTCACCGACCGGTGTGTGCAGGTGCTCGGCGGGATCGGGATCAGCGACGAGACCGTGGTGGAAATGCTGTTCCGCGACATGCGCGCCTTCCGGCTCTACGACGGGCCGACCGAGGTCCACAAATACGCGATCGGCAGACATCTGGTCGGCCGCTAGTACCATTCGATCCCATGAGTTCGGAACTGCTGGTCGATGTCCGCGCGGGCGTCGCGGTGCTCACGCTCAACCGTCCTGCCCAGCGCAACGCCGTCACGGCGACCATGACGGCCGAACTCGGGGCGGCCCTTCGCCGCTGCGACACCGACGACGCCATCCGCGCCGTCGTCATCACCGGCACCCCACCCGCCTTCTGCGCCGGTGCCGACCTGTCGGCCGGTGCGGGCGGGGCGAGCGCGACGCTCGACCCGTCACCGTGGCAGGTGCGCAAACCGGTGATCGCCGCCGTGAACGGGCACGCCGTCGGCATCGGGCTCGCGCTCGCCTTGCAGTGCGATCTGCGCTATTTCGCCGACGACGCCGTGTACGGCCTGAGCCAGGTCCGGCGCGGTGTGCTCGCCGACGGCTACGCGCACTGGACCGTGCCCCGCCTGGCCGGGCTCGCCAACGCCGCCGACATCATGCTCACCGGCCGCACCTTCGACGGTGACGAAGCCAAGTCGATGGGGCTGGCCAATGCCAGCCTGCCCGCCGCCGAGGTGCTGCCGACCGCGCTTGCCGTCGCCGAGGACATCGCCGGTGGCCCCGCGCCGCTGCCCGTGGCCCTCACCAAGCGGCTCATCTGGGAAAGCCTCGGCATGACCCCCGCCGTGGTCGGACAGCTCGAATCCGAGCTCAACGCGCACGTGGCCAAGAGCGTCGACGGCGGCGAGGCGATGACGGCCTTCAAGGAACGTCGTCAGCCGAACTGGTCGGGCAGCGTCAACGACGAGTGGCCCGCCTGGGACGCTCCCGGGGAACGCCCTAGCCTCGACTAGCTCAAAAGTTCCCGTTGCAGGACCCGGCCAGGTACAGCAACGCGAAACAGATCATCAGAATCGTGCCGATGATCCCGCCGATGTACCCGATCAGCACCTGATGACGCCCACTGAGCCCACCGTAGGAAGCGTCGATCTCGTTGAGTGCCCGCTTCCCGAGCGTCCACGCGACCGGCCCGAAGATCCCGCAGCAGAACGGGCTGAGCAGCCCGAGCACGAGAATCATGTTCGCCTGCGGGTGCTCGACCGTCGGGCCGATCGGTTGATTAGGGATCGCCACCCCGTGAATTCTACGGCGTGCGACCACGATTCAGCGTCAGCAAACCACAACTAGGCCGCCGACGTGGCGTGCAGACGCCGAACTCAGCCCAGTCGACGCTGCCGGGCGATATCAGCCAACACCACACCAGCAGCCACGGAAGCGTTCAACGACTCGACCGGCCCCGCCATCGGGATGCTCAGGATCGAGTCGCAGGTCTCGCGGACCAGGCGCGACAGGCCCTTGCCCTCGGAGCCGACGACGACCACAGTCGGCACGCTGCCGTCGAAATCGTCGAGGGTCGTGTCGCCATCGGCGTCGAGGCCGACGATCTGAATGCCCTGCGCAGCCCAGTCCTTCAGCGTGCGGGTCAGGTTGGTTGCCCGGGCGACGGGCAGGCGTGCCGCCGCGCCCGCACTCGTCCGCCACGCCACCGCGGTGACGGCCGCGCTGCGACGCTGCGGGATCACCACACCCTGACCGCCGAACGCGGCCACCGAGCGGATGACCGCGCCGAGGTTGCGCGGGTCGGTGATGTTGTCGAGGGCGACGAGCAGTGCGGGCTCGGCGGTCGACTTCACCCGGTCCATCAGATCGTCGGGGTGGGCGTACCGGTACGGCGGCACCTGCAGTGCCACACCCTGGTGCAAGCCGTTGGCGCTCAACCGGTCCAGGTCGGTGCGTGGCACCTCGAGGATGGAGATGCCGAGGTCGGCGGCGCGCTGCACGCTCTCGGTGAGGCGGTCGTCGTTCTCGGTGCCGACCGCCACGTAGAGCGCGGTCGCGGGCACATCGGCGCGCAGGCACTCGAGCACCGGGTTGCGGCCGAGCACCAGCTCGGGACCGTCGTCGGATTTGCGACCGGCGCGCGGCACACCGGACTTGCCGGTCGGACGACCCTGTGCCGCTTTGGCTTTGGCCGCGGCGGCCGCGCGCTTGGCGGCGGGGTGCTTGGTGCGTTCGACCGCGGGCGGGGTCGCGCCGCGCCCTTCGAGGCCGCGACGGCGCCTGCCGCCGGAACCGACGACAGCACCCTTCTTGGTGCCGCCCTTCCTGATCGCTCCGCGTCGCTGTGAATTGCCTGCCATCAGTTCGCCTTTCCGCTAGCTGCGCCCAGCGACCATTCCGGCCCCTGCGGGGTATCGGTGACTTCGATACCCGCCGCGATGAGCCGATCCCGTGCGGCATCGGCTTCTGCCCAGTTCTTGTCCGCTCGCGCGCTCGCCCGGCGATCCAGCTCCGAGCGGACCAGCACGTCGAGCGCGTCGAGCGCCGCCGAATTGTCGGCGGGGGTGTACCAGTGTTCGTCGAACGGGTCGACGCCGAGGATGCCGAGCATCGCCCGCACCTGCCCGGCCAGTTCGGCCGCCGTATCGAGCGCACCCGATTCCATGGCGCGATTGCCCTCGTGCACCACGTGGTGGATCTCGGCGAGCGCCTTGGGAATCGCCAGATCGTCGTCGAGCGCGGCGGCGAACGCGTCGGTCCATTTGCCGACCGGCACCGCACCGGCCCGATCGTGCACCCGCCGCACGAAAGCCTCGATGCGCTGATAGGAAGCAACAGCGTCGTCGAGTGCCTTGTCGGAGTATTCGAGCATCGAACGGTAATGCGCGCTGCCGAGATAGAAACGCAATTCCACCGGCCGCACCCGGGTGAGCACATTCGGCACCGAGAGCACATTGCCGAGCGACTTCGACATTTTCTCCCCGCCCATCGTCACCCAGCCGTTGTGCAGCCAGTAACGCGCGAAACCGTCGCCTGCCGCCTTCGACTGGGCGATCTCGTTCTCGTGGTGCGGGAAGATCAAATCCATTCCGCCGCAATGAATATCGAATTCGGGGCCGAGATAGAACTCGGCCATCGCGGAGCATTCCAGGTGCCAGCCGGGGCGACCGGGACCCCACGGCGAAGGCCAGCTCGGCTCGCCCGGTTTGGCGGCCTTCCAGAGGGTGAAATCGCGGGGGTCGCGTTTGCCGCGGGTGGGAGTTTCGCCCTGGTGCACGTCGTCGAGTTTGTGGCCGGAGAGTTCACCGTAATTCGGCCAGCTCACCACATCGAAATACACATCGCCCTCGGCGGCGTAGGCGTGCCCGCGCTCGATCAGCCGCTCCATCAGGGCGACCATCTGGGTGATGTGCCCGGTGGCACGCGGCTCGGCCGACGGCGGCAGCACACCGAGGGTTTCGTAGGCGGAATCGAACGCGCGCTCGTGCGTGGCCGCCCATTCCCACCACGGCCTGCCCGCCTCGGCGGCTTTGTTCAGGATCTTGTCGTCGATATCGGTGACATTGCGGATGAACCGCACGTCGTAGTCGTGTGCCAGCAGCCAGCGACGCAGCACGTCGAAGGCGACGCCGCTGCGCACATGCCCGATATGGGGCTGACCCTGCACGGTGGCACCACACAGATACACCGAGGCACGGCCGGGGACCAGCGGGGTGAATTCCCGCATGGTCCGCGTGTCGGTGTCAAAAAGGCGCAAGGTCACGGCATTCGATCCTAGTCGGTGGGATGAGAGTGGGGTTGACCGGCCGGTTCGTGGCTCGCCGCGATTCCGGGCGGCGACGGTGCGGCGGTCGGGTGGGGTGGCCCGTCAGGGCTGCGAACACTCCAGCAGGCAGGTCGCGATGGCGGCGACACCCTCACCGCGCCCGGTCAATCCGAGCCCGTCGGTGGTGGTCCCGGATACCGAAACCGGTGCGTCGAGTAATTCGCCGAGTACTTTTTGCGCTTCGGCGCGGCGCGGGCCGATCTTCGGGCGATTGCCGATGACCTGCACGGCGGCATTGACGACGGAATAGCCGTCGTCGGCGAGGAGTCTGCGGACTTCGGTGAGCATGGCGGCGCCGGTGACTCCGGCCCATTCGGGGCGGCCGACGCCGAAGACGGCGCCCACGTCGCCCAGGCCGGCGGCGGAGAGCAGTGCGTCGCACAGCGCGTGCACGGCGACATCACCGTCGGAGTGGCCCGCGCAGCCATCGGCGTCGGGAAACAGCAGCCCGGCCATCCAGCAAGGACGACCGGGTTCGATGGGGTGTACGTCGCTCCCGATGCCGACTCTCATCCAGCGACCTCGGTCCGGACGGCGGAGTGACCGAGCTGCGCGGAGCCGCCGACCGAGAGGACGGCTTCGGCGAGGGTCAGGTCGAGTGGCGTGGTGATCTTGAAGGCCAGTGGGTCGCCCGCGACGGTGTGCACGGCGACGCCGAGGCGTTCGACCAGGCCCGCGTCGTCGGTCGCGCCGACGTCGGTGGCGTAGGCGCGGCGCAGCAACTCGGCGTCGAAGCCCTGGGGAGTCTGGATGGCGCGCAGGTGGGCGCGGTCGGGGGTGCCGGTGACGACGCCCGCGTCGTCGACCGATTTCACGGTGTCGACGACGGGCAGGGCGGGCACGACGGCCGGGCTGCCTGCCTGCAGTTCGGTGGCGACGCGCGCGATGAGCTCGGGTGGGGTGAGCGCGCGGGCGGCGTCGTGCACGAGGTAGTACCCGGCGTCGGGTGCGGCCGCGATGCCCGCGCGCACCGAATCCGTGCGCTCGGCGCCGCCGACGACGACCTGCACCGGCACAGGGGGCATCGAACCGCCGGTCAGCGAAGTGGTGGACAGCAAGGCGGACGCGGCGTCGACCAGTTCGGCGGGCACGACCACGACCACCCGGTGCACAGCACCGGACGCGATCAGCCCATCGACGGCCAGCCGGACCATAGGTATACCGCCGACCGGGACGAACGCCTTCGGGGTGGGTTCACCCAGGCGCACGCCACGACCGGCGGCAGGAACCAGTGCTACGACAGGTCGCACACTACGAGGCCGCGGCGAGGACCTCGTCGAGCAGCGATTCGGCCTTGCCGTCGTCGGTGCCCTCGGCGAGCGCGAGCTCACCGACGAGGATCTGACGAGCCTTGGCCAGCATCCGCTTCTCACCGGCGGACAGGCCGCGATCCTGCTCACGACGCCACAGGTCGCGGACGACCTCGGCCACCTTGTTCACGTCGCCGGAGGCGAGCTTCTCGAGGTTGGCCTTGTAACGGCGGGACCAGTTGGTCGGCTCCTCCGTGTGTGGCGCGCGTAGCACCTGGAAGACGCGGTCGAGACCTTCCTGGCCGACGACGTCGCGCACGCCGACGTATTCGGCGTTTTCTGCGGGAACGCGAACGGTCAGGTCGCCTTGCGCGACCTTCAGGACCAGATACTCTTTCTGCACACCCTTGATGGTGCGGGTCTCGATTGCTTCGATCAGCGCCGCTCCGTGGTGGGGGTAAACGACGGTGTCTCCGACCTTAAAAATCATGTGTCCCGTGCCCCTTTCGATGTTCACAGTTTAACATGCGACTCGGTAACGGCGCGATCAACTGTGCAGGTCAGGGCCACAACGAGGACATCCCAGGGGTTGACAATCAAGAATTGTTGTGCATTGTGTTGCGCCAGAACAGGTTAACCACCAGCACAACGACCGGTATTCGCACTTCGGCCGTCGGGCATCGACGTGGCAACCACGTCCGGGACACCGAACTGTTACTTCCGTACCCGCGCGTCGCGAGCCCCGACGCCACGCGCGCGAAGCGAACTACTACGCTGCCTAGTTACTACCCTCCGGTCCCCGTGTGGAACGGAGTGAGCCCGGTCGACATGGAGGACAAACCGTGACTGCCCTGAAAGCTGTGACCGCCCCGTCGGCGCGACGTCGCATGGTGACGGTTGCCGCGCTCGCCGCTGCCGCGGGCATCGCCCTGACCGGCTGCAGTGCCGGCCAGCACACCCAGACCTCGTCGCAGGCCGCCGCGATCAACGGCAACCACGCCGATGTCGGCGACATCTCCCTGCGCAACGTGCACATCGTGTACCCCGAGGCGGCGGCGGAGCACCAGAAGGGCGGCAAGGCCGTCCTCGCCCTGTCGATCATCAACGGCAGCGAGACCGTCACCGACGAGCTCACCAGCGTGAGCACCGACCTCGGCCCGATCAAGATCACCGGCCCGGCCGGCGGCAAGTTCGAGCTGAAGCCGCAGGAGACCGTGCTGGTCGGCCCGCCGAGCGTCACCGCCGCGGCCGAGACCGGCGATCACCACGGCACCACCACGGCCGCGCCCACCACCACCGCGGCACCGACCACGGCGCCGGGTGGCGGTAACTCGAGCGCGAGCGATGCCGCCGCCGAGCCGGCAAGCATCGAGATCACCGGCCTCACGGAGAACATCACCCCCGGCCTGACCTACACGGTCACCTTCAACTTCAAGGACGCGGGCACCGTGCAGGTGGCCGTTCCGGTCGACGCCGCCACGTCCGAGCGCGTCGAGAACGAGAAGTCCGGCCCGGCGCCCGAGGGCGCGGGCGGCGGTCACTGAGACCAGCTGTCGAGAAAAGCCGTCGCGAACTTTCGCGGCGGCTTTTCTTGTTGTCGGACCCGGTCCGTAGGGTGCGCGTGTGGCCAAGACCAAAGCTGTTTTCCGTTGCACCTCGTGTTCGCACGAGGTGTCGAAATGGGTTGGCAAATGTCCTGATTGCGGTGCGTGGGGCACCGTGAACGAGGTGGCGGTTTCGGCCTCCGCGGCGGCGCCGGGGCGCAGGGCCATGTTGCCGAGCACGGCGGCGGCGCCGCTGTCGCAGATCGATGCGAAGGTCACCCAGGCCAGGTCGACGGGGGTGAGCGAGCTCGACCGGGTGCTCGGCGGTGGGGTGGTGCCGGGATCGGTGGTGCTGCTGTCGGGTGAACCGGGCGTCGGCAAGTCGACCCTGCTGCTCGAGGTCGCGTTCCGGTGGGCCGCCCAGCGCGACGAGACCGCGCTGTATGTGACGGCGGAGGAGTCGGCGGGTCAGGTGCGCCTGCGTGCCGACCGGACCGGCGCCGTGCACGACCGGGTGTATCTCGCGGCCGAATCGGATCTGTCGATCGTGCTCGGGCACGTGGAGCAGGTGCGTCCGACGCTGCTGGTCGTCGACTCGGTGCAGACGATGCTCGCCCCCGAGGTCGACGGCGTGATCGGCGGTGTCACCCAGGTACGCGCGGTGACGGCGGCGCTCACCTCGCTGGCCAAGGCGAGCGGGATCGCGGTGCTGCTGGTCGGGCACGTCACCAAGGACGGCAATGTGGCCGGTCCGCGCACGCTCGAGCACCTGGTGGACGTGGTGCTGCAGTTCGAGGGCGACAAGAACTCCTCCCTGCGCATGGTGCGCGGCATCAAGAACCGCTTCGGCAGCGCCGACGAAGTGGGCTGTTTCGAACTGCACGAGGACGGCATCGCCTGCGTCGACGATCCGTCCGGCCTGTTCCTGCATCACCGCACCGATGCCGTGCCCGGCACAGCGGTGACGGTCGCGATGGACGGCAAACGCCCGCTGGTCGCCGAGGTGCAGGGGCTCACGGTGAAGACCGAGATCCCCCAGCCGCGGCGCGCGGTGAGCGGCCTGGACTACAACCGGGTGGCCATGGTGCTCGCGGTGCTGCAGAGCCGTGGACGCGTGTTCCTCGGCAAGCACGACGTGTACGCGGCGACGGTCGGCGGCATGCGCCTGGTCGAGCCGACCGCCGACCTCGCCATCGCCCTGGCCATCGCCAGCGCCGAGGCCGATATCGCCCTGCCCGCGGGCTGGGTGATCCTCGGCGAGGTCGGTCTGGCGGGCGAGGTCCGCAAGATCACCGGGCTCGGTCGGCGCCTGGCCGAGGCCGAGCGATTGGGCTTCACCACCGCCCTGGTTCCGCCGGGTTCGGAGAAGGCCAAGGTCGGTTCGATGCGCATCCACGAGGTCGGCGACCTGCGTTCGGCGCTGCGTTTGGCCGAACTCCGCAAATCCCGGGCACCCCGCGAGCCGGTGACCGTGGAATAACTCCGGCAAACCGCGCTTTCCGGTCGAATTCCGCATTTCGGCGGTAACAGCCGTTGACACGGCCGCCCGTCCTGCGAATTCTGCAAATCAGCCATCTTGGACATGTGATTTACAGCGCATCCGCATAATGCCCGGTCGGGCGGTATTCAGTCGGCCAGGTTGAACGGTTCGGCCGCGCTGCGGATGGAACCGAGTTGTGCGACAACCATGTACGCGCCCGCCGGGACCGGCAAGCGCTCCCCCGCGCATTGTGGCTGGGAGGTGGTGCCGAACCAGGTGCCCTTGTACGACAGCTGTTCGCCCGCCTTCAGGGTCTTCACCTCCGGCGGCCCGTCCGGGGTGCAGTCGTTGCTCGCCCACAGCCTGCGCTGCCCGTCGAGGGTGTAGACGAGGAACTGCGGGCCCGCGCCGAGATCGCGCGAGCACGCGGCCGTGGAGATATTGGTGATGACGGTGCCGAAGCCCGGCTGGTCACCCACCCGGTAGGTCGGCTGGTTGACCGTCACCTTCAGCGCCAGCGACTGATCGCTACACGGCTGGGCCGCGGGCTCGGGCGCGGCGGACGTGGTCGACGATGCCGGCGCCGATGTGCTGGTCACCGAGCTGCTTGCCGCCGCGCTACTGGTCGCGCTGCTGGTCTGGGACGTGCTCGCGACCGTCGTCGAGGACGCGGCCGCGCCCGAACCGGACGAATCACCACCGCGCGCCACCATCGTGACCAGCCAGACCACGATCGCGAGCGCGACGACGATGACGCCGATGGCGAGCGCGCGACGACGCCAGTAGATCTCCGGTGGCAGCGGTCCATTCGGTTCCAGCACGCTTCAAAGGTAAGCGCAGCGCGCGAGGGCGCGCTCGATGACCTCGGCGTGTCGGGCGCGTACCGCCCGATTCAGACCGTCTCGCCGATATTGCCGACCACCCGGCGCAGGTGCGCGCGACCGTCCGACAACTGGTAGGTGACGCTCGCGATGGCGCACTGACCAGTGGCGACGCGCTGGGAGATGATCATCGAACGTTCCATGAGCAGCTTGCTGGTCTCCACCACGTGCCGGGCCTCGAGTTCGTCGACCGTCGTGAGCCCTTCGCGGCGGCCGAGCAGGATCGAGGGTGACACCTTCTCGACCACGCTGCGGATGAAGCCGCCGGGGACGGCGCCGCCGTCGAGCGCGTCGATCGTGGCCTTCACCGCGCCGCAGCTGTCGTGGCCGAGGACCACGATCAGCGGCACATTGAGCACCTCGACGCCGTATTCGATCGAGCCGAGCACCGAGGAGTCGACGACGTGGCCCGCGGTACGCACCACGAACATGTCGCCGAGGCCCTGGTCGAAGATCAGTTCGGCGGCTACGCGTGAATCGCCGCAGCCGAAGAGGATGGCGTGCGGTCGCTGTCCGTTCACGAGCTTGGCCCGGTCTGCCGCGCCCTGGCTAGGATGCAGCAGAGTGTCGTTGACGAAGCGCTCGTTGCCCTCGCGCAGCGACTTCCAGGCACTTATCGGATTAGAACCAGGCATACCGACCATTGTGCACACGCTATCGGTTACCAGCGAGTCTGCGCTGTTACGCCTCGGCAAAGTCGGCCTGGCAGAGATGGAACGGAAACAGTGAGTATCGACGCCGAGGTCCTGCTGGATTGGTTCACCGAGCGGGCGCGTGACCTGCCGTGGCGGCGGCCGGAGGCGACCGCCTGGCACATCCTGATGAGCGAGATCATGCTGCAGCAGACACCCGTGGTGCGGGTGGAGCCGATCTGGCGTGAGTGGGTGGCGCGCTGGCCGGTGCCCTCGGCGATGGCGGCGTCGTCACAGGCCGAGGTGCTGCGGGCGTGGGGCAAGCTCGGTTATCCGCGCCGGGCACTGCGGTTGCACGAGTGCGCGCGGGTGCTGGCCGCCGAGCACGGCGACGTGGTTCCGGCCGATGTCGACATCCTGCTGAGCCTGCCGGGTATCGGCGCCTACACCGCCCGCGCGGTGGCGTGTTTCGCGTACGGGCAGCGAGTTCCGGTGGTGGACACCAATGTTCGCCGCGTGGTGGCGCGAGCGGTGCACGGCCGTGAACCCGGTAATCCGTCCTCGCGCGATCTCGCCGAAACCGAGGCGCTGCTGCCGATCTCGGTGCCGCGGGCCGCGAAGTTCTCGGCGGCGCTGATGGAACTGGGTGCGCTGGTCTGCACGGCCCGCAACCCCGACTGCGGCAACTGCCCGCTGCCGCGCTGCGCCTGGGTCGACGCGGGCAGGCCGGCGTCCGAGGTGGTGCGCAAGGTGCAGAAGTACGAGGGCACCGATCGACAGGCGCGCGGCAGGCTGCTCGACGTGTTGCGTGATGCGTCGGGGCCGGTCGAGCGGGTGCGGCTGGACATGGCCTGGACGCGTGACCCGGGTCAGCGCGCCCGCGCCCTGGATTCTCTGCTGGTCGACGGCCTCGTCGAGCAGACCGAGGACGGCCTGTTCGCCCTGGCCGGCGAGGGAGCCTGATCTCCGGACCCGCGGCGGAGCTGTTCGACCAGGCGCAGGCGTGCCGCTCGGAACCGTGCCAGAAACCTTTCGACCAGCGGCGGGCGTGCCGATCGGAACCGTGCCGGAATCGTTCGACAAACCCGGCACTCAGAACCGCGCCAGAAACCGTTCGACGTGCGCGCGGTATTCCTCGGGCCGCTCATCGTGAATCAGGTGCCCGGCCCCGGGGACTCGCACGTACTCCGCGTCCGGATGCACCTCGGCCATCGTCCGCATCTGCCCCGCGGGGGTGATGGTGTGCTCGCCCTCGATGAGCAAGGCGGGCACGCGCAGTGATTTCCATTCGTCCCAGAAGTCGCGCGTTCCCCATTCCTCGGAGATCGCGCGGAAGGTGTCCACCTCGCCGTGCAGCCGGTAGCCGCCCGACTCGGTGAACGCCCGCAGGAAGTACCGCCCGGCCACCGGCCCGAAATAGTCGAGCACGGCCTGCTCGTCGGGGAAGGGTTGCGGCCAGGAGTGGATGAGTTCGGCCCAGTGCGCGGCGGTGCGGCCGGTGAAGTCCGGGGCGATGTCCTCGACGACGATCGCGCGGACCCGCTCGGGATGGGTCGCCGCGAACACCCACCCGTGCAGCGCACCCATCGAGTGCCCGATCACGATCATCGGTTCGGTGATCGCCGCCGTGTGCGCGGCGAGGTCGGCGACGAACGCCTCGGTGGTGAGCTCGGCGGGCGGAACACGGCCGTGACCTGCGGCATCAAAGGTGTATACATGCCCCGACTCGCGCAACCACGGCACCTGATCCGACCAGGTACGCGCACTTCCCATCAGCCCGTGCAACAGCAGAATCGGCGCCCCGACCCCACCTTCGTCATACAACACCCAGCCGATTGTGCCAGCTCGAGCATCGCTTTCAGTCACCTTGATCTGGACTGACCGGCCTGGCGTCGACCGCCATAGACTGAGCTCATGGCTGTTGTGAAGATCAATGCGATCGAGATTCCCGAGGGCGCGGGCCCGGAGCTGGAGAAGCGGTTCGCCGCGCGTGCCCACGCGGTGGAGAACTCCCCCGGGTTCCTCGGCTTCCAGTTGCTGCGCCCGGTCGCCGGTGACAACCGGTACTTCGTGGTGACCCAGTGGGATTCGGAGGAGTCGTTCGCCGCGTGGCGCGACGGCCCGGCCCGCGCGGCGCATGCCGGTCACGGTGCCGACGGCGAGCGGCCCAAGCCGGTGTCGACCGGTGCGTCGCTGCTCGAATTCGAGGTCGTGCTGGACGTGCCCGCGAAGTCCTGATCCGGGCGTTTCCCCTGGATGTATTGACGCACGCCGGCAGCGGCTGTCACAGTTCGAGGGAAATTACGCGAGGGTGCGCGGTAATCCGGTGAGATTCCGGAGCGGTCGCGCCACTGTATTCCGTGCCGGATTCCGGTGCGGACAGCCAGACATCGGCACCCTCGCCTATCGCTTCGATCGCGGGACGCGCATCCCGGAGGAGGACCCGAATGGCTATCGCACATTCACCCAGCCGGTCTACCGGCCTCGACACCCTGGCAACCGTGCTGGTCACGGCCGGTGTCGTTCTTCTTGCACTGCTCACGCTGTACCTGGTCGGTTTCGATCAGGGGGCCGTCTCGCGTAGCGGGATGTTCCTGCACGAGCTGATGCACGACGGACGTCACCTGCTCGGTGTCCCGTGCCACTGACCGGATCCCTCAAAACCCTGCTGTTACGTGGTCTGCTGGCCGGTCTGATCGCCGGTCTGCTGGCCGCGACAGTGGGCTATTTCATCGGCGAACCCCATATCGAGGCGGCGATCGCCATCGAGGAGACCGGTTCCGGCGGACATTCGCACGGGGCGGTCGAGGACCAGGCGCACGACGAAGAACCGCTGGTCAGCCGGTCGGGGCAGCAGGCGGGTCAGTTCCTCGCGCTCGCCATGGCCGGGATGGCGTTCGGGGCGATCTTCGCCGCGGTGGTGAATGTGGCTCGCCGTTTCACCACGCTGAGCGGGCCCCGATTGTCGCTGACCGCAGCGGGTCTCGCGTGGGTGGCGATCGTCGCGGTGCCGTTCTTCAAGTACCCGGCCAATCCACCGGCGGTCGGCGACCCGGAAACCATCGATCAGCGCACCTGGCTGTGGGTGGCCGTCGTCGTGCTCGGCCTGCTCGCGGTCGCGGCGGCCGTCGCGGCCTATCGTGCGCTGGCCGGGCAGCTCGACTCGTTCCGGCTCCTCGCCGCGGTAGCCGCGTTCGTGCTGGTCACCACGGTCGGTTACGTGCTGCTGCCGGGCGTGAACGAGGTGTCCGACGACTTCCCGGCGACCCTGCTGTGGCAGTTCCGGGTGGCGTCGCTGGCCGAAACCGCCACCCTGTGGGCGGCTTTGGGACTGGTGTTCGCCGCGCTCACCGAATGGTCAAGCGCGCGTAGCACTCCGGTAGCACGCGAGGTCGCTACCTCGGGGTGATCCTCGTGAGTACCGCGAGAGGGCAGTGTCGGCATCATGACCGACACTGCCTTCTCTGTTTCCGCCGCCCGCCCGGGCGCGGTGCGCGTGGCCTTCGCCGGGCTGGTCACCGCGCTGGCCGCCGGGGTCGCCGAGGGACTGCTGCGCGCCGTGCGCGGCGGGACCGAATTCGGCGCCACCGCAACAGGCCTGCTCCCCCGGCTGGCCATCTACCTGGTGGTGCTCGGGGTCGCGATGCACATGGCCAACGGCAGCCGGGTGTCGCGCGCCCTGCTCACCGTCGGTATCGGGATGATCGGGTTGGTCTCGCTCATCATCGAACCGCTTGCGGTGCTGCTGTCCACCGACGACTTCGGCGCCCTGTTCGGTGGGCTCGCGCCCGATTCGGCTGTCCTCGTCGCCTGCCGGGCGGTGCACATCCTCGCGGTGGTGCTCGCGATTCCGGCGATGTACACCCCGGCGGCGCACCGCTGGTTCACCCAGCGGTGAGTGTTCAGATGAGTTCGGCGTCCAGTTCCACCTCGGCGACACCGGCGAGCGCCTTGCTCACCGGGCAGCCGTTCTTGGCCGCGGTCGCCGCGGTGTAGAAGCCCTCGGCGTCGATCCCCGAGGCGACGGCGCGCACGGTCAGCTTGATCTTGCTGATCCGGAAACCGCCCGCCGGGTCGGGGCCGAGGGTCACGTCGGCGGTGACGTCGAGGCTCTCCGGCGTGCCGCCGACGTTGGCGATCTCGGCCGAGAGCGCCATCGAGTAGCACGACGAATGCGCGGCCGCGATGAGCTCTTCGGGGCTGGTGCCCTCGGCGTTGTCGGCCGCGCGGCGGGGGAAGGTCACGTCGTACTTGCCGACGCCGGAGCTGACCAGCTCGACCTGCCCGGAGCCGTCCTGCAGCCCGCCTGCCCAGAGTGTGCGTGCGCTACGAGTCGCCATCACGTTCCTTTCGGTAGCAAGAGTGTGTGTTCGATACCGAACCTACGTGAGCTCAGACCGGGATACTCGTCACTTCGTCGAGGCGTTCCAGCTTCTCCGGCCACACGTGCTGATGCAGGTCACGGATGGCGACGGTGGGGAAACCGGAGTGCCGCAGCCGCAACCTGATGCCGCGTGGTTGTTTCAGGAACTCGGCGGCGACCACGGTCTCCACCCCTTCGGTCGCGGCGGTGACCCAGGTGAACTCGATGCGGCGGTTCGCTTCGAGCGTGAGGATGCGGCCGTAGTGCGGGTTGCGCTTCTCGGCCGAGCCGGTGTCGAAATAGAGGGGCTCGTTCAGGGCGGGTCGCATCAGAACCGATCCGGGGACGGCCAGCCACAGGTCGAGGCCTTGGGTCCAAGCCGCGTACAGCAGGCTCGGCTGGGCCTTCATGACTCGCTCGACGGTGAGCTCGTGGGGCCGAGTGGACAGGTCCGGGGGGCGAACTGGCTGGTCCATCAGCCGACCCTACCGGTCAACTGCCCACCGAGCCCGCATCGGGTGTGCCGCAGCGTCACTCGGGGTTGGTGACGCGCGCGAGCACGATGCCACCGAGAATCAGCGTCAGGGCGAAGACCCGGCCCGCGCTGAGCGGGTCCCTGTGCACGAGCACGCCGAGACCGATCGCCCCGAGTGCGCCGATCCCGGTGAACACCGCGTACGCCGTCCCGACCGGAAGGGTCTGCATGGCGCGAGAGAGCAGGTAGACCGCCAGCGAGCCGAGCGCGATGCACAGCAGCGTCGGGCCGGGTCTGGTGAAGTTCTCGGTGGGTTTGATGGTCTGCGACCAGGCGATTTCGACCAGGCCCGCCACGCCGAGCACGATCCAGTTCATCGCGTGTAATCCTTTGCGAGCAGGCGCACTTCGGCGATGGCGGCGTCGAGCGAGGCCTCGTGCTCGGTACGCAGGTGGGCGAGGTTGGGGTCCGAGACCGCGTTGGCGAGTTCGGCATTGACGAAAACGGTGTCGGTGACGGCGTAATGGCCCGCGAAGAAGTCGCGCAGGTAGCGCTCCTGATAGTCGAAGGCGGCTTTCGGCGTGCCGGGTGAGTAGGCGCCGCCGCGTGCGGAGACGACGACGAAGCGCCTGTGTCCCAGCGACATACGCGGGAAGGTCACCTGATCGAGCCAGGCCTTGAGCGTGGCGGGGATGGAGTAGTTGTACATCGGGGTGCCGATGAGGATCACGTCGGCGGCCAGCAACTGCGCGAGCAGGGGTTCGAGGGTGTGCCACGCGGCGCGGGCGGCGGGGGTGACGGCGAGGTCCGGCAGGCGATCGAGGTCCGTGCTGCCCGCCGCGAGGACGGCATCGCACAGCTCGGTCCAGCCCTCGTCGATGAACGGTGCGGGGTCGGTGGCGAGGTCGCGGTAGGTGTAGTCGCCCTCGGGGGCTGCCGCACGCCAGGCCCGCACGAATTCCGCGCCGAGCCTGCGGCTGAGGGAATTGCTCCTGGCACTGGCGTCGAGATGCAGCAGGTGGGTCATGGTCCAACCTTTCGATAACCGGACGTTGTGTCCGCTTACCTCAACGGTAGAACACAAGTGGACACCTTGTCCACATTTACGTTTCTCGGTTAGAGTCGACCCCATGGAGCCTCGATCCGACCTGCTCACCGGCACGGCACCACCACCCGAACGCACCGACGCAGCCCGCAACCGCGCCAAAGTGCTCGCCGCGGCGGCCGACCTCTTCGCCACCCGCGACCCGCGCACCGTCACCATGGACGACATCGCCAAGGCCGCGGGCGTCGGCCGGGGCACCCTCTACCGCCGCTACCCCGACCGCAATGCCATCGCCGTCGCCCTGCTCGACGAACACGAACGCGCCATCCAGGAACAGCTCCTGCGCGGCGAACCCCCACTCGGCCCCGGTGCGCCCCCCGCCGAGCGGCTCGCCGCGTTCTATGCCGCCATGATCGAATTGCTCAGCGCCCATGCCCATCTGGTGCTCGGCGCCGAGACCGGCGGTGCCCGCTTCGCCACCGGCGCCTACGGGTTCTGGGCACTGCATGTCCGGGCCCTGCTCGTCGAAGCCGGTATCCCCCAGCCTGATTCGCTGATCGATACCGTCCTGGCCCCCGTGGCGGCCGAGGTCTACCTTCAGCAGCGCGAACGGGGCTTGTCCCCGGAGCAGATCACGGCAGGTTTATCGGTCCTCGCTCACCGGCTACTCGGGGCCGGGTAGGCGCGATGTGTCGGTGGCTACGGCTACCGTCACGCGGGTGAGGACACTTCCTACCGATACCGAAGTCGACCGGTTCTGGGCCATGATCGAATCCGCCTGGGGTGCCTGCGGTGCGCCACGAACCGAAGAGCGACTCGACGAGTTCCTCGACGCATTACGCGCGCTCAGTGCTGATTTCACCAGCGAGGAGCTCACCGCGCTGGACCGCGTGGTCGAGCGCGCGCTCTACGACATCGACCGTGCCGATATCCACGCGGTGATCGGCGGCTCCGACGACGGGTTCCTTTATCGCCGCGGCTTCATCGTCGCGCTGGGTCGCGAGTACTACCGCGCGGCTGTAGCCGATCCGGGGGCCGTGCGATCCCACGGCGAATGTGGGCCGATGGGCTATTTCTTCGCCCACCTGCACAACGACCGGTTCGGGACCTTCCCCGACCGGAATTCGGGAATCTCCAGGGAGACGGCGTCGAACCCGGCCGGGTGGTCGTGAATCGGGGTCAGGTGAGGTCGCGGCGGGCGGTGAGCCAGATGGTTCCCGTCGCGAAGATCGTCACGTAGACCGCGAGGACGACGAGGGACTCGCCGCGGGTCAGGATGTCGAGGACACCCGGCGTGCCCGGGCCGTCCACCGTGCGCATCGCCCCTGCCAGTGAACCTGCGGCGGTACCGGGAAGGAGGTCGGTGACCGCTTCGATGGGGCCGAATATCCCCGCGACCCCGCGCAGCAGGTTCTCGACGACGAGAACCCAGATCAGGCCGAGCCCGACAGCGAGAGCGGGGCCGCGGGCCACGGCGCCGATGAAGGCGCCTGCTGCGGTCCACATACTCAGAATGGCAGTGCCGGTGAGGATTCCGAGGAGGGATCGGTCGAGCGCCGGCAACGTGACCGGCTGACCTTCCGTCACCGCGATGAGCGATGCGACACCGAGGTCGACGACGAACGCGGCACACACCAGGACTACCACTGTCACCAGCAGACTCAGCAGCAGCCCACCGACCGCATCGACCCGGCCCGGCCCCTGGGTGAACACGGTCTTCCACGTCCCCCAGCCGTACCCACTGCCCACCGCCAGCGCACCGAGAACAAGCATCAGCGCACCACCGAACATGGCCATACCCTGGGTGAATACTTCGGGCACGGCGGCCGGCACGAGCTGGCCGAGCAGCACGTCGCGCGGCAAGCCGTCGGACATGGAACCGCTCTCCCCGGAGCGGTAGGCCAGGTAGTTGAACAGGTAGGCGAAGGTCAGATTCAGCAGGATCCATGTGCCGAGCACGACCCAGAAGGCGGGCCAGCGCCGAAGACGCAGACCTTCCGCCCTGATACTCGCCGTGAGATCTCTTGTCGTGCTGGTCATTTCGCGACCTCCGTCAGCTCGAAGAAGACTTCTTCCAGGGATTTCTCGTCGACGCGCAGCTCGAGCAGGTCCGCACCCGCCTGCACGACAGCTCGCGCCACTGCAGGCGCCATCGCGGCCGTGGTCTCTATCCGGATGCCCTCGGCGCTCGCCCGCACCGGCGCGTCGGACAGCGCGCGGACCGCCTCGACCGCCACGTCCACCGGTTCGGCCCGGACGAGCAGCGATGCGGTGCCGCGCAATTCGGCGACCGTCGATTCGGCGAGCAGACGTCCACCGGAGATCACCCCGACCCGGTGGCAGATTTCCTGCACCTCGGCGAGCTGATGACTCGACAGCAGCACGGTGTGGCCGTCTGCCGCGAGATCGACGATGAGCGAACGCATTTCGGCCAGTCCGGCCGGGTCGAGACCGTTGGTCGGCTCGTCGAGGACGAGCAGATCGGGATCGCCGAGCAGGGCCGCGCCGACACCGAGGCGCTGCTTCATGCCGAGGGAATAGGTGCGGAAGCGGTCGTCGGCGCGGGTGATGAGGTCGACGCGGGCCAGCGCCTGGGTGACCTCCCGGTCGCCGAGTCCGCGATAGCGGGCGAGAACGCGCAGGTTGTCGCGACCCGACAGGTACGGATAGAAGCCGGGGCCCTCGATCAGCACACCGACTCTACGCAGCACCTCCGGGTCGCCGGGAGCGCTGCCGTGGACCGTCGCGGTGCCCGCGCTCGGCCGCACGAGGCCGGTCAGCATGCGCAGGGTCGTCGTCTTGCCCGCGCCGTTGGGGCCGAGGAAACCGTAGATCTCCCCGGTCCTGACCTGCATACTCACCGCGTCGACCGCGAGGTGTTCGCCATAGCGTTTGGTCAGCCCGGTGGTGACCACGATTGATTCGTTCATGCGAAAGACGATCCGCGCCGAAGGGGTGCCCGCACATCCGTCGCGCGGCTCGATCGGGCCTACGTCGCGCGATGTACACGGGGGCGCGGGAAAAATACGTGCGTAGGCCGACGCTTCTGCCCGGGTGACGCAATAGGGTTGCGTGGGTGGGAGCGAAGTGGGAGCGTGACGCGGCCGTCCGGGACTGGGGGCTGGCGGTGGTGGTCGCGATAGTGCAGCTGGCAGGCAGTTCCGGGGCGAACGCGCAGCAGACCGGGGTGCGTTCGCTCGATGCGTTCGCGTACCTGTTGCTGCTGGCCGGGCCGATCGCGCTCGGCTTCCGGCGGTTGCTCCCCGAGCCGGTGCTGGTGGTGGCCTTGCTCGCCGCCGTGTCCTACGTGCTGCGCGACTACGGGTACGGGCCGATCTTCCTTTCTCTCATCATCGCGTTCCTCACGGCTGCTGTGCACGGATCACGCTGGCGCACTTACCCGTTGGTCGTCGTCGGTTATCTGACGATGGTGTGGCCGGTGCCCGCCCTGCTCGGCCGCGATGTCGACGCCTGGCAGGTTTTCGGCCTGCTGGCCTGGCTGGGTGTGCTGGTCGGGATCGCCGAGGGAATACGTCAGCGGCGCACGGTGGTGCTCGCGCGCCGGGAGCGGGCCGAGGCGGCGCAACGCGACGAACAGGCACAGCAGGCGCGGGCCGCGTCCGAGGAACGGCTCGCCATCGCCCGCGAGTTGCATGACGTACTGGCACACAGTCTTTCGCTGATCAATGTGCAGTCCTCGGTGGCGCTGGAACTGTTCGACCGCAAACCACAGCAGGCCGCCGCCGCGCTGGCCACGATCAAGACCACCTCCAAAGAAGCACTGACCGAGGTGCATACGCTGCTGCACGCGATTCGCAGCGGCGCACCCGTCGCTCCCGAATACCCCGAACCCTCTGCGGCCGAGCCGGTCCCGGCCCCCGCTCCGCGTGCACCGGCACCGACGCTCGACGACCTCGACACCCTGTTGCAACGGACCAGGGCGACCGGTCTGCCCGTCGACACCAAGGTCATCGGCACCCCCAAGAAGCTGCCGAGCGTGATCGACGTGGCCGCCGCCAGGATCATCCAGGAATCGCTGACCAATGTGGTGCGCCACGCGCCGGGGTCAACGGCGATGATCACCCTGCGCTACACGCCCGAAACGGTCGACATCACCGTCGACAACACCCGCCCGACCGGTACCGCCGTGCGCAGCGGGATCGGCGGGAACGGGATCATCGGCATGCGGGAACGGGCGCATGCGCTCGGCGGGGCGCTCACCGCCGGACCCCGGCCGTCCGGCGGGTTCCGGGTGGCCGCGCGGTTGCCCTCCCGGCCGGCCGGAGCAGAGACATGATCCGGGTGCTGGTCGCCGACGATCAGGCGCTGGTGCGCGGCGGGTTCGTCGCACTGCTCGATGCCCAGGACGACATCGAGGTGGTCGGCGAGGCCGAGAACGGCGAGCAGGCCGTGCGGATGACCCGCGCGCTGGTGCCCTCGGTGGTGCTGATGGACATCCGCATGCCCGTCCTCGACGGGCTGGCCGCCACCCGCATGATCGCCGACGACGCGCAGCTCGCCGACGTGCGCGTCGTCGTGCTCACCACTTTCGAAATCGACGAATACGTCTTCGAGGCGATCCGCGCCGGTGCCGCGGGTTTCCTGGTGAAGCACACCGAACCCGCCGACCTGCTCCGCGCCGTCCGGGTCGTCGCGGCGGGCGAGGCCCTCCTGTCCCCCAGCGTCACCCGCCGCCTGCTCACCGAATTCGCCACCCACGCCAAACAACCACCCCCACCCGCCTTCGCCGACCTCACCGACCGCGAACGCGAGGTCCTCACCCTGGTAGCCGAGGGCCTCACCAACGCCGAAATCGCCGCCCGCCTCTACCTCAGCCCCGCCACCGCCCGCACCCACGTGAGCCGCATCCTCACCAAACTCGCCGCCCGCGACCGCACCCAACTCGTAGTCCTCGCCTACGAATCCGGCCTCGTCCGCCCCGGCTGGCAGTAGCCGGAGCGCCTTCGGGTCAGCTGTCCGTGCCCGCTCGGCGGCGTTCGTCCTCGGAGAAGCGGGCGCGGCGGGCCATTCCGGCGGGGGCGGCCTGGGCTCGGGCCGAGTAGGCCGAGAGGGCGTCGAAGGCGCCGCGGACGCCGCCCGCGACGGGGGCGTAGGTGATGGAGGAGCCAGGGTCGAAGCCGAGGTTGGAGCCTACTTCGACGGCGTCCATGTTGGCGCCGAGGAAGACGAAGGTCCAGTTGTAGACCTCCTGCTGCTGGGTGATGAGGGACTTGACCGCCGCATGGGTCCATTCGCGGCTGGAGTTCTCGTGGCCGTCGGTGAGGACGACGACGATCACCGTGCCGGGCCGCTCGTGCTCGGGGCGGGCCGCGAGTTCCTCGCCGACGCTGGTGACGAGTTTGCCGACGGCGTCGTACAGCGCGGTCCCACCACGCGGCAGCAGATTCGGCGCGGGCACCTGATCCAGCGGAACATTCGAATAGACCACCTCGTAGGTGGTGTCGAACTGCGCCAAGGTCACCTCGATCCGCTTCGGCACCTCCCGCTGCTGCTCGAAATACGCGGCCAACCCACCTTCGGTATCGGCCTTGATCGTCTGCATCGAACCGGAACGGTCGAGCAGAACAGCGATGAGCGTGCGATCGGAATCAGTCATGTGCGTGAACACCCCCGTGTCGTGTGGACTGGCCCAACCCACGGTACGCCGCGAATTCGCCTCCCGGAGACCATGAAAAGCGGCTCGAAAGGTATCTCCAAGTCCGCATTCCTACCTTCGCCCCCATGGGACCAGGTCTCGCATTCCACCGAATTTCCGACGCCGACGCCGCCCGCATCACCGCCGATGCCGAAGCCGCCCTCGACCTGATCGACCACCTCGACCGCCCCGGCGAACCGACCGGCGACATCGACAAGGCCTGGGACGGCCTGCGCTACCTACTCGAGGCCGCGAACATCGACCTCGACCTCTTCGGCGACCTCGACCCCTGGGCCGGTGACGGCGCAACCAAGATATGGACAGCCGCCGAGATCACCACCGCCGCCCACACCCTCACAGCCACGCCCTACAGCGTCCTGGAACGACATTTCGACCCGGCAGCCATGGACGCCGACGACGTCTACCCCGAAATCTGGGACACCGATTTCTGCCGAGAATTCCTCCGCGAAAACTACGAAGCCCTCCGCACATTCTTCATCTTCGCCGCCGAACAGAATTCCCAGGCCGTCTCGCAATTCCAATAGTCGCTTGGCAACGAAAAAGCCCACCTTCCGAGTTCGGAAGGTGGGCTTTTCGTTCAGCTGGTTACTCGCCGGAGGCGGCGGTGTCGGGGGCGGTGCCCTCGGCTGCTCCGGTGAGGACGACCTCGGGCTTGTCGTCGCCCGTGGGGGCCTTGGTCAGCTTCGTCTTGCCGGTGAAGGTGAACTTGGCGTCTTCGCCCTGGCCTTCGCCGTCCCAGTTCTCCACGTCGACCGTGATGGTCTGGCCCGCGCCGATCTCGCCGAAGAGGATCTTCTCCGACAGCTGGTCCTCGATCTCGCGCTGGATCGTGCGACGCAGCGGACGGGCGCCGAGGACCGGGTCGAAACCGCGCTTGGCGAGCAGGCTCTTGGCCTGGTCGGTCAGCTCGATCGCCATGTCCTTGTTCTTCAGCGCCTTGGCGACACGGTTGATCATCAGGTCCACCATCTGCACGATCTGCTCGCTGGTGAGCTGGTGGAAGACGATCACGTCGTCGATGCGGTTGAGGAACTCGGGGCGGAAGTGCTTCTTCAGCTCGTCGTTGACCTTGAGCTTCATCCGCTCGTAGTTCGAGCCCTCGGCGTTGGACTGGGTGAAGCCCAGGCCGACGGCCTTGGAGATGTCGGAGGTGCCAAGGTTCGAGGTGAAGATCAGCACGGTGTTCTTGAAGTCGACCGTACGACCCTGACCGTCGGTGAGACGGCCGTCCTCGAGCACCTGCAGGAGGGTGTTGTAGATCTCCTGGTGCGCCTTCTCGATCTCGTCGAACAGCACCACCGAGAACGGCTTGCGCCGCACCTTCTCGGTGAGCTGGCCGCCCTCCTCGTAGCCCACGTACCCGGGAGGGGCACCGAACAGGCGCGAGGCGGTGAAGCGGTCGTGGAACTCGCCCATGTCGATCTGGATGAGCGCGTCGTCGTCGCCGAACAGGAAGTTCGCCAGCGCCTTGGACAGCTCGGTCTTACCGACACCGGACGGACCGGCGAAGATGAACGAACCGGACGGACGCTTCGGATCCTTCAGGCCGGCGCGAGTGCGGCGGATCGCCTTGGAGACGGCCTTGACGGCATCCTCCTGGCCGATGATCCGCTTGTGCAGCTCGTCCTCCATGCGGAGCAGACGGGTGGTCTCCTCCTCGGTGAGCTTGAAGACGGGGATACCGGTCCAGTTGGCCAGCACCTCCGCGATCTGCTCGTCGTCGACCTCGGCCACGACGTCCAGGTCGCCCGAACGCCACTGCTTCTCCCGCTCGGCGCGCTTGGCGACGAGCTGCTTCTCCTTGTCGCGCAGGCGCGCGGCCTTCTCGAAGTCCTGCGCGTCGATCGCGCTTTCCTTCTCGCGACGGGCATCGGCGATCTTGTCGTCGAACTCGCGCAGGTCCGGCGGCGCGGTCATCCGGCGGATGCGCATGCGCGCGCCCGCCTCGTCGATGAGGTCGATCGCCTTGTCCGGCAGGAACCGGTCGTTGATGTAGCGGTCGGCCAGCGTCGCGGCGGCCACGAGAGCGCCATCGGTGATGGAGACCCGGTGGTGCGCCTCGTAGCGGTCGCGCAGACCCTTGAGGATGTTGATGGTGTGCTCGACGGTCGGCTCGCCCACCTGCACCGGCTGGAAACGGCGTTCCAGGGCGGCGTCCTTCTCGATGTACTTGCGGTACTCGTCGAGGGTGGTCGCACCGATGGTCTGCAGCTCGCCACGGGCCAGCTTCGGCTTCAGGATCGAGGCCGCGTCGATGGCGCCTTCGGCAGCACCCGCGCCCACGAGCGTGTGCAGCTCGTCGATGAACAGGATGATGTCGCCGCGGGTGTTGATCTCCTTGAGCACCTTCTTGAGGCGCTCTTCGAAGTCACCGCGGTAGCGGCTGCCCGCGACCAGGGAACCCAGGTCGAGGGTGTAGAGCTGCTTGTCCTTGAGGGTCTCGGGGACCTCGCCGTTGACGATGGCCTGCGCCAGGCCCTCGACCACGGCGGTCTTACCGACACCGGGCTCGCCGATCAGCACCGGGTTGTTCTTGGTGCGGCGGCTCAGCACCTGCATGACACGCTCGATTTCCTTCGAGCGGCCGATGACGGGGTCGAGCTTGCCTTCCAGCGCCGCCTGCGTGAGGTTGCGACCGAACTGGTCGAGCACCAACGAGGTGGACGGCGTACCCGCCTCACCACGCGAGCCGGTGCCCTCGACGGGCTCCTTGCCCTGGTACCCGGACAGCAGCTGGATGACCTGCTGACGGACCCGGTTCAGGTCGGCACCCAGCTTGACGAGCACCTGGGCCGCGACGCCCTCACCCTCGCGGATGAGGCCGAGCAGGATGTGCTCGGTGCCGATGTAGTTGTGGCCGAGCTGCAGCGCCTCGCGCAGACTCAGTTCCAGCACCTTTTTCGCACGCGGGGTGAAGGGGATGTGACCGGACGGCGCCTGCTGGCCCTGCCCGATGATCTCCTCGACCTGGCTGCGCACACCCTCCAGCGAGATGCCAAGGGACTCCAGCGACTTCGCCGCCACGCCCTCGCCCTCGTGGATCAACCCAAGCAGGATGTGCTCGGTGCCGATGTAGTTGTGGTTGAGCATCCGGGCCTCTTCTTGGGCCAGGACAACGACACGCCTCGCGCGGTCGGTGAACCTCTCGAACATCGCTCCCTCACTCTCCTGCTCCGACATTCTGGCAACAGACGCCGCTGTGTGCTCGGTACAACCTTGGGCGCCGGAGGCGACAACTGTCGCCGTCAGCCTGCCATGAAGCCCGGGGGTTGCGGCCCCCGCCATCCACTCTAGTTGGCAGGGGATTCCGCCGTCGCCGCTCCACCCTATTGGGGACCGGTGACAACTTGGTCATTCACTCACAACGCGCACGTCGCGGCATTCGTTTCCGTTCCAGTTTTGCCTACAGCGAAATCCCGCCTCAGCCGGTGAACGGGGGCACGAACTCGCACGGCACGGGCGCCTGCCTGGCCGGATCGAGGGCGTTGAGGACGTGACCGGCGGCCCGCGGACTGCCCGCGATGGCCATGTGCTCGGACCAGTCCTGCGCGCAACCGTCCTGCACGACGACCGAGGTGGCATTGGGACCGGGCACCAGGCCGGAGGTGTGCGGCACGACGAGCTCGTCGAGGACCGTGACGATATTGACGTAGGTGACGCGCGGGTCGTACACCCCGTCGGCATTGAGCGCGGTCATGAACGGCGAACCGCTGAACATCTGCGCGCACGCCTGGCACAGCGAGCCGGTGGCGGCGTCGAAGACCGGTCCCGCGCCGAGCGCCCGGCTGAAGTGGGCGATATCGCCCGCGCCGAAGGCGTTGGTGCCGAGCCAGGGCGGCGCGATCCCGACCAGCGTGCCGACCTTCTCGCCGCCGCCGAGCCGCTCGAGGTAGTAGTTGCCGACGATATTGCCCTGCGAGTGGGCGACGAGGTCGACCCGTTCGGCGCCGGTCCGCGCGAGGACACCGTCGACGAAGGCCGACACCTCCGCCGCACTCTGCTCGATGGGACGCATCCCGCCGATGGCCGAGACGGGCCAGGGCAGCGCGTACGCGCCGTAGGTGAGGGTGAACACGCAATAGCCCTCGTTGGCCAGCAGCGGGGCGTACACGCCCCAGTTCGTCTGCGCTCCACCGCCGGTGCCGTGCAGCAGGATGACCGGATTCGGATGTTCGGGTGTGGGAACGCAATTCGGGTCGTTCGCCCCGGGCAGCGCACCGCCCGGGTTCGTCAGCTCGGGCGCGATGCCCGCGAAGAAGTTGTAGTCGACCGGGTAGGGGTCGGCGGCCGCACCGCCTGACCCCACGAGACCCAGCAGCATCGCGACGGCGAGAACGAGCATCGACTTACTTCGCATGGAACCACCCCTGACTAGAACGTGTTCCAGTCATCATGGAACACGTTCCGGCCTTCGCGTGGCACTACGGTGCGATTCAGCGCACCAGCGCGTGCGAAACGGTCTGTCCCGCGACCGGGGCGGCGGCGTTCGACTTGCCCTGCTGCACACCCGCGACGAACAGCGCACCGCACAGCACCAGGAACGCCGCCGTGTGCAGCACCGCCCGCAGGATGTTCCAGCGCACCCACGCCGCCTCGAATTCGGCGCGCACCGAAACGGTGTCCGCCAGCGTCGCCGGGTCGCCCGCCGCGGCCAGGGCGTCGTTGAGCGGCACGTTCTGCCCGGCGGTGACCGCGAACGCGATCACATTGAGCACCAACGCGATTCCGATCCAGATCAGCGTGGCGCGGTGATCGCCGCCCAGGTGCAGCGCGGCCGCGAGCGCGGTGAAGCCGACCGTCCCGAGGAAGCCGAACATGAACCACGGGTTGATGATCACCACGTTGATCTTCTGCATGACCTCGATCAGCGTGCGGTCCCCGGTGCGCGCCAGGGCGGGCATCACCGAGATCGCGTAGGCGTAGAACACGCCGGCGACGAGGCCGGTGCTGAGCATCGCGAGAACCAGCGAGGACAAACGAATGGCCGACATGGGAACCAACTCCTGACTCGAATCCGGAGTCGCACTCCGGTGACAGGAACAAGTCAACCGCGTCCCCACCGCCACCGACATGGTTCAGGCGCTCAGCCACCTACGTCAGGCGCTCGACCGCCGGCCCCGGACGTCACAACTCGTGGTCGGAGATCATTCCGCTCTGCATCGCGAGGGCGGCGAGCCGGGTGCGCTTCTGGTTCTGCGGCAGATTCTCCACCCCGAACTTCGCGAACAGGGCACGCAGGTGGGTTTTGATCGCGTCGATCGACAGGAAGAGTTCCTCGGCGATCTGCTGGTTCGACGCGGGCGTCGCGAATCCGGTGCCGTGCTTGTACGGACGGCACAGGGCGATCAGCACCGCGCGCTGGGTTTCGGTCAGCGAACGCATGGTGGGGATGGAACCGGAGGCGGTATGCGTGGCGTCGTCGACGACACCACCGAAATCGAAGAAATGCACCAGCGTGGTGCCGACGCGAATACGGTCACCCGGGCTCAGCCTGCGCCTGCCGACCAACCGCTCACCGTTGACGAACGTCCCGTTACGCGACAGCCCGTCGTCGATGATCGTCCAGTGCGCACCCAGGTGTTCGACCGCGGCATGCAACCGCGACACCTCGGCATCCCAACCGAGCACGAGATCGGCCTGAACGTTGCGCCCGATGGTGATCCGCTGCTGCGCGGGGTCCAGCGGCAATTCATGCTGGCGCCCGGTGTTGTCGGTGTACCGAAGAAAGGAGCTCACCGCACATCTCCCAAGACTCGAAACACCTTGCGCACAACCATCAGTCTATCTTTCCAGGCCACATTCCCACCCACCCGAGGAGGGCGGAAGAAGCGGTCCCCGAACCACCCGAGGAGGCTCGAACACGAGGCGGTACACCCGCCCGCATTCCCGACCCCGCACATCCCGACCTCGAGGAGGGATCGCCGCGAAGCGGCGGTCGGCGGCCGTCCCGACGATCAGGCGCCGTTGCGTAGGCGACGAAGGAGCAAGCAACGGTGCCTGATCGTCGGGACAGCAGGGGCCGCCGACTCGAGCGCGCCAGCGCTCCAATATTTCAGCTCTTGCCGACCTCTTTGTTGTAGGCCTCGGTGATGTCGGCCGAGATACGGCCGCGCGCGGAGACCTTGTGGCCCTTACGACGGGCCCATTCACGAATTGCGGCGCTCTGCTCGCGGTCCATGGAAACGCGGCTCTTGCCCTGCGGCGCCGGCGTACCGGCGGCCTTGGTCCGGCGACGGCCACTCACGCGACGCGCGTTGGCGACCCACTCGTCCAGGCCTTCCCGCAGGCGCGCCGCATTTGCCTCCGACAGATCGATCTCGTACGACACCCCATCGATAGCGAACTCGATGGTTTCGTCCGCGATGGACTCACCGTCGACATCGTCGATCAGGCTAACGGTGACCTTCTTTGCCATGAGATGAACGTCCTCTCGAAATCGTCAAGCCTGCCTCCAGGCCGAATACCCGAGGCAAGAATACCCCGAAATGCGAAATTTCCAACACGAGGTCTTCGCCCCGCGAATTCACAGGTCAGCGACTACTCGGGCGCACAATGGGGAACAGGATCGTTTCCCGGATTCCCAAACCCGTGAGTGCCATCAACAAGCGATCGATTCCCATACCCGTTCCGGTGGTCGGCGGCATGCCGTGTTCCATCGCGGTGAGGAAGTCTTCGTCGAGCACCATCGCCTCGTCATCGCCCGCCGCGCCGAGGCGCGCCTGGTCGACGAACCGTTCCCGCTGGATGACGGGATCGACCAACTCCGAATAGCCCGTGGCCAACTCGAAGCCGCGAACATAGAGATCCCACTTCTCCGTAACGCCGTCCTTGCTGCGATGCTGACGGGTCAGCGGTGAGGTCTCCACGGGGAAGTCGCGAACGAAAGTCGGCGCGTAGAGCTTGTCGCCATAGACGTGTTCCCAGAGTTCTTCGACCAGTTTCCCGTGACCGTAGCCCTTGCCCGACGGAATTTCCAGACCGACCCGTTCGGCGAGTGCCAGCAATTCCTCGACAGTCGTTTCCGGAGTGACCTCCACACCGATCGACTCCGACAGCGACGGATACATCTCGACCGTCGTCCACTCGCCACTCAGATCATATTCAGTACCGTCGGCAAGAGTCACCACGAGGGTGCCGAATGCCTCTTGTGCGACTTCCTGGACCAATTCCCGGATCATCGTCGCCGAGTCGTCGTAGGTGCCGTAGGCCTCATACGTTTCCAGCATCGCGAACTCGGGCGAATGGGTGGAGTCGGCGCCTTCGTTGCGGAAGTTCCGGTTGATCTCGAAGACCTTCTCCAGGCCGCCGACCACGCAGCGCTTGAGGAACAGTTCCGGCGCGATACGCAGGAACAGGTCCATGTCGAGGGCATTGGAATGGGTGACGAACGGGCGCGCGGCGGCACCGCCGTGGATGGTCTGCAGCATCGGGGTCTCAACCTCGAGGAACCCACGACGCTCGAGCGCCGTGCGCAGCGCGCGGACCACGTTCACGCGGGTACGGGCCATTTCCCTGGCCTCGGGGCGCACGATCAGGTCGACGTAGCGCTGCCGGACGCGCGATTCCTCGTTCATTTCCTTGTGCGCCACCGGCAGCGGGCGAAGCGACTTGGCCGCCATCGACCACGAGTCGGCCATCACGCTCAATTCGCCCGTGCGCGAGGAGATGACCTCACCGTGCACGAACACGAAATCGCCGAGGTCGACATCGGACTTCCAGGCTGCGAGCGCGTCGGCGCCGACACCATTGAGGCTGATCATCGCCTGCAGTTTGGTTCCGTCGCCCTCCTGCAGGGTGGCGAAGCACAACTTGCCGGTATTGCGGACGAAAATGACGCGGCCGGCGACACCGACCTGCAGACCGGTTTGCGTATCGGGTTCGAGATCCGGGTAGGCGGAACGGATTTCGGCCAGCGTGTGCGTGCGCGGCACGACCACCGGATAGGCGTCACCACCGCCGGCGAGCAGCCGTTCACGCTTGTCCCGGCGAATCCGCATCTGCTCGGGGACATCGCTGTCCACGGCGGAACTGACGGCGCGGCCGGTCTCGGCGGAGTTAGGGGTGCTCACATTCGATAACAGTAGCGTGCACCGGAAAGGACCAGTGCGCCGCCCGTTACAACGAAGCCAGCGACTCCACTTCCCGGGCGAAGTGCGGCACCCCGACGCCCACGGTGAGCATGCCCGCCGACTTCAGCGCCTGATAACCGCCGATCAGATCGGTCGCGCGGTGCAATCCGAGTTCCTGAAGCGAGGCCGCGGCCAAACTGGACGTATAGCCCTCCGAGCAGAAAATGATCCACTCCACATCGTGGTCGCGCGCGAGCGACAACCGCGCCGACGACGTGGGATCCAGCCGCCATTCCAGCACATTGCGCTCGATCACCAGCGCACCCGGCAACGAGCCCTCCCGAACACGCTGCGCGGCCGGGCGGATGTCGACCAGAATGGCGCCTCGGGCCAGGGCGGCGGGGACGTCGTAGACATACAGCCTGCGCAGCTTGGCGCGCGCGTTGTCGAGCATCTGGTCAATCGACAAACGGCTCATCACAGATCACCTTCGGGCTGGTCGGTGAGGACGGTTTGGGTGCGTCGCAGGGTGCCGTGGCCGGTCACCTCGTAATAGGACATGGCGGTCAGCGGCGGCGAATACGCGTGCACGCTGAGGGTGGGATCGAGCGGGCCCGCCGTCGCGTCGGCGGCGCGGACCACATCGTGGACCCAGCCGATCGGAAACGACGCCTGATCGCCCGCGGCGAGGGTGCGCTCACGTAACTCGGTGCCATTCCAGCGGAATTCCGACAGTGCGCCGCTGAGCACGGTGAGCGCGCCGAGCGAACCGGCGTGGTCGTGCAATTCGGTGGATTTCCCCGGCGTCCAGCTGATGAGCCAGACATCGACCTCGTCGTCGGCGATCAGGCGGGTGGCCCAGCGCTGTTCGGTCGGCCAGAGTCCGTCGGCGGGCAGCAGGTGGTCGTAGCGACCGGCCAGGACATCCTCGGCGCCCTCGTCGGTGAGACGCAGCAGGTCGGCGGGTCGCAGCCGGGTGGGCAGGGCCGAGGCGACCGCGCGGTCGAGCGGCGGGGTCGCGGAGTATTCGTCACGGGCCGACGGCAGGGAAAGAACAGAAGAACGCATGAGCGCATCTCCAAGGAGTGAGAATCGGTCGAGGGGAAAACGTCAGCCTCGAACGGTCGAGGCAGGTCAGCCTCGACAACACTCCTGGGTGCTCACACGGAAAGACACGGGAGCGAGCTTAGCAGGCTCCCGTGTGGACGGGCCAATGACCTGAATCACTTCTTGTTGCGCTCGTAGACGTGGCGCAGACCGGTGAGGGTGAGATGCGGTTCGTGCTGGTCGATCGTTTCCGATTCCGGCACGATCAGCGGCGCGCCCGTCCCGGTGGCGACAACGGTGACATCGGTACCGGCGAAGGCGTCGAATTCGTCGCGAATACGGTCGATCAATCCGTCGACCAGACCGGCGAAACCGAAAACCGCACCGGATTGAATGCACTCCATCGTGTTCTTGCCGAGCACCGAGCGCGGCCTGGCCAGTTCGACGCGGCGCAACGCACTGCGTTCGACCAGTGCCTCCGTCGAGACCTCGACGCCCGGCGCGATCACGCCACCGAGGAACTCGCCCTTGGCCGAGACCAGGTCGACACAGGTGGCGGTGCCGAAGTCGACGACGATCGCCGGGCCGCCGAACCGGCGGAACGCGGCGAGGCAGTTGACGATGCGGTCGGCGCCGACCTCCTTGGGATTGTCGACCAGCAGCGGAATGCCGGTCCGCACACCGGGTTCCACGACCACATTCGGCACATGCGACCAATAGCGGGCGAGCATGATGCGCAGTTCCCGCAGCACCGGCGGCACCGTCGACAACGCCGAGACACCGACCACCTGGTCGAGATCGGCACCGACAAGACCGCGCACCTGCATCGCGAACTCGTCGGCGGTGAGCAGCGGATTGGTGTGAATGCGCCAGTGCCGCACCAGTTTCGAGTGCTCGCCGAGACCGGAGAACAGGCCGAGTTCGATGGCGGTGTTGCGGACGTCGATCGTCAGCAGCATGTCCGACACCCGCCGCGATCAGGCGATCGACAGGGAACGCGGCGAGGTGAGCCCGGAACCCTCAGGCGCGTGGGCGGGATCGGCGCCGAGTTCGACGGGCCGGTTGCGGTCGTCGACGAAGACCACCTTCGGCGCGTACTCGCGCAGCTCGGCCTCGTCGAGCTGGCCGTAGGCGATGAGGATGACCAGGTCGCCGGGGTGCACGAGATGTGCTGCGGCGCCGTTGATCCCGATCACACCCGAACCGCGTTCGCCCGCGATCACATAGGTTTCGAGGCGGGCGCCGTTGTCGATGTCGACGATGCACACCTGCTCACCCTCGAGCAGGCCCGCCGCGTCGAGCAGATCCTGGTCGACGGTCACCGAACCCACATAGTGCAGGTCGGCGTGGGTCACGGTGGCACGGTGGATCTTCGAGGTCATCATGGTGCGCAGCATCGGCTTCGCCTTTCTCAGTGCGCCTGCGGGGCAGGCAGGGAGTTCGCGTCGGGGTGCCCGTCGAGCTGGGCGCCGAGAACAAGGGGTGCGTTGTCGATCAGGCGGGTGCTGCCGACCTTGGCCGCGACGAGCAGGCGGGCGTTGCCCGATTCCGGGGCGGGACCGAGGAGCGAGTCGCGCAGTTCGAGGTAGTCGACCTCGACACCGTCGGCCGAGTCGAGGACGGCACGGGCGGCCGCGAGGACACCCTCGGGGCCGAGGCCCGCGGCGTGCCTGCCCGCGGCCAGGGCGGCCGACAGGGCGAGCGCCGATTCCCGTTGCGCCGCATCGAGATAGCGGTTGCGCGAGGACAGGGCGAGACCGTCGGGTTCGCGGACCGTCGGGTAGGCGACGATCTTCACGTCGAAGTTCAGGTCGCGAACCATCTGGCGGATCAAGGTGAGCTGCTGGTAGTCCTTCTCCCCGAAATACGCCTCCGAGGCGTGGGTGAGTTGCAGCAGCTTCGCGACGACGGTGAGCATGCCCGCGAAATGCGTCGGCCTGCTGCCGCCTTCGAGCTCGGCGCCGAGCGGGCCCGGCTGCACGGTGGTGCGCGGTCCGTCGGGGTACATCTCGTTGGCCGACGGCGCGAACACCAGGTCGACGCCCTCGGCCGCGAGCAGCTCGAGGTCGGCGTCGAGGGTGCGCGGGTAGGCGTCGAGATCCTCACCCGCACCGAACTGCAGCGGATTGACGAAGATCGACACGATCACGATCTGATTGGTGAGCCGCGCCTGCCGAACCAGCTGCAGATGGCCCTCGTGCAGCGCGCCCATGGTCGGCACGAAACCGATGCTGCGGCCCGCCCCGCGCAACGCCTTGGCCACCGTGGACAGCACCTCGGGGCTGTGGTGCACGGTGAGCGCGCCGGGCTTGAACGCGCCGGTCGCCCGGGCGCCGCCCTGGTGGTGATGCACTTCTCGGGGTTCCATCAGTGGCCTTTCTCGGCGAGCAGCTCGAGCAGAGCGGGATTGGTCCTGGCGAGTTCGGCCGTGCGCAACGACATGGCGCGATACGACGCGGCCAGGCGTTCGTCGAACGACTCGACCGCATTCAGGTGTGCGGCGACCGCGTCCACGTCGCCCCGGGCGACCGGGCCGGTGAGCGCGGCCTGACCACGGCGCAGCGCGTTGTCGAGCGCGGCGGAGACCAGCGGGCCGATCAGGCGTTCGGGCAGGCCGCCCGGTTGCTCGTCGACCACCGGCTGACCGAGCAGGCCCGGGCCCGACATCGCTTCGCGCAGCGCCGAAACCGCGTCGACGATGAGCGTGACCAGGTGATTGCTGCCGTGCGCGAGGGCCGCGTGATACAGCGTGCGCTGGTCCTCCTCGATCCGCACCGGCTCGCCGCCCATCTCGATCACCAGCGCCTGGGCGATGGCGTAACCGATGTCGTCGGCGGCGGTGATACCGAAGCAGGCATTGGCGAGGCGGGCGATGTCCTCGTCGTGACCGGTGAAGGTCATCGCCGGATGAATCGCCAGGCCCAACGCGCCCTGCTCGGTGAGCGGGGCGAGCACACCGACACCGTTGGCACCGGAGGTGTGCGCGACGATCGTGCCCGGCCGGACCACACCGGCCGAGGCCAGACCACGAACCAACCCGGCCAGCTCGGCATCGGGCACCGCGAGCAGCAACAACTCGCTGCGCTGCGCCACCTGCTCCACCGGCAGGATCTGCGAATCGGGCAGCCGGGTGCGTGCCCGGTGCACGGAGGCATCGGAAATCGCGGCGACACCGAACACCACATGCCCGGCTCGCTCGAGCGCTACACCGAGCGCCGAACCCACCCGTCCCGCCGAGACGATTCCCACCGTCAGCCGTGCGGGCGCTGGATCGACACCTGAGTTCGCGCCATCAGAATCGACACTTCTCGAGGTCAACATTGTCCTCTCGATTGCGTTCCAGTCCCGCTGTGCGGGTACCAGACGTACCGGTCGAGAATAACGGGCCCTACGCCCGCCCCGCCACGCCCCCGGTCGTGATCTACCCCATACCGCCTACCCGAGAATTCGGGGCTAGGTGCGGGTGGATTCCGATTGGAGGTTGGCCATGATGTCGGCTACCGAGAGGCGGGTGCCTTCGGATTCGGCGCGACGGCGGCGGCGGGAGCTGGTGCCGACGGTGGGGGTGGGGGCAGGCGTGGGCTGGGGGGCGGGGGCCGGGCCGGAGTTCGGGGGGGCTTCGAAGCCGGATTCCGGGGTGGTGGCCGCGGCTGGCTGTTCGGGCGCGGGCTCGGGACTGAGGGCAGCGGTGGGTGCCGTGGTTGCCGACAGGTCGGGGGCGGCGGGTGCCGGGGTCGCCGACTGGTCCGCGTCGTTCGAAGACGTGGGGGCCGAGGGCTCGGGGTCGAGGAGGCGGCCGTCGTTGTCGACCTTGCGGGTGTGCGGGGCCGACAGGCGCGGGGGCGGGGTTTTGGCCGACGACGACTTGGCCGGTTCGGGCTCGCGGGTCGGCTGCTGGGACTCGGCGTATTCGTCGAGCTGCACGGCCGAGGTCTCGGCGGTGACCGGGTCGTCGTAGGGGTCGGCGAAATTGGCCGACACCGGCTGCATGAAAACCGGCTTCAGGGCGCTGGGCGGTTGCTGCCAGGGGCCGAACCACGCGGCGGCGGCAGCCTCGTGGCTATCGTCGATCTCGGGCTCCGCCTCGTCGAAGGCGTCGAAATCGGCGTAGGCCGATCCGCCGCTCGGCAGGGCGTCGATGCGGACCGCGTCGGCCTGCAGGGCAGGCTGGTCATCGGGCAGGGCACCCTCGAACAGCACCTGCAGGTTCTGGCGAAGCAACGTGAGCTCCGCACGCAGGGCCGCGATCTCCGAGGCGTCGGCACCCACTTCGGCGCGCACCCGTGCCTCGACACCCATCTCGTATTCGCGGCGGGCGTTGATCTCCCGCTCGAGCTGCAAC
Organism: Nocardia sp. JW2; assembly: GCF_051843015.1. Taxonomy (NCBI): domain Bacteria; kingdom Bacillati; phylum Actinomycetota; class Actinomycetes; order Mycobacteriales; family Nocardiaceae; genus Nocardia; species Nocardia sp. JW2. The sequence continues at coordinate 57,348 of NZ_JBPXLK010000019.1, forward strand.
TCGTACACCGTCTGCAGATCGCGCACCTTGGCCTTGTCGACGGCCGCGTCCTTGCGATAACGAGTGGCCGCGAGGGCGCCGATCACGGCCGCCCACAGCGCCGCTACCAGGCCGATCCGGACGAATTGCACATTGTCGCTGAAGACGAGGAAAACACTGGCTGTCAGGCCGAGGAGGAGAAGGGCGCCGATGAAGAGCTTTCCCGCGTCGTCCCGCCGTCGACGGGGCGTGGTGCTACGGGAGGGTGAAACCATGGTGGCCAGGGTAGCCGGAAACAGCTGGTCGGCACACCGACAACGGGGGTGATTCCATTCGCAAGTTGCTAGGTGGTTGCCGGTTCGTCCGGTGGTTCGTCGGGCGCGCGGCAGCAGTACTCGAGCCACAAAGCCGCAGCAACCAGGGCGGAACCGGCGAGCAGACCGACCACCGCGCCCGGTGAATCCGACGCCGCCGCCGTCACCGTGCCGCTCTGTGGGAAGACCCACAGCAGGAAGCCGAGCCACACGCCCGCCGCCAGCGAACCGACCTGCAACGACGCCTTGGCCAGCGCGGCCGCCCGCGCCACATTGATCGGATGCAGTTCACCCGGTCCGTCGCCGATGCGCTGCTCGGCGATCCGGTTCTTGACGACGAACCCGAGCGCCGCTTCGATCCCGGCCACCGGCAGCAGCGAGGCGCCGGCGAGCACCGAGATGGACGGGAAGGTCGAATAGGCGAAGCGGGTCGCGGTCCAGGCGATGGCCGCGGCCAGCACGACATTCAGGGCGAGGTCGAGCAGCCGGGTCGGTTTCAGCACGGGCGGGCGCCTTCGCGCAGGACCAGGTCGGTGCGGAGCACACCCGCGCGTTCGGCGGGGTCGACGGCGGCGAGCAGGTCGGCGACGGGCACCTGGGCGCCGTCGACGTGCAGACGGGCATCGGGCTCGACGTCCAGCCACGGAACCAGCACGAACGCCCGGTGGTGCGCCTCGGGGTGGGGCAGGATCAGCGTCGGATCGCTGTCGCGCACAACGGCTTCGCCGCCGTCGACGCACTGCACGATGTCGACGTCGAGCGTCCTGGCGCCCCAGCGCACCTCACGCACCCGGCCCGCCGCCTGCTCGAGCCGCTGCCCGAAACGCAGCCAGTCGTAGTCGTCGAAGGACGGATCCTCGGCCACCACAACGGCATTCAGGTAGTCGTCCTGCTCCACCCCGCCCCACGGCGCTGTGGTGTACACCGGTGACACCGCGCGGGTGCGCTCCCCCAGCGCGTCGAGCACGCTGCGCAGATTGGCGAGCCGGTCGCCCAGATTGGCGCCGATCGAGAGCACCGCACGGGTCATCGGCGCGGCTCCGGCACCGCGGTGCGGTAGCGGGTGGCGACCACGCGCACGTCGGTGAAGGTGTGCGGGATCGGTGCCGACGGCTTGTGCAGCACCGCTTCGACCGCTTCGATCCGCGGGTCGGTCATCACGTCGTCGGCGATCTCGGAGACCACCGTTTCGATGAGATCGCGCGGCGGACCAGCGACGATGCGCACGGCGCGTTCGGCGAGGGCGCCGTAGTCGACCGTGTCGGCCAGATCGTCGGAGGCCGCGGCGGCCGCGAAATCGACCCACACGGTGAGGTCGACGACGAACTCCTGACCGTCGCGGCGTTCGAAATCGAACACGCCGTGCCTGCCGAACACGGTGAGCCCGCGCAGTTCTATGCGCGAGGACGCGGGCCGGTCGGCGGGCGGGGGCAGCAGCGGTGAGTTCATCGGGCGGCTCCTCGGGCGGCGGTGGCGCGCTGCCACGCATCGACAACGGTGACGGCGTCCAGCGAAGCGCGCACGTCGTGGACGCGCACGCCCCAGGCGCCGTGGGTCGCGGCGAGCGCCGATACGGTCGCGGTGGCGACCTCGCGTCCGTCGGGCGGGCGCGGGCCGGATTCGTCGGCGAGCAGGGCGCCGAGGAAACGTTTGCGTGACGCGCCGATCAGGATGGGCAGGCCGTCGGCGACCAGCTCCGGAAGGGCACCGAGCAGGGCCCAGTTGTGGTCGGCGTTCTTGGCGAAACCCAGGCCCGGATCGAGGATCAGCCGGTCGGCGGCGATGCCAGCGGCCACGGCCAGGTCCACCTGGGTGCGCAGTTCGGCGCGCACCTCGGCGACCACGTCGTCGTAGTGGTCGGCCGGGCCGGTGTGGCGGTAGTCGGCGCCCGCGCGCCAGTGCATGAGGATCCACGGCACGCCCGCGTCGGCGACCACCCGGACCATGTCCGGGTCTGCTCGCCCGCCGGACACGTCGTTGACGACGGCGACACCGGCGGCCAGCGCCGCCTCGGCCACCTCGGCGCGCATGGTATCGACACTGGTCGGCACCCCTGCCGCGACCAACCCGCGGATCACCGGCGCGACTCGCGCGGCTTCGGTAGCCGGGTCGACGCGGTCGGCGCCGGGCCTGGTGGACTCACCACCCACATCCACGATGTCGGCGCCCGCCTCGTACAAGGCGACACCGTGCGCGATCGCGAGTTCGGGATCGAGATAGCGACCGCCGTCGGAGAACGAATCGGCGGTCACGTTCACCACGCCCATGACCACACATGAGCGGCCGCCCCGCGCGGTCACGAGGGGCTGGTTCATTTGCGCAGGATCAGGTCCAGCGCCTCGGATCGCGAGGCGGCATTGGTCTGTAGGAGGCCACGCACCGCCGAGGTGGTGGTGCTCGCGCCGGGCTTGCGGATACCGCGCATCGCCATGCACAGGTGTTCGGCCTCGATCACCACGATCGCGCCGCGCGGGTCGAGCCTGCGCATCACCGCGTCGGCGACCTGGCTGGTGAGGCGTTCCTGCACCTGGGGGCGTTTGGCGTAGAGGTCCACCACGCGGGCCAGCTTCGACAGGCCCGTCACCCGGCCGTGCGGGCCGGGGATGTAGCCGACGTGCGCGACGCCGTGGAACGACACCAGGTGATGCTCACAGGTGGAGAACATGGGGATGTCACGCACGAGCACGAGTTCCTGGTGACCCTCGTCGAAGGTGGTGGCGAGCACCTCGTCGGGCTCGGTGTAGAGGCCGGCGAACATCTCGCGGTACGCGCGCGCCACGCGGGCCGGGGTGTCGAGCAGGCCGGGTCGGTCGGGATCCTCGCCGACCGCGAGCAGCAGTTCGCGCACCGCGTTCTCGGCGCGCTGCTGGTCGAACGGGCGGCCCGTCGCCAGCGCCGTCAGCTCGGCCGGGCTCGTCTCGCCGAGCTCACCGGCCGGGTCGAACCCCGAACCGTTCCCGGCCGGCTCAGCGACTTTCCTATTGGCCGACAACTTCTCCACACCTCCGGGTCAATCCGGTACCGCTACCGGGTCTGTCCGGCTGCGGGCGGTCACCAGAGCCGGAACGTCCCGACTCGGACGGTAACCAGAGCCGAAACGATCCGGCTCGAACATCCCAGCGTAGTTGGCGCGGGGCCGACCGCAGCAGCTCGGCCTGGTGTCCGCGGTCCCGCATCCGCGACACGTGACCTTGCGCGCGGCACACCATGCCTGCCGGGAGCGGCACACATGGCTGGAAAGACTCGACAGGCACCACGCGCGGGACGCGGCGCCGCACCCGTCTCGCTCGCCGCGCGCACGATCGGCAACGCTTGCGCACGATCGGCGACGCGTGCGCCCGATCGGTGCGCCGCCTGGTGTAGTTCCAGTCGGGCCGACCGGGCGGGCGCGACGGGGGTCCGTCAACGGCCGTTCGGGCCGTTCCATTCGTTGGTGTCCGGCTCCGCGTCGCGCGCAGGTGGCTGCTGCGGCGGTGCGGTCGGCTGCTCGCCCCACGGCTGGAACTCGCTGCCGTGGCGCGGCTGGTGCTGGGGGGCCTGCTGCTGGGGCGGCTGTGACCAACCACCCTGGCCCTGCGGCTGCTGCTGTTCCTCGCGCGGCGGCCAGCCGGGCGCCGACCAACCGGCCGGGGCGCCGTAGTCCGGACGCGAACCGTGCGTGCCGGTCGGGCGCGGGAACGCCTGGGTCGGTGCGTTGGGCAGCGGGTATCCGGCGGCGGGCGGGGCGGGCTGACCGTAGGGCTGCTGGCCCGGGTAGCCGTTGGGCTGCGGCGGGGCGCCGTTGGGCACCGGAACCGGGGCCGGCTGCACCGGCGGCCAGGGCTCGCCACGCTCGAGCGCCAGCTCACCCGGGGTCTTCACCGGCGGCTTGTCCGAGGGCAGGCGCTCACCGAAATCGTTGAACGCGGTGATGCGCGGACGCTTCTCGACACCGGCGAGGACCTCCTCGAGGTCCTTGCGGTGCAGGGTTTCGCGTTCCAGCAGGGCCGTGGCCAGCGCGTCGAGCTGCTCGCGGTACTCGCTCAGGATCGACCACGCCTCGGTGTGCGCGGCCTCGATCAGGTTGCGCACCTCCTCGTCGATCTCGCGGGCGACCTCGTGTGAGTAGTCGGCCTGCACGCCCATCGAGCGGCCGAGGAACGGGTCGCCCTGCTCCTGGCCGTAGCGCACGGCGCCGAGGCGGGCGCTCATGCCGTACTCGGTGACCATGCCGCGCGCGATCTTGGTGGCCTGGTCGATATCCGACGACGCACCGGTGGTCGGCTCGTGGAACACCAGTTCCTCGGCCGCGCGGCCACCCATCGCGAAGACCAGTCGCGAGATCATCTCCGAGCGGGTCATCAGGCCCTTGTCGTCCTCGGGCACCGTCATGGCGTGACCGCCGGTGCGGCCGCGCGCCAGGATGGTGACCTTGTAGACGGGCTCGATATCGGGCATCGCCCACGCGGCGAGGGTGTGCCCACCCTCGTGGTAGGCGGTGATCTTCTTCTCGTGCTCGCTGATGATGCGGCTCTTGCGACGCGGACCACCGATCACGCGGTCGACCGACTCCTCGAGCGATTCGCCGGTGATGACCGACCCGTTCTCGCGGGCGGTGAGCAGCGCGGCCTCGTTGATGACGTTGGCCAGATCGGCGCCCGACATACCGACGGTGCGCTTGGCCAGACCCTCGAGGTCGGCGTCCTGCGCGATCGGCTTGCCCGCCGAGTGCACCCGCAGGATGGCGCGACGACCGGCCAGGTCGGGGTTGCCGACCGGGATCTGCCGGTCGAAACGACCGGGACGAAGCAGCGCGGGATCGAGGATGTCGGGGCGGTTGGTCGCCGCGATCAGGATGATGTTGGACCGGTCGCCGAAGCCGTCCATCTCGACCAGCAGCTGGTTGAGGGTCTGCTCACGTTCGTCGTGACCGCCGCCGAGGCCCGCGCCGCGCTGGCGGCCGACCGCGTCGATCTCGTCGACGAAGATGATGCAGGGGCTGTTCTGCTTGGCCTGCTCGAACAGGTCACGCACACGCGAGGCACCGACACCGACGAACATCTCGACGAAGTCCGAACCGGAGATGGTGAAGAACGGCACCCCGGCCTCACCGGCGACCGCGCGCGCCAGCAGCGTCTTACCGGTTCCGGGCGGGCCGTAGAGCAGGACGCCCTTCGGGATCTTCGCGCCGAGCGCCTGGTAGCGGGCCGGATTCTGCAGGAAGTCCTTGATCTCGTACAGCTCTTCGACGGCCTCGTCGGCACCGGCCACGTCCTTGAACGTGGTCTTGGGCATGTCTTTGGACAGCAGCTTGGCCTTGGACTTACCGAAGCCCATCATGCCGCCGCGACCACCGCCCTGCATGCGCGACATCACGAAGATGAACAGGCCGACCAGCAGCACCATCGGCACGATGAACAGCAGCAGCTGCGACAGCCAGCTCTCCTGCTTGACCACCGTGTCGTAGGGCGCGCCCGACTTCTGGACCGCGTCGAGGATCTTGGCGGAGGTCTCGCCGCCGCCGGGGTACTTGGCGACGATCTTGGCATTGTTGTTGGTCGCGTCGTTGCCGTTGTTCAGTTCGACGCGGAGCTGCTGCTCCTTGTCGTCGATCTGGACGTTCTTGACGTTTTCCTTGTTCTCCAGCTGACTGAGCGCCACGGAGGTGTCGACACTCTCCCAGCCGCGCGTGTCATCGCCGAGATAGCTGAACAGCCAGATCATCAGCATGATGCCCGAGATGATCGCCAAGGTGCGAAACACTGTCTTGCGGTTCATAGAGCGTCGGCCGGACGGCCCAGTCCTTTCCGGTTATTTCTCCGGGGTGTGCCTAGCGAAGCTGTCGAGATCGGCGGGATTCGGATGCGGACATGCCACGTTACCGCGTACGGTCTAGTCGATACATCGCGCAGTTCGGCTGCTGGTGCAGCTGCACTGGTAAACGGCCGGGGAACGGGAGAGGTTCCCGAGTACCCCGTCCGGGTTGTTGCAAGTGGCCACAATCATGTCATGCCCGTCTTATCGTGGGCGAGGACACAACTACAGCGCAGGGGGTACGGACATCGTCGAGCTACGAACACCCACAGCGATTCTGCGCCACGGCGAGGGGCGGCTCACCGTCCTGCGGCCGGGTACCGACGGCGAACGGGTACTCGATGTTCCCATCGCCGACCTGCTCAAAGTCCGGTTGAACCGCCGCGCCGACGACGCGGTGGTGATCGAGATCTACCTGCGATATCCCACCGCCGTGCTCACCGGTGTGCCCGCCGACCGCACTCCGCTGCCGGTGCTGATCGCCGAACACGACGTGCCGACCGCGCTCGGCATCGTCGACCGGATCAACGACCAGATCATGGCCACCCAGCGCATCGATATCGCCGCGCCCGATCTCACCCCGCCCGCTCCCGAGTGGGGCAAGTCCGGGCCGGTCCGCGCCGATGTGGACCGCGCCGTGCGCCGGATGGCGCCGCGCAAGGACGCCCGCTCGGCGATCAACGCCCTGCACCGGTACGTCACCTCCGACGAATACGTGCTCGAGACCGCGATCGCCATCGCCTCGCCACCCGCGGGCTCGGGGGCCGGACTGCTCGCGGCGACGACCGACCGGCTGCTGTTCATCGGCATCGGCGGCGATCGTTACGCCCACGAACTGCCCGTTCCCGCGATTCTGGGAGCCAGGACCGTCGAGAGTCATGCGGCGCCCGGCGAGGTCGACACCAGGCACGGCGGCTCGGGGATGGATGTCAGCGACGGCAATCGCACCCTGCATTTCGCGGGTGTCGATCGGGCCGACATCGAACGCGTGACCTGTGCGGTGAACTTCGCCGTGCGCAGGCAGGCGGCCGACGGCGCGCCCGGGCCGGCCGATCCCGGCGTCACCCAGCTCTACAGCGAATGGGAGCTGCTGGTGGAGCGGCATTCGCTCGGCATGGTCGACGACACCCAGTTCCAGCGCTACGGCCGCGGGATCCTACGCAGCCTGTAGCTCGGTCAGCTGGGTTCTTCGGCCGGCGCCTCGGTCTTGGGTTCGGACTCGTTGAGTTCGATGCGCCGCCAGGGGCTGGTCGGGCGGGTCCACAGCCGCAGCAGTTCCATCCGCCGGTCGACGCCGCCGTTCTTGAGTTCGGCGAGATCCTCGGTGGCCTGCCAGTACGTCCAGCCCGCTAGATAGGCGTCGCCGAACTGACGCCAGTTGCGGTAGCGGCGCTGGGCGGGCGGCAATGCCCGCATGACGTACTCCCACGCCACGTCGGCCTCGAGATACCCGGCCGTGAACGCCATCCGCGCCACCGCGACCACGCGCGCCAGGTCCCAGGCGTGGATGTCGTTGGGCAGTGGGCGGGCCAGGTGCTCGGTGAAACCGATCTTGATGGCTTGGGCCCAGATGTCGTAGTCGCGGACCAGCGCCTCCGGGTTGTCCATCCCGCGGAACGACCCGACCTGGCGTAGGAAGGCGCGGTGCCGGTCGGCGCGTTCGCCGAAGCGGTCGCGTTCACTGGCATTGACGGACGCCATCACCAGCGGATGCACCAGCGCGTACAGGGGCGCGTGCATGCCTTCGAGGAGCTGTTCCATCGAAGCGCGCGCCTCGTTGCCGTCGGTGATCCCCCATGCGCCGGTGAGCGTGTCGATGGCGAGTTCACGCCGGTCACCGAGGGGGTGTTCGCGTTCGGGACCGAGCAGCATGGCGTCGTGGAAGGCGTCCCAGCGGGTGGAATAGAAGGCACCCAGTGCCAGGGCGCGCAGCTCGTCGTCGCTGACGCCCGCCCCCGACCAGTGGTCTTCCTCGCGCTCGTCGAGTTCCGGGTAGGGAAAGGTGGTCAGCGCTGGTACTCCCCGAGCAGGCATGCGGCCGAGTCTAGTGTCTTCTTGTCCTGCAGTGATGTGCCCCACAGGTCTATTGTTCTGTCATGTGTAGAAATATCACCGTCTTGCGTGGTCTGGAGCCTGCCGCCACCGAGCAGGAGATCTACGCTGCCGCCTTGCAATATGTGCGCAAAGTCGGCGGCATCTCCGGGCTGAGCAGCACCACCAAACCCGCGGTCGACAAGGCCGTCGCCGCCATCGCCGCGGCCACGACCACTCTCCTCGCCGAACTCCCCGATCGCCGCGTGCCGCCGCCGACGGAACCCCCGTTGCGCCGGATCGCGGCACGCGATGCCGAGGTGTCCGAGACCGGCTAGACGAGGACGATTCGCGCGCACCGGGGAACCGGTGCGCCGATAACCCGTGACGTACGGGCACGGCCGTGCCAGGCTGGTTGTGATTCACACAACGCAGTGGGGAGCACAACCGTGACACACATCGACCAGGTGATCGACGTCCGCAATCCGGCAACGGGCGACTCCGTGGGAACGGTGCCCGTCACCGACCCGGACGACGTCGCGGCCGCCGTCCGCGAACTGCGCCTCTACCAGCCCGAATGGGAAGCCATCGGGCCGAACGGGCGCAAGGAGTGGCTGCTGAAGCTGCAGGACTGGTTGATCGACAACACCGAACACCTGGCCGACGTGCTGCAGTCCGAGACCGCCAAACCGCGCGTCGACGCCCTGATCGACCCGGCCTTCGCCGTCGACCTGGCCGGCTATTACGCGCGCCGGGCCGCCAAGTTCCTCGGCGACGATCACCCGTCGCCGCACAGCCCGTTGGCCAGGGTCAAGGCCCTCACCGTCACCTACCGGCCGTATCAGGTGGTCGGTGTCATCACCCCGTGGAACTTCCCGCTCGCGATGCCCGCGATCGACGTGTTCCCCGCGCTGGCCGCCGGTGCCGCCGTGATTCTCAAGCCGTCGGAGGTGACGCCGCTGTCCGCGGTCGAGCTGGCGCGCGGCTGGGCCGAGATCGGCGCGCCGCCGGTGTTCAAGGTGGTGACCGGCGCGGGCGCGACCGGAGCGGCCGTGGTCGACAACGCCGACTACGTCCAGTTCACCGGTTCCACCGCGACCGGCCGCAAGATCGCGCAGGCCTGCGCCGACCGCATGGTGCCCTACAGCCTCGAGCTCGGCGGTAAGGACCCGGCGATCGTCCTGGCCGACGCCGACCTGGACCGCGCGGCGCACGGCATCGCCTTCGGCGGCATGTTCAACGCCGGTCAGGTGTGTATTTCGGTGGAGCGGGTGTATGTCGAGGCACCGGTCTACGACGAATTCGTCGAGAAGCTGACGGCGGCCGTCGCCGCACTGCGCCAAGGCGCCGACGACCGTGAGTCCCGCAACGACGTCGGCGCACTGGCCAACGAGAACCAGCTGCGCATCGTGGAACGTCACGTGAACGAGGCCGTCGCGGCGGGCGCACGGGTGACCACCGGCGGTAAACCGACCGGCGTCGGCACCTTCTTCGAGCCGACAGTGCTTGTGGACGTTGATCATTCGATGTCGTGTGTCGCCGAGGAGACCTTCGGTCCGACCCTTCCGGTGATGAAGGTGGCGGACGAGGACGAGGCGGTGCGGCTCGCCAACGATTCGATCTACGGCCTGTCGGCGTCGGTGTGGACGGGCGACAAGGCGCGTGGCGAACGTGTGGCGCGCCGGCTGAACGCGGGCGCGGTGAACATCAACGACGTGTTCGCCAACCTGTTCAATTTCGCCATGCCGATGGGTGGCTGGGGCAAGTCGGGCGTCGGCGCGCGCTGGGGTGGCGCGGCCGGGATTCGCAAGTACTGCCGCGCCCAGGCGATCACGGCGCCGAAGCTGCCGACCATGACCAAGGAATTGTTCTGGTTCCCCTACGACATGAACAAACTCGTCGTGGCGGTGGCGGCGATGCGCTTGGCCGGTGCGCGTGGGCTGCGGCGAGTGGACCTGGCCAAGGTGTGGCGACTCAAGGGCGGCAAGTAGGTTCCGCAAACCTGATTGTGATCAATGTCACCAATTCGTCGGTTCTGCGTGGTCAGCGCGCCGCCACAAGGCCCCGCGACAGCGCGCGAAGCACCGATCCCGCTGTGAAAAGCAACGCATTTGCCCTGGTCAAACGCCCAGGTGAGGCAATGAGGCCGCTCACATCGCTCGTCGGCGAAATTCGATCGGACTCGGTGGTGCGATGCACCATGCCAGGCCATATGCTGTGAGATACCGACCTGGTGACTGTTTTGACCCGCTTTCGCGAACTTCTCTGCCCGTTTTGGCTAGATTTTCCCGACCGATTCTGATAGCAAGGTGCTATGGACCCGCATTTGCGCGATCTGCGGTATTTCGTCGCCGTCGCTGAGGAACTGCATTTCACCAACGCCGCTCAGCGGCTGCATATCGCCCAGCCGACGCTTTCCCGCCAGATCCGCCAGCTCGAACGCCAACTCGACGTGGTCCTGTTCGACCGCAATCAGCGCAGCGTCGCCCTCACCGTCGCCGGTAAGGAACTGCTCGAGGGCGCCCGCAAGATCCTCGAGCTGTGGGAGGTGACCAACGTGTCCCTCCAGGAAGCAGGCGAGGTGCTGCGCGTCGGCATCCAGTCCGCGCTCGGTCGCGGCCTGCTCAACGATCTGGAAAGCGCCAGCGGACACCGCCTGGCACTGCACGCGGCGTCCTGGAACGACCCGTCGAGCGGCCTCGCGGGCCGCCAGGCCGACCTGGCCCTGGTGTGGCTGCCGCTGCCCGACCCCAACCGCTACCGCTGGCAGGTGCTGCGCACCGAGCCGCGCTGGGTGCTGCTGCCGGAGAACCACGCGCTGGCCGAGCGCGACACCATCGACTTCGCCGATCTGCTCGACGAACCGTTCGTCGCCCTGCCGACCGAGGCCGGTGCGGTGCGCGATTTCTGGCTCGGCAACGACGCGCGCGGTGGTCGCGCGGCCAAGATCGGCGCCGAAGCCGCCACCCCCGAGGACAAGCTCGAGGCCGTGAGCCTCGGCCTCGGTGTGTGTCTGCTGGCCGAGAACAATGTGCCGATGTACCGCTGGCCCGGTCTCACCGCGCGGCCGGTCGCCGGTCTTTCGCCGTGCGAACTGGCCGTCGCCTGGCGCGCCGACGACACCCGTCCGACGATTCTGGAATTCGCCGGTCGCGCTGTCGACGGTGGTTTCTCCGAGCCCGCGCAGGCACCGCAGCCGATCGCGGTCTAGTTCGTCAGTTCGAGTTGGGCGGCCAGGCCGAGCAGGGTCGCCTCGGTGCCGGGTGGGCCTGCCAATTGCGCGGCGAGCGGGGTGTGCGCCTCGGGATGGATGCCCATCGGCAGTGAGGCGGCAGGCCAGCCGACCAGATTCCACACGCCGGTGAACGGGGCGTAGCGCACCGAGGACGCGACATTGGCAGCCCAGCCGCGCCTGCTCCACTGCCGCGCCTTGGGCGGCGGGGCGGCCAGCGTCGGGGTGATCACCACGTCGAAGTTCTCGAAGAAGTCGAGCAGCCTGGCTTCGGCCCGGTCGGCTTGGCTCGGCCGGACCAGGCGCAGGCGGCGGATGAGCCGGCCGAGGGCCAGGTGTCTGCGGGTGCGTGGTTGGAGCCGCTCGGGGTCGGCCAGTCGTTCGGCGTCGGCCAATCCCGCTGTGGGCCAGCGCAGCAGCATCGCCAGTGCCGCGTCGCCGTAGGGCAGTTCGACGGGCTCCACGAGGTGCCCGGCCGCTGCCGCGCGCGCACCCGCGGTGCGCGCCGCCGCCGTCCAGTGCCGATCAACCCGGACCAGTCGCGACGGCGGAGCCACGGCCAGTCCGATACGTAGTCGCTGCGGCGGCCGTAGGTCGGCCAGATCGCTGCGGTCGGCCAGGACCGAGAGGGCGAGGGCGGCGTCGGAGACGGTGGTCGCGAGGATGCCGTTCTCGGCCATGCCCGACCAGGAGTCGGCGCCGATGCCGGCGGGGACCACGTCGCGACCTGGTTTGATGCCGAAGACACCGCAGGCGGCGGCGGGCACCCGGATCGAGCCGAGCCCGTCGTTGCCGTGCGCGATGGGGACCAGGCCTGCCGCGACGGCCGCGGCCGCGCCGCCGGAGGAACCACCCGGCGTGCGGCCCACATCGCGCGGGTTGCGGGTGACGCGCCCGTCGGCGTCGGTGTTGGCCCACAGGCCGAGCTCGGGCATCGCGGTCAGCCCGACGACGATCGCGCCCGCCGCCCGCAATCTCGCGACCACCGGGTGATCGGCCGGTTCCACCGCGGCGGACGTGGCGGCCGAACCGGCCGTGGTCGGCTCCCCCGCGACGGCGATGTTCTGCTTCACCGCGACCGGAACCCCGGCCAGCGGCAGCTCGTCCAGATCGGGTCGCGCGGTGAGTTCGAGTGCCTCCGCGCGCGCCTGCTCGGAGCGCACGACGGTGAAGGCGTTGATCTTGTGGTTCTCCGACGAGATGCGGGTGAGCGCGTCGGCGACGGCGTCGGCGGGCGTGATCGTGCCCGCTCGCACCCGCGCGGCCAGGGCTGCGGCCGGGCCGCCGATCGGGAAGTCGTCGGCGGGTTGGTGGGAGGAGTTCATCGCCACCTCAGCGTCCGTCACGCCGTCGTCGTCGACGGACTCCCATGCTACCGCTGTGAGGTCATCGTGCATGTGCGGATTCGCCCCCGTCGCATGGTCGTCGAAAATCGGGTGATCAGCTCTCCAGGCGCAAGTTATCATTTCGGGTACGGCTCGGGGCACGATGACGTCGGGTGTGGCGGAAGGAAATTCGTACCGATCCGCGCGAACCTTAGGTCGGCTGATGAGTGATAGCACCGCAAGCGGTGAACAACCCGACGCGAGTACCGGTCGGTATCTGAACGTGCGCGCCGACATGGTCGAGGCATTCGCCGCCGCCTGGGGCACGGTCGACGGCGAACCGCCCGATATCGCCGAGTTCCTCCCCGATGCGCGCACGTTGCGCAGGCAGGCGTTGCACGAGTTGATCCGGGTGGATCTGCGTCAGCGGTGGTTGCATCACGCCGCCGAAACCATCGCCCGCAAACGGCTCACCGAGTACTGCGCGGAGTTTCCCGAACTCGAACCCGAGGCACTGCCCGCCGGGTTGGTCTTCGAGGAGTTCGTGATCCGCAGGCACAGCGGTGAGCGGGTCGACCCGCGCGACTGCCTGCGCGAGTACCCGCACCAGGCCCCCAGCCTGCGCGCCCTGCTCAACGCCGACGACCTCGACCAGAGCACCCACCGCGCCGTCGACCCCGACGCGACGGTGAACCAGCCACCCGAGCAGACCCGTAGTACTCAGGTGCCGAACTTCGATCTCACCGCGACAGCGACCGCGCCCGCGTCAGCGCCCTCGGCCGCCACGGCGGCCGGTTCGGTGCCCGGTGCGTTCGTCGCGCTCGACCGGATCGAGATCGGTCAGCGGATCGGCGACTTCGAGTTGCTCACCGGACTGGGTACAGGTGCGTTCGCGCGGGTGTTCCTGGCGCGACAGCGGTCCATGCAGCGGCTGGTCGCGGTGAAGATCTCCGCCGATCGCGGCACGGAACCGCAGACGCTCGCCCAGCTCGACCACGACTACATCGTCCGCGTGTTCGATCAGCAGCTGCTCGACGCGGATCCCGAGCCCACGGGCGCGCGCCGGTTGCGGCTGCTGTACATGCAGTTCCTGCCGGGCGGCACGCTGCTGGGCCTGTTGCGCTGGGTTCGCGCGACCGCGCCCGCCGAGCGGAGCGGCAAACTGCTGCTCGAGGCGGTCGACGCGGCGATGGAGGAGAAGGGCGAGATCCGCCCGACCGATTCCAGTGTGCGCGCCGAGATCGCCGCCCTGAGCTGGCCCGAGACCGTCGCCTGGTTGGGGCGCAGGCTGGCCGAGGCGCTCGACTACGCCGCCGCGCACGGTGTGCTGCACCGCGACGTGAAACCGGCGAATGTGCTGCTCACCGCCGAGGGCGTGCCCAAGCTGGCCGATTTCAACATCAGTTTCAGCCGGTCGGTCGAGGGCACGAGCCCGGTCGCCTACTTCGGCGGGTCGCTGTCGTACATGTCGCCGGAGCAGTTGGAGGCCTGTCATCCCGGGCGCGGCCGCAGCGCCGCCGACCTCGACACCCGCGCCGACATCTACTCCCTCGGCGTGGTGCTGTGGGAGCTGCTCACCGGGGCGAAACCGTTCGACGACTCCACCGCCGAAGCCGAGGGCCGAGGCGACGAGACCACCCTCGAGGCCATGCTCGAGCGGCGCAGTTCCGGCGTCGACCCGGCCGCGATGGAGCGGGTGCCGCCGAACTGCCCGTCGGCGCTGCGCCGCGTCCTGCTCACCTGTCTGACGCCCGATCGGGCGGGCCGCTGGGCCGACGGCGCGACGCTGGCCAAACAGTTCGACCTGTGCCTGGACGAACGCGCTCGCGACCTGGTCGACCCACCGCCGAACAGCTGGCGGATCCGGTTGCGGCGCTGGCCGCTGCTGGTTCTGGTGCTGGCCATCGGCATTCCCAACGCCCTGGCCTCCTGGTACAACATCCAGCACAATCAGACGCTGGTGGTGAGCCGGCTCGGCGAGACGGCGCAGCAGACGTTCATCATCATCACGGCCGGGGTGAACCTGGTGTTCTTCCCCGCGGGTGCGGCGCTGCTGATCTATCTGGCCCGCTTCCTGTTGGGTGTGCCCGGCGGGTTACGCAAGGGCAGACGCTACGACCCGGCAACCCTGCGCCGGGCCAGACACGACACCGTCCGGTTCGGCGACCGAGCCGTGGTCGTCGCCTTCTCCCTGTGGGCGCTGGCCGGGGTCACCTTCCCCATCGCGCTGCAACTGGCCACCGGCAATGTGCCCGGCCGGGCGGTGGTGCACTTCCTCGCATCGCTGCTGGTCTGCGGGGCTATCGCGGTGGCTTACCCGTTCTTCCTCGTCACGTTCTACCTGATCCGCTGCCTCTACCCCGTGTTCCTGCGCCACGGTGAGATCAGCGCCGACGACAGCGCCTGGCTGCGCGGGTTGAGCCGCCGGTGCACGTGGTATCTGGCCGTGGCCGCCTCGGTGCCGCTGCTCGCGGTGGCCGGGCTGACCTTCCTGCCGCCCGCCGACATCCCCTCGGTGATCGTCGCGGTCCGGGTGCTGTGTGTGGGCGGCATCATCGCCTTCATCGGCTCGTACCTGCTGTTCCGCGCGCTCGAGGCCGACCTGCGGGCCCTGGAACGGGTGGTCAGCTGAACCATCACGTCCCCGCGTGCGTATGCCCGGCAGTGAGCTCCACCCGCACCGCGGAGGCGACCCGGCCCTCGCCTGTCCACAGCGCGACCATGCATCCGGCCGATTGCCGTGCGCTCGACCGGATCGAGGTGGGCACGCGGCTCGGTGATTTCGAATTGCTCACCGAACTGGGCGCGGGCGCGTTCGCGCGGGTGTTCCTGGCCAGACAGCGGTCGATGCAGCGGCTGGTCGCGGTGAAGGTGTCCGCCGACAGCGGGACCGAACCACAGACGCTTGCCCGCCTGGACCACGACTACATCGTGCGCGTGTTCGACCAGCAGGTACTCGACGGCCCGACCCCGCTGCGCCTGCTGTACATGCAGTTCCTGCCCGGCGGCACGCTGCTCGGTGTGCTGCGCTGGGTGCGGGCGACTCCGCAAACTGAACGCTCGAGTGCACTGCTGCTCGACGCCGTCGACACGGCCATGGAGGAGAAGGGCGAGATCCGTCCGGCCGATTCGGCGGTGCGCGCCGCGCTCGCCCAGCTCACCTGGCCCGAGACCGTCGCCTGGCTGGGCGCCCGACTCGCGACGGCGCTGAGCTACGCCGCCGACAACGGTGTGCTGCACCGCGACGTGAAACCCGCCAATGTCCTACTCAGCGCCGAGGGCGTGCCCAAGCTCGCCGACTTCAATATCAGCGCGAGCCCTGCCGATGTGAACGGCGGTTCGTACTTCGGTGGGTCGCTGCCGTACATGTCACCCGAGCAGCTCGAGGCCTGCTACTTCGCGGGCGATCCCGCCGACCTGGATACTCGCGCCGACCTCTTCTCCCTCGGCGTGCTGCTGTGGGAACTGCTCACCGGAACGAAACCGTTCGACGATCCCGCTGACGACCCCGCTGACGTCTTGGCTCGCCGCCGAGCCGGAGCCGTCGGCGATGTTCCCGAGGACTGTCCTCCCGGCCTGCGCCGCATTCTGCTGACCTGTCTATCCGCCGACCGGGACGACCGCTGGTCCGACGGCGAAGTCCTCGCCGCGCAGCTCGAACTCTGCCTCGACCCACACGCCCGCGCCCTGGTCGACCCGGCACCGCACACCTGGCGAAACCGCTTGCGCCCATATCTGTTTCCGATACTGGCCCTGGCGATCGCGCTACCGAATCTGCTGGCCGCCTATTACAACCGTCAGCTGAACACCGCACTAGTCCACGACCGCCTCGACGCCGCGACCAGGCAGTCGGTGCGCACCTATTCGATCGTCGTGAACCTGATGTTCTTCACCGTCGGCACGATGGTTCTGTGCCGGCTCGGCAGGCGCTTGCTCACCGTTCCCCGCCGCTTGCGCCGGGGCGAAAGGTGCGAACCGCACGTCGTCGAACGCACCCGCCGCGACTGTCTTCGCCTGGCCGACCACGCCGTCGCCCTGGCGTTCGGGCTGTGGATCGCGGCGGCCCTAGGCCTGGCGGCGCTGCTCGGTCTACTCGAGGAAGACCTGCCGATGCGAACGGTGGTTCACCTGCTCGCGGTGGCAGCTCTCAGCGCCGCCGTCGCGATGACCTACCCGTTCTTTCTCATCACCCTGTACCTGGTGCGCTGCGTGTATCCATTGCTGCTGCACCACGACCAGGACCTGCGTGCCGACCACGTGGCTCTGTCCGGATTACGCGCCCGCTGCCACCGCTATCTCGTGGTGGCCGCGTCGATTCCACTGCTCACCATCGCGGGCGCGACGTTCCTGCCGGTCGACGACCTGCTGGCGACGCTCACCCCGCTGCGCACGGTGTGCGCGGGCGGGGTGCTCGGTTTCGTCGGGGCGCTGCTGGTGTTCCGGGTGATCGAGACCGATATCCGCGCGCTACTGCGCGTGGGCTCGGCTCAGGAGTAGACGGCGGGATTCAGGGTGCCGATGTAGGGCAGGTCGCGGTAGCGCTCGGCGTAGTCGAGGCCGTAGCCGACGACGAACTCGTTGGGGATGTCGAAGCCCACGTGGGCCACGTCGACGGGGGTGCGTAAGGCGTCGGGCTTGCGCAGCAGGGTCACCACTTCCAGCGAGGCCGGGTTGCGGGTGGCCAGGTTGCGCTTGAGCCACGACAGGGTCAGGCCCGAGTCGATGATGTCCTCGACGATGAGGACGTTGCGGCCCGCGATGTCCTTGTCCAGGTCCTTCATGATGCGCACGACGCCCGAGGACGAGGTGGACGACCCGTAGGACGACACGGCCATGAATTCGAGCTGGGTGGGGATGGGCAGGGCCCTGGCGAAGTCGGTCACGAAGAAGATCGCGCCCTTGAGGACGCAGATCAGCAGCAGGTCGCCTTCGGGGGAATCCGGCGGGTATCGCTTGGCGACGAGTTCGGCGAGCTCTTCGATCTTTGCCTTGATCTCGTCTTCGGTGATCAGCACCGACGCGATGTCGTCTCCGTACACGGAAGTGGGTATCCCTTCGTGGTGTCGGTCCCGGCTCGACCGATCCATTATGTGGCATCGAAACGCGGCTGGGCGCGCACGGTCAGCGTGCCATGTTCGCGCACCACGACCAACCGGTGGGCCCTGCTCCCGCCCCCGATCGCCACCCCACCCTGGCCACGCCAGTTGCTCACCAGCTCGTCGATCGCCTGTAAGTGGGCGTTCATCAGGCCGCTGACGCCCTGTTCGGTCAGCCAGGCGCGGATCGCCCGGCGACGCAGGGCCGCCGGTGCAGTGGTCAGAATCTCGATCGCGAGGGCGGGCCGATCGCTGTCGTCGCCGCCACTGCCAGGTCCGGCGTCTGCCCCTTCGTGGATCATCGGCCCACCGGTCTCGCCGACGCCACCAGCGGGCCGAGCCGACGACGGCCCTTCGGCGGTCGGCGACCGGGTCTCGCCGAGCACAGCTCGGGGTCGAACGGCGGGCATTCGGGCGGCGCCCAGGAGTTCGCGCGCGAGGTCGTCGAGGACAGCACCGTCGGCGCGCAGCTGGTCGGCGGTACGGGCCAACGCCTGCGCCGCACCCCCGCCGAGCACGTCCTCGAGCAGCGGCAGCACCTCGTTGCGCACCCGCACTCGCGTGTAGGCCGGGTCGTCGTTATGTGGATCGCGCCAAGCCTCGATCCCCAGGTCGGCACACACCTGCTCGGTCTGGGCCCGCCGCACCCCGAGCAACGGCCGCCCCCACGGCTCGTTCCACGCCGCCATCCCCTGAATGGACCGGCCGCCCGACCCGCGCGCCAACCCAAGCAATACCGTTTCGGCCTGATCGTCGAGGGTGTGCCCGAGCAGCACCGGGCGCCCGTCGCGCACAGATTCCAGTGCCGCGTACCGAGCGGTGCGCGCGGCCGCCTCCATCCCCCCCGCACGCCCCACCTCGACCGCGACGATCCTGGCCTGCGCGCACCCGAGCGCCAGCGCCTGGTCGGCGGCCCGCCGGGCAACCTCGGCCGATCCGTCCTGCAGCCGGTGATCGACAACCACCGCGGTCACCGGCCCGGTCTCGACCACGGCAGCCGCGACCAACGCCAGCGAATCGGCGCCCCCGGACAACGCGACAACGACCGGCCCCTGCCCACCGTGGGCGAGGACCCATTCCCGCAACGCCCGCCGCACAACGAGCACAGCCGGGGTCTCGGGCAGCTTCGGCGCCGTCATCGACCAGCCCGTGGCTGTACCAACCCGGCGCCACCATCCCGGCGACACGACCCGGTGCCGCTACCGGTCGCGTAAGTCATACCGGCAGGCTACTCAGCCGCAGGCTGATGCCGGCACCTCGGCCGCCGACGACCGCGAGCTCAGTCGAGCCGTCACCGAACCGACGACTCGCAAGGCGTCATCCGGTCGGCGAGCCTGGGCGGCCATGCGCGAATCCGCCGACACGCGTACCTCTACAGCACCCGGTCGATCCACCGTTGCGGCGTATCGACCTCGTCCAGCCGAGGCAGCGTGTCCGCGTTCGTCCAGATCGTGTTGAACTCCGTGACGCCCACCCGCTCGACCACCGCGTCGACGAACTTCTTGCCCCGCACGTACTGCGCGACCTTGGCGTCCACGCCGAGCAGCGCCCGCAGGATCCGCTGGATCGGGTTGGACGGTTTCTGCCTGCGCCGATCGAAGGCGGCGCGGATGTGGGCGACGCTGGGCACCACCGAGGGGCCGACGGCGTCCATCACGTGGTCGGCGTGCCCTTCGAGCAGGGTGCCGAGCATGAGCAGCCGGTCGAGTGCCTCGCGCTGAGGTGGCGCCTGGGCCGCGCGCAGCAGGCCGACGATGCCCTTGGCGTTCGGGTCGTCGGTGAGGTCACCGGTGCGGCGGGCGCGCAGTTCGCCGACGAGCCGGGTGAGCATCTCGCTCATCGGTTCCTCGCCGACCTCGCTGAGGATGTCGACATTGGTGCGCATGTATCCGGCGAGCCAGGGCGCCGAGGAGAACTGCACCCGGTGGGTCACCTCGTGCAGGCACACCCACAGCCGGAAATCGCTGGAGTCCACCCCGAGGGCACGTTCGACACCGAGAATATTGGGCGCGACCAGCAGCAGTGTGCCGTCCGCACCGGTGAACGGGTCGTATTGGCCGAGGATGGCGGTGGACAGGAACGCCAGCATGGTCCCGGCCTGCACGCCCGCCGGTTTCCCCGCGAACGGGCCTTTGCCCGCGCCGGTGCCGGTGAGCACCGACATCGAGTCGGCGGCCGCCGCGATCCAGCCGGGCCGGTCGACGATCCGCGCCTCGGGTACCGGCCGGTCGTCGAGCAGCCCGCTCACCTCGCGCACCGGCATCTCGGCGAGGATCGAGGCCGAGGCCAGTTCGGCGACGACCTGTTCGGCGGTCTCGCGCGAGGTGCGTGGTCCCGGTGGCGCGAGCAGCGCCCCGGTCCTCGCGGCCAGCCGCCAGTCGACGACCGCACTGAATCCGGGATTCTTGCGCCCGGTCTTGTCCTCGCTCATCGCCACCCGCTCTCAGGAACATCCACAGTTGCGCAGGGCACCCGCCACCGCGTCGAGCGCGGGTCTGCTGACCTCCGGCAGCCGGTCGTTGGACATGAGTGCGAAGGTCAGTACCCGCCCGTCCCGGTCGAGCACATACCCGACCAACGCGCTTGCCACGCTCAGAGTTCCAGTCTTTGCCCGCACCCAACCGGCGCCCTCGCGATTCTGGGTGACGAAGCGGGGGGCCAGCGTTCCGGTTCCGCCCGCGACGGGCAGGTCGTCGAGCAGCGGCGCCAGAGCCGCTGCGCGCGGATCGTTCTCGGGCCTGGCCTGGGTACCGGCGGGCACGACGGCGGCGTCACCGGTCGGCTTGGCGGCGGTGGCGACGATGGTGTCGAGCAGTCGCGGCGGCACCCGGTCGTCGACGGACAGGCCGCTGTTGTCGGCCAGGTGCAGGCCGTTCACGTCGAAGCCCGCGCTGGTGAGCGCGGCGGCGGTGGCGGCGGTGGCACCGGCGAAGGACGCCTCGCGTCCGGTGGCGACGGCGAGTTCGCGTCCGATGGTCTCGGCGAGCACGTTGTCGGAGTGGATCATCATGTCGTGCAAGCGGATCCGCAGCGGCGCCGACTCGACCTTCGCGATCTCGGCACCGGTGCTCGCGGCCTGGCCGACGCGCACGGCGGCCGGGTCGATGCCGAGTTCGGCGGCCAGGGCGCGGCCCGCGTCGAGCGCGGGGGTCGAGGTGCGCGGGGAGTAGTCGGCCGACGGGTCGAACCGCCCGCCGTCGAGCATCACCGGTTCGATGGGGGTGATCGAGCCCTCGGGGATGTCGATCGGGTCCCAGCCGGCCGCCATGGTCGGACCGGTGTAGGCGGAGGTGTCGACGACGATCGCGCTCGCCTGCCTGCCCGCCGCCTTGATCTGCGCGGCGAGGTCGGCGATGCGCGGACCGTCGGTGTAGTAGCCGCCGTCGGCGCGAGTGGTGAGCGTCGGATCACCGCCGCCGACGAGTACCAGCTCCCCCGGCGCTCCGGCGAGGACCCGGGTGGCCACTCGCTGATCGTCGGGCAGGGTGAGCAGCGCGGCCGCGACCAGCATGATCTTGGCCGTCGACGACGGGATCATCGCCTTGGCCGGCTCCTGGCTCCAGAGCACGGTTCCGCTGGTCGGATCGGTGACCTGGCCCGCGAACGCGCCGAGATCGGGGCTGCTGGTCACCTGCGCCAGCGCGGCGGCGATCCCGGCGACCGTCGGCGCGGGTGCGTCCGACCTGGCCGGGGCGATGGCGGTGGTCGGGGTGGCGGCCGACGGCGCGTCGGCGACGGTGAGCCCGCCGTGCCGGAATTCCGGCGTCCACGGCCGGGCGATCGCGGCGAATCCGCCGCCGATCAGCAGCAGGGCGACGAGCACCGCTGACAGCCAGATCCACCCCGACCGGCGACGTCGCGGCTCCTGCCATCCGGGATTCTGTTCGCTTGGACCGATCACGACCGTCGTTTCTCCTCTAGCCCGCCCGACGCCCGGCCGCGCTGAGCCGCCTGCCGCACCGGTGTTCTGGCACACCACACTATCCTCGTTGCGCAACGGTTCCCCAGAACGATCTGGCGATTCGGCACACAAGCACTCGAACGAGCAAGGAGATGGCGTGGAGTTCGACGTCACCATCGAGATTCCCAAGGGTTCTCGGAACAAGTACGAGGTCGATCACGAGAGCGGCCGGGTGAAGCTCGACCGGTACCTGTACACCTCCATGGCCTACCCGGCCGACTACGGCTTCATCGAGAACACCCTCGGCGAGGACGGCGATCCGCTGGACGCGCTGGTGCTGCTGCCGGAATCCGTATTCCCCGGTGTCATCGTCGAGGCCCGCCCCGTCGCGGTGTACCGGATGACCGACGAGGCCGGTGGCGACGACAAGATCCTGTGTGTGCCCGCGGGCGACCCGCGCTGGGACTACATCCAGGACATCACCGATGTCCCGGAGTTCGAGCTGGCCGCGATCAAGCACTTCTTCGAGCGCTACAAGGATCTCGAGCCCAACAAGTTCGTGGAGGGTTCGGAGTGGCTCGACCGCGCCGAGGCCGTCAAGATCATCGACGAGGCCTTCGCCCGGCTGAAGGAATCCGGCCACTGAGCCGATAGACGACGAAAAACGGGAAGTCCGAAGGGGATTGGACTTCCCGTTTTTCTGTTTCCTGGTGGATCAGTACCAGATGTAGAGGTCCCAGCCCTCCCAGGTCTCGACGCACTGCCAGTAGTAGCCGCCGGTGTAGGACGACTCGCCGTCGGCGCGGCACTGGTAGAGCTCGTAGTAGGTGCCGTAGTAGGTGCCCTCCGGCGCGGCCGCGGCGGCGGTGCCCGCGGTGACCGTCGACACCCCGGCGACGGTAGCCAGGGCCAGCAGTGCGGCGGCGATGGTGGTCTTGATGCGCATGTCGTTCTCCTGATGTTCGTTGCGACATCAGGAACGTTATGGCCGTTGGACCGCCGAAACAGCCACCCCTAGGTGGCCTTTCGGGCCCACCTAGGTCGCTTCACCTTTCCCACCCTTCGTCGACTGCGCGGCGGTGTCGGCCATGGCGCCGATGCCGTCGGCGGCCTTCGCGTCGCCCGCCGACTGCAGGCCGCCCGACATCCGCAGCGGCACTTCCTTCCAGAACAGCACGAGCAGCAGCGCCAGCAGCGCGACACCGGTGGCGAACAGGAACACCGTCGACATGGAGTCGGCGAAGCCCACCTGGAACGGTTCGGCCAGTTGCGGGTCGAGTTGCTGGATGATCGAGCTGTCCTGCAACACCTTTCCGGCCGCCGAGGTGTCCTGGGCCAGCAGACCCTGCGACAGCGCGGCATCGGCCGGGTTGCTGCTGCGCGCGCCCTCGACCACGGCCTGCTGGTAGGCCGGGTCGGTCGCCGCCTGCCGCAGTTCGTCGGTGATATTCGGGGTGAGCAGCGTGAACAGGGCCGAAAGGAACACCGCGGCACCGAGGGTGCCACCGATCTGCCGGAAGAACGTGGCAGCGGCGGTGGACACACCCATGTCCTTGGGCGGCAACGCGTTCTGCAGGGCGAGGGTGAGCGGCTGCATCAGATTGCCGAGGCCGAAACCGGCGACCGCCATGAAGATCATCGCCAGCCACAGCGGGCTGTGCGCGTCGAGCAGGTGCAGCAGGAACAGGCCGAGGGTCAGCGTGGCCGCACCGATCAGCGGGAAGGCGCGGTAGCTCCCGGTTTTGGAGATCAACCGGCCCGAGAGGATGGAACCGAGCATCAGCCCGAGCACCATCGGCAGCATCTGCAGACCCGCCTCGGTCGGACCCGCACCGCGCACCACCTGCAGGTATTGCGGCAGCAGCAGCATCCCACCGAACATCGCCGCACCGACGACGAACGAGATGACCACACCGAGGGTGAAGGTGACGTTGTCGAAGATGCGCAGCGGGATCAGCGCCGCGTCACCCATGTACTTCTCGATCGCGACGAAACCGATCAGCCCGAGCGCGCCGATCACGTAACAGATCACCGAACCGGTACTGCCCCAGCCCCACTCGCGCCCCTGTTCGGCCACGATCAGCAACGGGACGAGACCCACCGCGAGCACGAGCGCGCCCGCGAAGTCGATGCGGTGCGTGGCGTGCGGCTTGCGCGGCAGGTGCAGCACCCGCGTCACGACGACCAGCGCGAGCAGGCCGAGCGGCACGTTCACCAGGAACACCCAGCGCCAGCCGGTGATGCCGAGAATGCTGTCCTGCCCGGCCAGCAGACCACCGAGTACCGGCCCGAGCACACTCGAAATACCGAACACGGCGAGGAAATAGCCCTGGTAGCGGGCGCGTTCACGCGGCCCGATGATGTCGCCCATGATGGCCAGCGCCAGCGACATCAGGCCGCCCGCACCGAGCCCTTGGAAGGCGCGGAACGCGGCGAGCTGATACATCGACTGCGCCAGCGTGCACAGCAGCGAACCGATGATGAACAGCCCGATCGCGGTGAGGAAGAACGGCTTTCGGCCGAACATGTCCGAGAGCTTGCCGTAGAGCGGGGTACTGATCGTCGCGGTGATGAGGTAGGCCGTTGTCGCCCAGGCCTGCAGCGAGTAGCCGTGCAGGTCGTCGGCGATGGTGCGGATGGAGGTCGACACGATCGTCTGATCGAGCGAGGCCAACAGCATGCCGAGCATCAACCCGGACAGGATGGTCAGAATCTGACGGTGGGTGAAACCGGCGGGCGATTCCTCCACTGCCACGGTCGTCGTCACGATTCGTTCTCCGATGGGTTGAGCGTGAGGAGCAGGGGCCGGGCCCGGTCGTAGTCCTCCACGAAGCGGGTGAGCAGAGCGGCGAAGTGCTCGCGGTCGGGTTCGGGCCAGTCCTTGGTGACGATCGCGATGGATTCGCGACGCCGCTCGCGGATGCGGTCGGCGGTCTCGCGGCCGTAGTCGGTGGCCTGTAGCACGGTGGCGCGCCCGTCGTCGGGGTCGGCGGTGCGGACCACGAGTCCGCGTTCCACCAGTTGCGCCACCTGCCTGCTCACCGTCGAGGCATCCGAATTGACCGCCTCCGCGAGCGCGCCCGAGCGCATCGGGCCGTCACAGACCAGCCGGAACAGCACAACGAAGCCGGCCGGTTCGATGCCCGAGCGGTCCTTCATCTGGGCGAGGGCGCGGTCGCGCAGCCGGTGCAGGCGGACGAGCTGGACGGCGATCGTGTCGATCGCCGGGTCGTACTCCGTCACCGCATCACCCTTTACTTGTATCAGTCAACTAGTTGTGTAATGCAAGTATGTGGGCAGACCGGCTGCCGGGGCAACCGTTTAAGCCGGCTTTACTCGCCCTTGAACTGCGGGGCGCGCTTCTGGAAGACCGCCGTCATCGCCTCGGTGAGGTCGTGCGAGGGCAGGAACGCCGCGTTCCACGCCGAGACGTAGCGCAGGCCGTCGGCCACACCCGGGGCGGTGCGGTGCTCGAGCACATCCTTGATGCCCTGCACCACCAGCGGCGGGTTGTCGGCGATCTCGCGCGCCATCGCGTGCGCCGCCGCGAGCACCGCTTCCTGATCGGCGAACACCTCGTTCACCAGACCGATCCGCTCGGCCCGGGCCGCGTCGATATCCTTTGCGGTGTAAGCCAATTCACGCAGGTGGCCCTCACCGATGATCCCCGGCAGACGCTGCAGCGAACCGATGTCGGCCACGATCGCCACCTTCGCCTCACGCAGGCTGAACTTGGCGTCGGCGCTCGCCAGACGGATGTCGGCGGCCGCGATCAGGTCGAGCCCGCCACCGATGCACCACCCCGACACCGCCGCGATCACCGGCTTCACACAGGTGGCCACCGAGGTGACGGAGTCCTGCATGCGCCGGACCTCCTTGAGGAACTCGGTCCGCTGGGCCGCCTTGGCGCCGTCGGCCAGCACCGGGCCGAGGGTGCCACCCATCGCGGCCAGGTCGAGGCCGTAGGAGAAATGCTTGCCCGACCCGGTGAGCACCACGGCGCGCACCTGCGGATCGGCGTCCAGCTCGGCGAAGATCTCCGGCAGTTCGCGCCAGAAATCCGGTCCCATCGCGTTGCCCTTGCCGGGCCCGGTCAGGGTGACCTGGGCGATATTGTCGGCGATCTCGACGGCGAAGGCCTTCCATTCACTCATGCGCTGATTATGGCCTCATCGGGTGCACCCACCCCGTCCGGTGTCCGGAGCGAATTCGCGGCAACCCGAAAATCTCACTCTCCCGGCATAATTCGACCGGCCGTCCTACTCTGGATGACATGCGCAGGTCGTCCTTGCCGATGGTCGCGTGCCGGGTGGCCGACACGCTCATCGCGCGCGGCCACCACGGCGTCATCGTCTCCCCCGACACGCCCACCTCCAGCGCCATCGACGCCGCACGCGCCTTCGGCGCCCACCCCAGCGCCATCACCACCGCGCAGCTGTTCCTGCTCGACAACGACCCGGTCCTGCTGCTGGTAGCCGCCCATCACCGGGTGGACCTGCACCGCACCGGCCCCCGCCTCGAAGGAAAGCTCACCCCCTGCCCCACCGCCCTCGCCGAGCGGGTCACCGGTCAGCCCATCACCGGCACCGCCCCCGTCGGCCACCCGACCAACCTGCCCACCTGGGTCGACACCGCCCTGGCCGCCCACCGTGAGATCTGGGCCGCGGGCGGCCACCCCACCACCGTCTTCCGCACCAGCTACCGCGAACTCATCCGCATCACCGCGGGACTGCCCGTGGACATCGACTGAAGGGTTTCCCTCGGCGTGAGCCTGTCCATAGGCGGGCCGGGATGGCGGGCGTAGTTTGGGGCTGTGGGTGATATGCGACGAACTCCGGCCGACCTCGTGGTTCCCGACGACCTGAGTGGGATCACCGCCGAGCAGTATCGGGCGTCGATGCGGCACTATCCGGCAGGCGTCACGGTGGTGACGATCGGCGCCGACGCCGGTCCGGTCGGCTTCACCGCCACCTCGTTCGCGTCGCTGTCGCTGGAGCCGCCGCTGGTGTCGTTCAATATCGCGCACACCTCGTCGAGCATCGAAGCCCTGCGCGCCGCCGATTCCGTGGTCATCCATTTCCTCGGCGAACACCAGCACCACCTGGCCCACCGCTTCTCCCGCTCCGCCGCCGACCGCTTCACCGACCGAGCCCTCTGGACCACCCTCGACACCGGCGAACCGATCCTGCACGGCACCCCCATCTGGCTCCGCACCACCATCCACCAACTCATCGACCTGGGCGACCACACCCTCGCGGTAGGCCTGGTAACCCGAGTCCACGACGAATCAGCCGACTCCCCCTCCGCCGCCCCCCTGCTGTATTACAACGGCAGATACCACCGCCCCACGCCCCTGGACACCTGATCCGAGCCTCGGCATGAGCGAGTTCCGCGTGACCGGCGTCTATCCCGTGAGCTTTCGGCCGACTCCGTTCGTGACCGGCTATGCCAGCGGGAATTTCGCCACGGGCGACACCGTCGAACTCCGGCGATCAGGCGAACCGATCACCCAAGGGGTCCTACAGGGGATGCACATCCACCTGAGCCCTAGCGGCGAACACTCGCTCATCTTCTCGGACAGCATCTCCGAGCAGGTCCGCGTCGACGATGTCATCCACACCATCGACACCACGGCTTCGCTGCTCGGCGCGTAGCCGGTACCGCATCGTCAGCGCCGTTCGCAGGCCACGCCGTCATTGTCGCCGTCCAAGTCCTGCCGGTAGCCAGGCTCGCCGCGGTGGAGCGGAGCGGCTCCGGCCGCTCGCGCGGCATCGCAATTCTTGTAGTAAACCTCGTCGGGAGAAGGCACGTCCGGTTCGGGCACTCTGGCTGGCGGCGGCGCATAGGCACTTGTGGTAGGTGGTGGCGGAGCGACCGTTGTGGTCGGCGGCCGAGCGACAGTGGTTGGCGGCGGCGGCGGAGCGACAGTCGTTGTCGGGACCGCAACCGTAGGGCGCCCGACTGTTGTCGTTACCGTCGCGACCGGGGGCGGCACTATCACCGCAGTTGTCTCCCTCGGGGCGATCGTCGAATGGATTGCGGTAGTGGGCGATCGATCGACGCGGGCGGTCGACGTAGCGGGGATGAACCTGGCCGGTTCCGATTCGTCCTCGATCACGGCGCCGAGCACCGACAACCCGCACAATCCGAGAACACCGATCCCGACCGCCCAGGGCCAGCGCCGCTTCTTGTCCCGCCGCCTAGGCGGACGAGCCCACGGATCGGGAGGTTGAATCGGTCGCGCCATCGGAACCCCTTAGAAATACTTCTCTCTAAGGAATCGGGCCGATTGTGAGGCTCGTTACCCACCTTGGTACTGCTCCAAACCTGCTTTTTCTAGCCCACGGCGAGGCAACCCAGGACGTGGGACGGTCCTGACGAAGACAGTGTTGGGGCGGGCGCGCCGCAACCACCGGGCGGATCCTCAGCCGATGAGGCAGGGGGTGGCGCCGGTGGGGTCGGGGGTGAGGGGGCGGGTTTCGGGGGTGGGGTTCCAGTGGCCGTTGGTGGGGGCGTAGGTCCAGGTGGGGCCGGTGGTTACCAGGGTGGTGAGGGCGGTGATCAGGCGGTCGATGTCGGCGGGGGTGGTGCCGAGGCCGATGCTGGCGCGGAGGGCGGCGTCGAGGCCGAGGCTGGCCAGGAGGGGGTGGGCGCAGAAGCGGCCGTCGCGCAGGCCGATGGCGTGTTCGGCGGAGAGGTAGGCGGCGACGTGGCCGGGGGTGTAGCCGTCGACGGTGAAGGCGACGATGCCGACCGAGTCGGGGCTGTCGGACCAGATCCGGACCGGGTTCACGCCGGGGATGGCGGCGAGCCCGTCGCGCAGGCGGTCGGCGAGGGCGCGCTCGTGGGCGACCAGTTCCTCGGGGTCGATGGCGGCGAGCGCGTCACAGGCGGCGGCGATGGCGGCCGCGCCGAGGACATTGGGTGAGCCGGCTTCATGACGCTGCGGCGCGGGCGCCCACTCCGCTTCCGCCACACCGACATTGCGTACCGCGCCACCACCGGCGAGGTACGGTTCGGCCGCGTCGAGCCAGTCGCGCCTGCCGACGAGCACCCCGGATCCGAACGGCGCGTACAGCTTGTGACCGGAGAATGCCAGGTAGTCGATTCCGCTCTCGCGCAGAGAGATCCGCCGATGCGGCGCGAGCTGGGCGGCGTCGACGAGAATCCGCGCACCACACAGGTGCGCGATGTGGGCCAGCCGCTCCAGCGGCAGCACCTCACCGGTCACATTCGACGCGCCGGTGACGGCGAGCAAAGCCGCGGGCCTGCTGCACAATTCGGCGACGATCCGCTGAATGGTCTCCTCGAGCGTCGCGGCAGCCCGGACGACGCGGCGCCCGTTGCGCGTCCACGGCAGGAAGTTGGCGTGGTGTTCGATGTCGAGCACCACCGTCTCCCCCGGCACGCATCCGGCCAGCAGGTTCAGCGAGTCGGTGGTGTTGCGGGTGAACACCACGACCTGGTCGTCGTCGGCGTCGAGGAACCGGGCGACCGAGCCACGCGAGGCCTCGTAGCACTCGGTGGAGATCCGCGAGGCGTACCCGGCGCCGCGGTGCACGCTGGCGTAGTACGGCAGCAGTTGCGAAATCCGGTCGGTGACCTGGCGCAATGCGGGTGCGCTCGCCGCGTAGTCGAAGTTGGCGTAGGTGCTCGTTCCGCCCTGGACGAGCGGAACGCGCAGGTCGGCACCGGACACGGTGGCGAGGGCACAGGTGGGGTCGATAACAGCGGTCATGACGAATATCCCGTCGGCTCAGGGACTCACCACGTAGCGAGAGTCCGCGCTTGCCGCGTCCACCTCGGACGTCGGCCTGGTCGTCACCCGGAGCACCCCACCGCGGAGGAGGGTTGCCGACCAGCTAGCCGGGGCTTGTCGCTGGTACTCGTGACCTGGCATCGAGATTGGCAGACGATCCGGGCCGCTGTCAACCACCGATCGAAAGATGTTGCTCGCCACCAGGTCCCGATTGCCCCTGGATTGCCCATACGCCGACAGGCGGCAAGCCCCATCATGGATACCCCAAATGATTGAGTTCCCCCACTATTTGTTAGAGTGGCCGCCATGCCCTCGACCACGAACCCCGAACGCGGCCTGGCGCGCTACCCGGTGTACGCGCTCGGCAGGCTCACCAAGGCCATGCACGCCGAGATCGACGTCCCGCTGCGTGACCACTGGGTGCTCACCTTCATCGGGGAGAACGCCGACCTCACCCAGAAGAAGGTCGGCGAGTCACTCGGCATCGACCGCAGCGAGGTGGTCCGCCTGATCGACGCGCTGGAGGGCGCGGGCCTGGTCGAACGCACCCGCGACGGCAAGGATCGCCGCAAATACCGGCTGCGCATCACCGAAGCGGGCCGCAAGCAGTGCAAGCGCACCGACAAGCTGATCGCCGAGGCCACCGCGCGTGTCCTCGCCCGGCTCGACGCCGACGAGCAGGCCACCCTGCACCGGCTCGCGCTCACCGCACTCGGCGAGACATCCGCGGCGCCCGCCCCGTAGCTGTCGGGCGCGCCCGACAACTCCCGGTACCGTTGGCAACTGGTGACCATCCCGTTTGCCCTCCGGTAACCCGACCGTGAAACAACAGACACCGATGGGGGTCAACCGATGAGAGGTGGACTGAGCACGATGCTCGAGCCACGCACCGAGGGCCCGGCGAACCGGCGGCACGATCCGCTGCTGCGCGCCGATCTGGCCGCGCCGCCACGCACCCTGGTCGACATTCTCACCAGCACCGCCCTCGCTCACCCCGACGCGCCCGCGATCGACGACGGCACGACCGTGCTCAGCTATATGGAGCTGGTCGCCGCGATCGAGGCCAGGATGACCGAGCTCGCCGCGGCCGGGGTCCGCCCGGGCGACCGGGTGGGCGTGCGGATGCCCTCGGGCAGCGCCGCGCTGTACGTCACCATTCTCGCGGTGCTCTACTGCGGTGCCGCCTACGTGCCCGTCGACGCCGACGACCCGGAGGAACGCGCCCGGCTCGTCTTCGGTGAGGCGCGGGTGAGCGCGATCGCGACCGCCGCGGGCATCGAGTCCGACACCGCCGTCGCGGGCAACGGTCACAATGATCCGCACACCCTGCCGACTCCCGCCGACGACGCCTGGATCATCTTCACCTCCGGTTCCACCGGCACCCCGAAAGGTGTTGCGGTGACCCACCGCAACGCCGCCGCATTCGTCGACGCCGAGGCCAGGTTGTTCCTGCGCGACGCCCCGATCGGCCCCGGCGACCGCGTGCTGGCCGGCCTGTCGGTGGCGTTCGACGCCTCCTGCGAGGAGATGTGGCTGGCCTGGCGCAACGGCGCCTGCCTCGTTCCCGCCCCGCGCGACCTGGTCCGCACCGGCGCCGATCTCGGGCCGTGGTTGATGCGCCGCGAGATCAGCGTCGTCTCCACGGTGCCGACACTGGCCGCCACCTGGCCCTCGGATGCCCTGGAATCGGTGCGGTTGCTGATCTTCGGCGGTGAGGCCGTGCCGCCGGAGCTGGCCGAACGTCTGGCGGGCGCCGAGCGCGAGGTGTGGAACACCTACGGCCCCACCGAGGCGACGGTCGTCGCGTGCGCGGCGCTGCTCACCGGCGAGATGCCCGTACGCATCGGTCTGCCGCTCGACGGCTGGGACCTCACCGTGGTCGACCCGCAGGGCAACCCGGTACCGACGGGCGACACCGGTGAACTCGTGATCGGCGGTGTCGGCCTGGCCCGCTATCTCGACCCGGCCAAGGACGCCGAGAAGTACGCCCCGCTGCCGTCCCTCGGCTGGGAACGCGCTTATCGCAGTGGCGATCTCGTGCGCAACGACCCCGAGGGCCTGATCTTCCTCGGCCGCGCCGACGATCAGATCAAGATCGGTGGCCGCCGCATCGAACTCGGCGAGATCGACAACGCCCTGCAGCATCTGCCCGGCGTGAGCGGTGCGGCCGCCGCGATCCGGACAACCAAGGCGGGCAACAAGATCCTCGTCGGCTACCTCACCGGCGCCGGACCGGACTTCGACGCCAAACAGGCCAGAAAGATTCTGGCCGAACAACTTCCGGCACCGTTGGTTCCGCGCCTGGCGGTGGTTGCCGACCTGCCGACGCGCACCTCCGGCAAGGTCGACCGCGACGCCCTGCCCTGGCCGCTGCCGAGCACCGACGACACCGCCGACCACGGGCTGAGCGGCACCGCCGCCTGGGTCGCGGGACTGTGGGACGCCATTCTCGGCGCCGAGGTGACCGATCTGGACACCGACTTCTTCGATGTGGGCGGCGGTTCCCTCTCGGCCGCCCAGCTGGTCGGCGCGCTGCGTGAACGGTATCCGCATGTCACCGTGGCCGATCTCTACGATCATCCGCGCCTGGGTTCGCTGGTGCAGTTCCTCGACGGCAGCGCCCCTGTCGCCGCCGTCGACGCGCGGGTGGTGGAACCGACTCCCCTGCGCGCACAGCTCACCCAGGTACTGGCCACCATCCCGCTCACCACGCTCACCGGCTTGCAGTGGGTCACCTGGCTGGCGGTGGTGTCGGCGATCGCCGGCTGGTCCGGTTCGCTGCCGTGGTTGCCCCGGCTGTCGTGGTGGTGGATCGTGCTGGCCTTCGTGCTGTTCATCTCGCCGATCGGCCGGATGACACTGTGCGTTGCGGGTGCCCGCGTACTGCTCGCCGGGTTACGCCCCGGCACCTACCCGCGCGGTTCGTGGGTGCATCTTCGCCTGTGGGCGGCCGTGCGCCTCTCGGAAGCCAGTGGCGCCGAAAGCCTTTCGGGCGCACCGCTGATGGTGCCGTTCGCGCGGGCGCTCGGCGCCAAGATCGGCAAGGGCGTCGACCTGCACTCCCTGCCGCCGGTCACCGGCATGCTCGAGCTCGGTGACGGTGCGAGCGTGGAACCCGAGGTCGACCTGTCCGGTTACTGGGTCGACGGCGACCGCGTGCACATCGGCGGCATCACCATCGGCGACGGCGCGGTGATCGGCGCCAGGTCGATCCTGCTGCCCGGAACCAAGATCGGTAAGCGCGCCGAGATCGCGCCCGGTTCGGCCGTGTCCGGCAAGGTCAAGGGCGAACAGGAATGGGCTGGCTCACCGGCGGCGAAGACCGGTAAGGCACCGCGCCGCTGGCCCGACCACTCCCCCGAGCGCGCCAGGCACTGGCTGATCGTGTTCGGCCTGTCGTCGATGGCGCTGGCCGCGATGCCGGTGCTCGGCCTGGCCGTCGGCGGCACGTTCATCGCCTGGTGGGTCCGCGAGGAGACGACCATCGGCGCCGCCGCCCTGCGCGGTTTCGCGATCCTGCCGGTCGCCACGCTGCTCAGCCTGGGCGTGTACGCGGTGGCGACGGTGATCGCGGTCCGCCTGCTCGGTATCGGCCTGCGCGAGGGCTACCACCCGGTGCGCAGCCGCACGGGCTGGCAGGTGTGGGCCACCGAACGCCTGCTGGACTCGGCCCGAACCTTCCTGTTCCCACTGTATGCCAGCCTGCTCACCCCGATCTGGTTGCGGCTGCTCGGCGCGCGGATCGGCAAGAACGTCGAGGCCTCGACGGTCCTGTTGCTGCCCAAGTTCACCGTGGTCGCCGACGGCGCGTTCCTGGCCGACGACACCATGATCGGCAGCTACGAACTCGGCGGCGGCTGGCTGCGCATCGGCGAGGCCAAGGTCGGAAAACGCGCCTTCCTGGGTAATTCCGGAATGACCGCGCCCGGTCGCCGGGTGCCGAAGAACGGGCTCGTCGCGGTGCTGTCGGCGGCGCCGAGCAAGGCGAAGGCCGGGTCGTCATGGCTCGGCAGCCCGCCCGTGCGGTTGCGTCGCGCGGCCGAATCCTCCGATACCTCCCGCACTTTCGACCCGCCGCTGCGGTTGAAACTGGCGCGCGCGTTCGTGGAGACCTGCCGGCTGATCCCGGTGATGGTGACCTTCGCCATCGGCCTCGGCGTGCTGTTCACCCTGGCCCTGATCGCCCAGCACAGCGACTATCTGGTGGCCGCGCTGCTGTCCGGGCTGGTGCTGATGGTTGCCGGTGCGGTGGCGGGCGTCATCGCGGTCGCCGCGAAATGGCTTCTGGTAGGCCGTATCCGGGCGGTGGAGCATCCGCTGTGGAGCTCGTTCGTGTGGCGTAACGAGGTGTCGGACGCGTTCGTCGAGACCGTGGCCGCGCCCTGGTTCGCCCGGGCCGCCACGGGTACCCCGGTGATGAATCTGTGGTTGCGCGGACTCGGTGCCAAGATCGGCCGAGGGGTATGGTGCGAATCCTATTGGCTTCCGGAGGCAGACCTGGTGACACTCGGTGACGGCGCGACCGTGGAACGCGGCTGCGTGGTGCAGACCCACCTGTTCCACGACCGCATCATGTCCATGGACACGGTGACTCTCGATGCCGGCGCGACCCTCGGCCCGCACTGCGTCGCCCTGCCCGCCGCCCACATCGGCGCGGGCGCCACCATCGGACCCGCCTCGCTCGTGATGCGCGGTGACGTGGTTCCGCCGTCGACCCGCTGGTGGGGCAACCCCATCACGCCCTGGGCCAGTTGATGCGCTCGTTCTACGAGGACCCGATCGACGTCTACCTCCCGCAGAACGGCAATCGCGGCTACCGGGTGTCGCGCTACGAACTGGAGCTGAGCTACAAACCGGCCAGCAATCGGCTGGCCGGGCGCGCGGTGATCATCGCGGTCACCACCGAGGTCCGTTCGTCGTTCACCCTCGACCTGTCCCCCGCGCTCGGGGTGTCGAAGGTGTTCGTCAACGGGTCCAAGTCGGTGAAGTTCAGTCACCAGCGCGGCAAGCTGGCGCTCACTCCGCAGCAGAAGATCCCGGCGGGCGGGGTGCTCGAGATCGCCGTGCACTATTCGGGCACGCCGAAACCGGTGCGCGGACCGTGGGGCGAGGTGGGCTGGGAGGAACTCACCGAGGGCTCACTGGTGGCCAGCCAGCCCAACGGCGCGGCGTCGTGGTTCCCCTGCGACGACCACCCGAGTTCCAAAGCGTCCTACCGCATTTCGATCACCACCGACAGCCCGTACTACGCGCTGGCCAACGGCACCCTGATGCGTAAGCAGGCCAAGGCGAGCCAGACCACCTGGGTGTACGAGGCACCCGAACCGATGGCCACCTACCTGGCGACCATCCAGATCGGCAACTACCGCAAGTACCGCGTGGGCAGTCCCGGCGAGCCGGTGCCGATGCAGGCGATCGTCCCGCCGCGGTTGCGCGCGAACTTCGAACACGACTTCGCTCGTCAGCCGCAGATGATGGCGTTGTTCACCGAGAAATTCGGGCCGTACCCGTTCGAGAACTACAGCGTGGTCGTCACCGACGACGATCTCGACATCCCGATCGAGGCACAGGGCATCTCCATCTTCGGCGCCAACCACTGCGACGGCAGGCGCGGCGCCGAACGACTCGTCGCCCACGAACTGGCACACCAGTGGTTCGGCAACAGCCTGACCCTGCGGCAGTGGCGCGACATCTGGCTACACGAAGGCTTCGCCTGTTACGCCGAATGGCTCTGGTCGGAGGCCTCGGGCGGGCCGGGCGCCGATCAGCTGGCGCGCGCCGCGCACGCGAACCTGGCCCGCCAACCGCAGGACATCATCGTCGGCGACCCCGGCCCGGCGGACATGTTCGACGACCGCGTCTACAAGCGCGGCGCCCTCACCCTGCACGCGTTGCGCCTGGAACTGCGCGACCACCTGTTCTTCCAGCTCATCCGCGAATGGACCGCGCGCTATCGGCATTCGTCGGTGACCACCGAGGACTTCGTCGACCTCGCGGGTCATTACAGCGTCACCCCGCTGCGCGGGCTGTTCGCGGTGTGGCTGGGCACCAAGCCGTTGCCGCAGCTGCCTCAGAACACCAAGTAGCGCTGGGCCAATTCCTCGACGAGCGGGTCGTCGGCGGGCACCATCTCGAGTGCTTCCAGATCATCGGCCACCGAAATGTGGCGGTTGTCGTCCTGCTCGGGGTCGGGCCCGTCCTCGGCGAGATGACGCTGCAACTTCTGCCGGACCCGGTCCTTCAGTGAATCGCGCATAGTTCCAGATTGCCCGTCGACCCGGGCGCACGCCAGCCTCAGACGGGCGTGAGCCAGGTTCCCCACGGGGTGTTGCGCAGCACCGAATACCCGATGAGGAGGCCGAAGAAGGCCCACACCGTCACCGGGCTCAAGCCGGGTAACCGCCAGCCTTGCCCGCGTCTGGCGCGCAGGAACCAGTCGACGACGAAGGCCGCGAACGCGAGGGTCAGCGGCAGCGCGAGCAGGTTGCTGTGCAGGGAATCGATGATGCGGCCGTCGGTGAGGTTGTGCATCGCGCGCATCCCGCCGCAGCCGGGGCAGTACACCCCGAACATCGCGTACACCGGGCACAGGCCGTAGGAACCCTCCACGTGCGGGTCGCGAAAATGCAGCAGTGCCAGGGTGCCGATCCCGAGTCCAGCGGCGATCAGCGGCGGCGCGAACCGTCGCCAGGGCGGCGCCGGGGTGCCGGCTGCGCCGGAAATCCCGGTCGCGACGTGCGCGTTGTCCACCCTCTTACGGTAACGGCGCCCGATGAAGGCCGCCACAACGCCTGTAATCCCCCGGCCGCTTCGGACGATTTCACAAGGTAAGCGGGTGTTGATACCTACTCGGCAACAAATGGGACACTCTGACCCGCTAACACTAGCTAGCACGCAAGCTCGCACTGTACGGTGGCCTACGACACAAAGGAGTGCCGATATGCTTGCGAAGTCGATGATGACGCTCGCGGCAGCGCGTTCCACGGTCTCGAGTTTCGAGTCCGGCGCACTGACCGCCCAGTTCCGTGCCGGGCTGCGTACCCGCAGTTTCGCCACCGCGAAGCTCAACGCCCCCGCCGCCCCGCACCGGGTCGTCCCGGTGACCACGGCCGACGGCGCCGAGCTCCGGGTGCACGTCTACGGCGACGACACCGCTCCGACGCTGGTGCTCATCCACGGCTGGGCGTGCAGCATCGAGTACTGGAACCCGCAGATCAGCGCCTTCGCCGACAACTACCGCGTGGTCGCCTACGACCAGCGCGGCCACGGCGAATCGACGCTCGGCACCGCGGTCCCCAGCGAGCACACCCTCGCCGACGACCTCGCCACCGTCCTCGAAGCGACGCTTCGCCCCGGCGAACAGGCCGTGCTCGCCGGTCACAGCATGGGTGGCCTGACCATCCAGGCCTGGGCCAAGCATCACCCCGAGCAGGTCACCGAGCGAGCCGCCGCCGTGCTGCTGGCCAACACCGCCAACTCCGACATCCGCGCCGAAACCGACCTGTTGCCGCTGCTCAACAAGCAGCTCACCGTGGCCACCACCCCCGTGACCATCCTCGGCGCGCCGATCCGGATGCCGCAGCAGATCAGCGAGACCGTGCTGTTCACGCCGGTCCCGATTCCGGGCGGCTGGCTCACCGAGCAGGTGTTCCGCTACCGCATCCTCACCCCGGAGGCGACCGCCGACGAGATCGACTTCGCGATCGGCATCATCCGCTCGTGTCGTCCGCTCGCCCGCGCCCGGCACGCCGCGGCCATGGCCGACATGGACCTCACCGCGGGCACCGCCAACCTGACGGTCCCCACCACGGTGATCGCCAGCGCCCAGGACCGCCTCCTCCCGCCGCGCATGTCACGGCCCATGGTCGAGGTCCTGCGCCGCTCCGGCCGCCTGACCGACTTCCACGTCCTGCCGCACGGTCACCTCAGCAATATCGAAGACACCGAAGCCTTCGACACCACCCTGCGCCGTGTCCTGCTCAGCGCCCACTCCCGGTCGACGCGCGCCCGCAAGGCCGCCCGCTGACCGACCACCGAACTTCCTGAGCACGGTCAACGGCGACCGGCTCAGGGGGCCAACCGGAAAAGGCCCTCGACCATGTGGTCGAGGGCCTTTTCCGTGTCGGTCGCGAGTTCACTCGCGGTAGACCACCACGTACGCGTTGGTCGCGGTGCCGATGCTGTAGGGCCCGATGCAGGACGCCGCACCCTGCCCGGTCGGGCTGATCGCGCCGCTCCACGAGCCCTGGTAGGGCCCGATTCCCATGAGCGGGAACGCATTCGGGATGCCTGCCAGTCCCCAGCATTCGACGATCAGGCTGTACTCGCGGCTCGCGGGCGCACCGGTGTCATGACAGCTGACCGAAGCGCCGACCAGATCGCGGGTGACTACACAGTCCTGTGGGCCCGCGTGCGCGGCGCCGGAACCGACAACAGCCGAGAACCCCACCACCGACACTGCGGCGGCTGTGAGGCGAACTGCCGCGACCACTGATTTCCTCATACGGAATCTCCCTTGGCTCGTTATATAGCAGTCGGGCATATCGTTAGCGTTGTTACACATCAGGGCAACAGCAGTCCCCAGTACAGGGCCCACAGGGTGAATCCGATGCCGCCGACGACGACCAGCATCCATCGGACGCGCGCACCCTTCCCCGCACCCTCGAGTATGGTCCCGCGTCGGGCGATGAGGTAGCCGAGCGAGCACACCGCGCACACCGCGATCACCTGCAAGGCCAGCCAGGGCAGGGTGCGGCCGAACAGCAACGGGCCGAACGAGGTCGCCCTGGTCGACGCCACGTAAAGGACCTGCGCGATCGTGCCGATGATTCCTATCCCGGCTGTTGTCACCAGCACGCGTGCGACTCCGGCTCGTGGCAGACGCCAGGTACTGGCAAATCCGGTGAGCGCGTAGCCGAGCAGGGTGAGCACGGTGCCGAGGAAGAGGACCAACAGCGCCGTCGGCGATTCCCACCATGCCTGTGGTGCCAGCGGTGTCACCGAATGTGCTTGCGTGGCGGGTTCGTCCGATTGCTTGCCCGCAGAGCCGGGCAGGCCTTTCACCCAATCGCCCACGAGTTCGGGGTATCCGGGCGCCAGGTCCGCGCCCTTGTCGAAACCGTCCGTGGTCGTGAATGCGCCGTGCTGCGCGTCCAACGTGCGCAGGGTGTAGTCGGTTTTCCCTACTCGTTCGAAGGCGTCGCGGAACCCGCGCAGGCTGTCGCCGGGCGGGGTGAGCCGGTCCTTGTCGCCCCAGATGGCGAGCACCGGCTGGCCGATGGCTTCCAGTACCGGCACCGGATCGTAGTACGCCTGGGCGAACAGGCCCGCGGCCGCACTGACACGAATCGCGTTGCGTCCCAACGTGTCCACCATCGAACCACGCACGCCCGCGGCCCCGAACCGGGTCTCGTTCGCCCACGCCTGCTGTGCCGCCGGGGCACCGGCATTCGCGCCGACGACGATCAGGAACGCGACGTCCTCCGAACGCGAAGCAGCGAGCGGCGCAACCCAACCGCCTTCGGACAAACCCCACAGACCGACGCGCGCGGGATCCACTTCGGGTCGTTGGCGCAGGGCCGCCGCACCCGCGAGGGCGTCATCCGCGAGCAGGGAGTAGTCGCGGTGCGCCGGTGTGTAGTCCTCCGTTCGCTTCTCGTATCGGAGCGTGACGATGCCCTGACGTGCGAAAGCAGTCGCGATCTGCGTGTATTGAGGGCTGCGTCCATCGCCGGAGCCGTGCACCAGGACGACTCCCGGCAGCCCGGTGGCACCCGCCGGGGCGTGCACGGTACCCGTGGTGGTGGTGCCGTCGGATCGCGTGAAGGTGAAGTCGGCGGTGGTGGTCTCGTCGGCGCCTGCTGTCGGCGCGAAGGCTATGAGAGCCGCGATAATGCTGGTGAGCAGGATAATTCGGATGATCATGTGGGTTCCTACTCGTCCATACCCGGTGCGGGGAAAGCGATGAACCGGGTCAGCACCCGGCGCGCACCGGGCCGCTTCTCGGCGTGCGTGGCCTGAAAGCGTTTGAGCAACGCGAGATACTCCTCGCAGAAGGTGTCGAGCTCCTCGCGCGTCGCGTAGATCGCCCCGCGCGAAAACGGCATCACGTCACCCCACTCGCCGAGCCTGTCCCGCTCGGCCTGGAACCGCCCGAACAACTCGACATCCTCGGCGATGTGCTGCGCCACCAACCCCTCCAACAGCTCACGCATCTCCGGCGACTGCGCCTTGTCCAGCCGATACCGCAGATCCTTCGGCGGCGACCGCCACCACCGCTCCTTCCCCTTGGCCAGCTCCGTCGCCTCCTCGATGAACCCGTGCTCGGCCAGCTGCCGCAGGTGATAACTGGTAGCCCCCGTGTTCTCCCCCAACACCTCAGCCAACCCCGTAGCCGTAGCAGGCCCCTTCTCCGCCAACGCCCGCAGAATCCGCTGCCGCAAAGGATGCGCCAACGCCCTGAGCGCCACCGGATCCGTAATCACCCTGGGTTCCACACCGTCCATACATGCACACTAATGTTTGCAAAGTCTCCTGTGCAAAGAAAAATATGCACACATACGCGAGGAAGACACTGCGACCTCTGGCACAGACCCCCGAAATCAGAGGAAGTCGAAAGTCAAGAAGATCCAAACGGATCGTTAAGCCCGCAGCGGCAATCTGATCACATGAATTCTCTAGCAGGACAGCTGGTTCGGTCGATCGCCATCACGTTTGCCGTCGCCGCGCCGACGGTCGTGCTCGCGGCACCAGCGCAGGCGGACAGCATCTACTACGGATCCATCGCCATCTCGGAATCGACCGGCACCACGGGACGTTCGTGGAACTACGATTCGGCATCCCACGCCGAATCGGCTGCAGTCGACGCCTGCGATGAATCCGACTGCTACGCCTTCGTGACTGTCGCGAGCGGATGGTGCGCCGCCGTCGCACTGGCAAGCGATGGCACGTGGTCGTGGGCACGGGCCGGCAATCGCGCGGAGGCCACCGCAAACGCTATCGGTGCCTCATCCGGCCCCAACCCGATCGTCCAGTCCTCCGTGTGCCAGGACTAGCCGCGGATACAGACGGGGCGCCCGCGCGGGGCCAGAAACAGCAAAGACCCTCTCCGGATCCCGGAAAGGGCCTTTGATGTCGGAGCCGCCTGGGGGAATCGAACCCCCGACCTTTTCATTACGAGTGAAGCGCTCTACCGACTGAGCTAAGGCGGCGTGCCTTTCGGCGACGAGAGTCTATCGCGAGTGGGGCTGGATCGCGAAAACGGGTGGTCAGGTGGAGCGGGCGGCGATGAGGGTGGCGACCATGGCGGCTACGGCGAAGCGGGGTTTGACGTTGAGGTCGAGGGCTTCGCGGCAGGCGAGGACGGCGTCGATGCTGCGCAGGAGGCCTTCGGGGCGGACCGAGGCGGCGAGGTCGGTGATCTCGTCGGCCATGTCGGGGTGGGTGAGGGTGATGGTGGCGCCTCGGCCAGCGAAGCGGAGGGCGAGGGCGTCGCGGTACATGCCTGCCACGTCGATGAGGGCGCGGTCGAGGGCGTCGCGGCCGGTGCGGGTGGCGCGGGATTTCTGGCGACGTTCCAGTTCTTTCAGTACGCCTGCCGAGCCGCGGGTGGCCGAGGCCGCGCCTTTGCCGGTGCCGCCCGCGCCGAGGGCGGTGGCGAGCTCGTCGCGTTCGCGGTCGTCGCGTTCGGAGCTCATCTGTTTGGCTTCGTCGTCGGCGGACTTCACCAGTTCGTCGGCGGCGGCGTAGGCGGCGCCCGGGCGCTCGGTGGCCTTGACCAGGGCGAGGGCACGCTGGCGGCGTTTGCGGGCGTCGTCGTCGGTGGCCAGGCGGCGCGCTCGGCCGACGTGCCCGCCGCTCACCGACGCGGCCCATTCGGCGGTCTTCGCATCGAGCCCGTCGCGCTCTTTCAGCACCTGTGCGATGGACGGCACCGACGGCGTGACCAGGTGCACATGTCTGCACCGCGAGCGCAGCGTGACCGAGATGTCCTCCGGGTCGACCGAGGGCGCGCACAGCAGGAAGACGGTGCGGTCCGGCGGTTCCTCCACCACCTTGAGCAGCACGTTGCCCGCCGCCTCGGTGAGCCGGTCGGCATCCTCGACCACGACCACCTGCCAGCGGCCGGTACTCGGCCGCCGCGAGGCGACCTGCACGATCTCGCGCATCTCCTTGGTGCTGATGCTGAGGCCTTCGGGTACGACCCGACGCACGTCACCGTGCGTTCCGGCCATCGTGGTCGTGCACGCGTGGCACTTACCGCAGCCGACGGTGTCCGGGTCGGTGCACTGCAGAGCCGCCGCGAAACACAGCGCGGCGATGGAACGCCCGGACCCCGGCGGCCCGGTGAACAGCCAGGAATGCGTCATCGCACCGGTGACCACACCGGCCCGCGCCGCCGTGGCGGCAGCGGTCAGCTCGGTCTCGACCACGTCCTGGCCGACCAGTCGATCGAAGACTCCTGCCACGGCACACACCCTAGTCGCGCGCACCGACAACCCCGAGAGCGGTGGCCGTCAGCTGGCGCAGAACCCACTCGCGGCCTGAACTGTCGAAGAACGTACTCGCGCGTCAGTCTTCGCTCGCCCCAGCGCTTTTCGCTGTCGCCTTCTTGGCAGGGGCCTTCTTCGCAGCAGTCTTCTTCGCGGTCGTCTTCTTTGCTGTGGTCTTCTTGGCCGCCGTCTTGGTCGCCGTCGACTTGGCCGCGGTCTTCTTGGCGGGGGCCTTCTTGGCCGCCTTCTTCGCCGTCGCCTTCTTCTTCACCGGGCCACGCGCACGCCGTTCCGCCAGCAGCTCCGAGGCGCGCTCGTCGGTGATCGACTCCACTTCGTCACCCTTGCGCAGGCTCGCGTTGGTCTCACCATCGGTGACGTACGGACCGAAACGGCCGTCCTTGATGACCATCGGGCGGTCGGTGGCCGAGTCCTTGCCGAGCTCGCGCAGCGGTGCCGCGCTCGCCGCCTG
Source organism: Nocardia sp. JW2 (assembly GCF_051843015.1). NCBI lineage: Bacteria > Bacillati > Actinomycetota > Actinomycetes > Mycobacteriales > Nocardiaceae > Nocardia > Nocardia sp. JW2. The sequence continues at coordinate 99,741 of NZ_JBPXLK010000019.1, forward strand.
CCGCCCACGCCGCTTGGGTTCGGCGTAGAGCTTGAGCGCCTCGTCCAAGGTGACGGTGAACAACTGCTCTTCCGACGCCAGCGAACGGGAGTCGGTGCCCTTCTTCAGGTACGGGCCGTAGCGGCCGTTCTGCGCCGTGATCTCCTCGCCCGAGGTGGGGTCGTTACCGACCACGCGCGGCAGCGACAGCAGCTTCAACGCGTCGTCGAGCGTGATCGTCGACAGATCCATCGACTTGAACAGCGACCCGGTGCGCGGCTTGACCTCCGCGACCTTCTTCGTCGTCTTCTTCGCGGGTGCGGCGGCGGGGTCCGGCGCGGGCGGTTCCGGCAGGATCTCGGTGACGTACGGCCCGAAACGTCCTTCCTTGGCGACGATTTCGTGCCCGGTGGCCGGGTCGACGCCGAGCGAACGACCTTCCTGCGGCGTCGAGAACAGCTTCTCGGCGACCTCGGGAGTCAGCTCGTCGGGCGGCAGATCGTCGGGCAGGTTGGCGCGCTGCGAGATCGGATCACCGTCCGGGTCATCGGGATTGACGACCATGCGCTCCAGATACGGCCCGAACCGGCCGACGCGGACCACCACATCGCGACCCTCGTCGTCGACGAACATCTTGATCGAGTTCACTTCGCGCGCGTCGATGTCGTCGAGCTGCACGGAGACCATCTTCTTGAGGCCACCCGAACGCGCGACCGAACCCTCGGCGCCGTTCTCGCCACCGAAATAGAAGCTGGACAACCAGTTTCCGCGCTGCTCGCGGCCACCGGCGATGGCGTCGAGGTCGTCCTCCATGGCGGCGGTGAAGTCGAAGTCGACGAGCCTGCCGAAGTACGCCTCGAGCAGACCGATCACCGCGAAGGCCACCCACGACGGCACCAGCGCACTGCCGCGTTTGTACACATACCCGCGGTCGAGAATCGTCTTGATGATCGAGGAGTAGGTCGAGGGGCGGCCGATGCCGAGTTCCTCGAGCGTCTTGATCAGCGAAGCTTCGGTGTAGCGGGCGGGCGGGTTGGTGCTGTGGCCATCGGGGTTCAGTTCGACGGCGGTGACCGCTTGGCCCTCTTCAAGGGCGGGCAGGCGCGACTCGGCGTCGTCGGACTGGCCGCCCGCCTCCTCGTCGACACTCTCGACATAAGCCTTGAGGAAGCCGGGGAAGGTGATGGTGCGGCCCGAGGACGAGAACACGCACTCCTCACCGGAACGCGCGGTGCCGGTGATGCGGAGGGTGAGCGTGGTGCCGCGTGCGTCGGCCATCTGCGAGGCGACAGTGCGCTGCCAGATCAGCTCGTAGAGGCGGAATTCGTCCTGGTCGACCTTCGACGCCAGCTGGCCCGGCGTCATGAAGGTGTCGCCCGACGGGCGGATCGCCTCGTGTGCCTCCTGCGCGTTCTTGACCTTGCGGTTGTACTGACGCGGCGTGGGCGACACGTACTCCGCGCCGTAGAGCTGGGTGGCTTGCGAACGGGCCGCGGCGATCGCCGACTCCGACAGCGTGGTCGAGTCGGTTCGCATATAGGTGATGTAGCCGTTTTCGTACAGCCGCTGCGCGACGCGCATGGTGCGCTCGGAGGTGAACCGCAGCTTGCGGCCCGCTTCCTGCTGCAACGTCGAGGTCATGAACGGCGGGTACGGCTTGCGCGTGTACGGCTTGGCCTCGGCCGAACTGACCACGAGGTCGACACCGTCGAGCGACTCGGCGAGCCGACGCGCGTACGCCTCGTCCAGCACGACCACACCGGAGGCGGACTTGAGCTGACCGTCGGAGCCGAAATCGCGGCCCGAGGCCACGCGCGCGCCCTCGACCTGCACCAAACGGGCGCCGAACGTACGCGGGTTGGTGGAGTCGGACTTCTCGTCGGGGCCCGCGTCGAGCTTGGCGGCGATGTCCCAGTACTCGGCGGAGCGGAACGCGATGCGCTCACGCTCACGCTGCACGATCACCCGGGTGGCCACCGACTGCACGCGACCGGCCGACAGGCGCGGCATGACCTTCTTCCACAGCACCGGACTGACCTCGTAGCCGTAGAGGCGGTCGAGGATGCGGCGGGTTTCCTGCGCGTCGACCAGGTCGTTGTCGAGGTCGCGGGTGTCGGCGGCGGCCGCGAGGATGGCGGGCTCGGTGATCTCGTGGAAGACCATCCGGCGCACCGGGACCTTCGGCTTGAGCGTTTCGAGCAGGTGCCAGGCGATGGCCTCGCCCTCGCGGTCGGGGTCGGTGGCGAGGTAGAGCTCGTCGGCGTCGGCCAGCAGGCCCTTCAGTTCGGCGACCTTGGCCTTCTTGTCGGGGCTGACGACGTAGATCGGCTCGAAGTCGTGATCGACGTCGACACCGAGGCGGGCCCAGGGCTGACCCTTGTATTTGGCGGGCACGTCGGCGGCGCCGCGTGGGAGGTCGCGGATGTGGCCGACGGAGGCTTCGACGGTGTAGTTGCGGCCGAGATAGGGCGCGATCTTGCGGGCCTTCGTCGGGGACTCGACGATCACGAGACGACGCAGGGGTCGCCCCTGGTCGGCTGAACTGCGGTCTCGTGTTGCCACCGGCGAACACCTTCCTTCTAGATCCGCGCCTCGGGAGGTCCGCTCGGAGCGCGGCTGGGGCAGACGGCGCGACGTTCGACATCGCCACCAGTGACGTTTATACCCTGCGCCCATGGGAAGAAGCGCCGTCGGCGGCTGGCGCCGGGGTTTTCAGGTGCGCGTGCTCGCGTGTCCCGGGTCTGCCGTTCTGGCCGATCGTACCCGGAAATGGCTCGTCCCCCACCTCCGCGCACGGGGGTGGGGGACGGGCGTAGTTGTGTTTCGCAGCTCAGGAGAGCGCGCGAACGCCGGTGGCCTGCGGGCCCTTGGTGCCCTGGCCGACCTCGAACTCGACCTTCTGGTTTTCCTCGAGGGTACGGAAGCCCGTGCCCTGGATCTCCGAGTAGTGGACGAAGACGTCAGCGGAGCCGTCCTCGGGCGCGATGAAGCCGAACCCCTTCTCCGCGTTGAACCACTTCACAGTTCCCTGTGCCATTCTGTTCCTTCTCTTTCTTACCGGAACGGCGGACAACTGGGTTCGTCCACCGGGTCCGTTGAGACCGCTGTACTGTTGGATCCCCCTGCAAGGAAAACCTGAGCACGGCGTTCGCAACATCGATCCTGCTGATGGTTGGACTTTGGATCCGTACCTCGAACACAGAAGCTTGCGACCGAGACCCAGTGAACCATGTCTCCGAGCAATTCAACAGTCGAGTTACCGACAATTTGCAAAATTCTTGATCTTGCGAATGCGCAGGTAAGGGGACGATTGGGTGTATCCGTACTTTCAGTCTGTTTGCTTAGGGATAACCGGGTGAGCTTCCAGCAAACCTCCTGTGACCCAGGTCGCTATTGGGTTACGAAAACCCAGGTGGCCCTCGGCGCACACACACGTTTCACACTTCCGATGTCGCATGAGAGGGCAACCGGATGAATCCGACAGAGCGGACCGAGGTCCGCGCGTCGTCCGCGGCCGAAAGTTACGGTCGATCGTTGCTGAATCGTGTCCTGCTCGATGCGGCATCGAGCACTGGTCCGCTGACCCATGTCGCGGAGCTGCCCGCGCGGCCCGCCCGCACGACGGTCTGGCCGGATTGGGTGCCGTCGGAGCTGGTCAGCGCGCTGAGTGCCCAGGGAATCGAGCGGCCGTGGGCGCATCAGACGCGCACCGCCGAGCTCGCCGCAGCGGGCGAACACGTCGTCGTGAGCACCGGAACCGCCTCCGGTAAGTCCCTCGGCTACCAGTTGCCGGTCCTCACCGCCCTGCGCGACGACCCGCGCGCGACCGCCCTGTACCTGTCCCCGACGAAGGCTTTGGGTGCTGATCAGTTGCGGGCCGTCGGCTCGCTGATCCACGACAACCCGCTGCGCGAAGCCCATCCGGCGAGCTACGACGGTGATACTCCCGCCGAGGTCAGGCAGTGGGTTCGGGCCAATGCGCGCTGGATCTTCACAAATCCGGACATGCTGCACGTGGGGGTGCTGCGCTCGCATCAGCGCTGGTCACGGGTGTTGCGCAACCTCCGTTACGTGGTGGTCGACGAATGCCACGCCTACCGAGGAGTGTTCGGGTCGCATGTCGCGCTGGTGCTGCGCAGGTTGCGAAGGCTCGCGCGGTTCTACGGTGCCGATCCGGTGTTCATCCTGTGCTCGGCCACCAGCGCCGATCCGGCCGGGTCGGCGAGCCGGCTGGTCGGGGCGCCGGTCACCGCCGTCACCGAGGATGGTTCGCCGTCCGGCGCGCGGACTGTCGCACTGTGGGAACCGCCGTTGAGCACCGCGGTGACCGGGGAGAACGGGGCGCCCGTTCGGCGTACCGCGACGGGTGAGGCCGCCAAGATCATGGCGAGCCTGGTGGCCGAAGGGGCGCGGACGCTGACCTTCGTGCGTTCCCGGCGCGGAGCCGAGTTGATCGCGCTCGAGGCGCGTCGAGTGCTCGCTGATACCGCCCCTGAGCTGCGAGAACACATCGCCGCCTATCGCGCCGGTTATCTCGCCGAGGACAGGCGGGAGCTCGAGCAGGCGCTGTCGCGCGGCGATCTGCTCGGCGTGGCGAGCACCAATGCGCTCGAGCTCGGTGTCGACATCGCCGGTCTCGATGCCGTCGTCATCGCCGGTTTTCCCGGCACGGTCGCGTCGTTCTGGCAGCAGGCGGGCCGAGCGGGCAGGCGTAGGCAGGGTTCGCTGGTGGTGCTCGTCGCGACCGACGATCCCCTCGACACCTATCTCGTGCATCACCCGGAAGCCCTCCTCGACCGACCGATCGAGGCGACGATCACCGACCCGTACAACCCGTACATCCTCGGTCCGCAACTGCTGTGCGCCGCGCTGGAGCTGCCGCTCACCGACGCCGAGGTGACCGAGCTCCGGGCCGCCGACTTACTCGCTGACCTGGCCGAACAGGGCCTGATCAGGCGCAGGCCCGGATCCGGGCGCCTACCCGCGCGCTGGCATGTGACGGCACAGAGCCACCCGCACGACGCCGTCGACGTGCGGGGCGGACTGGGCACGCCCATCGCGATCGTCGACGCCGAGAGCGGGCGGTTGCTCGGCACCGCCGACGCCGGCCGGGCACCGGCCACGCTGCACGACGGTGCCGTGCACCTGCATCAGGGCGAGACCTACCTAGTCGACGAACTCGATCTCGACGGTGGTGTCGCGTTCGTCAACGAGGTGGACCCAGGTTTCACGACCAGCGCCAGACAGGTCACCTCGATCAGCATCGAAACGGTGCTCGAGCAGCGGGTATTCGGCGCGGTTACGACGGCATCGGCGCAGGTCGCGGTGACCAACCAGGTCATCGGCTACCTGCGCACGCTGGTGACCGGCGAGGTGCTCGACCAGGTGGAACTCGACCTGCCCGCGCAGACCCTGCACACCAAAGCCGTCCTCTACACCGTGACGCCGCGGCTGCTCACCGCCGCGGGTATTTCCGACGACCAGCTTCCCGGCGCCCTGCATGCCGCCGAGCATGCGGCCATCGGGATGTTGCCGCTGGTGGCGGGGTGTGACCGCTGGGATATCGGCGGTGTCTCCATCGCCGAGCATCCCGATACCGGCGCGCCGACGGTGTTCGTCTACGACGGCCAGCCGGGTGGCGCGGGCTTCGCCGAGCGCGGGTTCGCCCAGCTCAGCGCATGGTTGTCGGCAACGCTCGACGCGATCCGCAGCTGTGGGTGCCACGAGGGTTGTCCGTCCTGTGTGCAATCACCCAAGTGCGGCAACGGCAACAATCCGCTCGACAAGGCGGCCGCCGAACGTCTCCTGGTGTCGGTGCTCGGTGAACTCGCAAGCCATTCCGACGGCTCCGCCACAGCGTGATGCCGCCGTCGCGTCATCGTGACCGCTGCTACACCCCACCGAAAGTTTACTGGTCAGTTGTCCGAATTTGCCCTGACCAGTCCAAACGGCCTGGGTGTTACTCGTCGGTAGAATAAAAAGGAATCTCCTTCCATTAACTGACACATTGCCAATCAGGCATCGATGGTGTTCATCGTCATTTGTTTCATTTTTTTCGCGGCGCCTCCAATAAAAGCGCTGGAAATGGCTGGGGCGGCGTTCCGGTAAATTCCAGTTAGTTCAGGCCGGAAGCAAGCCGACCTGTGCGAACGCGTGGCATCACCCGCTCTCCTCGACCGGGCCCGCCCGCGCCGCGCCGACCACGGACCGCACACCGAACACCCCGAGCCCCACCTGCCGTTCGACCGTCACCACGGCATCCCACTGCTCCACCTCGCACCGTGACAGGCGCGCCCCCATCCGCCGCGCGACATCGTCGGCCTCCGCGCACCCCACCTCCGCCCCCTCCACCAAAGCGCCCGCAGCGGCCAGCGCCCCGAGATCGGCCGCTGCCTGCACTCGATGTCGTGCCACCACCACGGCACCGACCTGCCCCACCATCAAGGTCGAACAAATCAGCCCAGCCAACGCCACACATGCGAAAGCTGTCGCACCACCCTGCTCGCCCCCGGAGGCTGCGGACCGATACCGCCGCGGATCGAGGTAGCCCGAGCCTCGTCGGCGCCCGGTACCACGGCGGCCGCGTGAGCCCTGGCCTATTGGGTGCAGTACCTCGGCGAGTGCGGTGCGCATCAGTCCTGAGTCACGTGGGCAGGGAGGACAGGCCGCATGGTCGACAGATGGCGGCGTGTCCCGAGGAGAGATCGGTGTAGTCATGGCTGGGTTCCGGGTTCGATGACGGCTACCGCTTCGGCTAGGAGGTGCAGGCCGGGGAGTAGTGGGGTGGTTGCGGCGACCGTGGCGATGACGCGGTCGCCGTCGTTGCGGAGTTCGACGGTGGCCCCGGGTGGGGCGACGGTGCGGCCTGCGGCGACGGCGTGGGTGGTGTCACCGCGTGCGGCCAGGCGCGCGGTTTCGCGGGCGGCGTCGACACAGCGCACCTGGGTCGACGCCGCGAGCAGTGCGCCGACGCAGAGGGCGACCGCGCATACGAGGGCGGCGAGGGCGATGGCGGCCTCGACCGTCACCGCTCCCGTATCGTCTGTGAGACGGCCTGCGCGACAGCGGTTTACACGCTGGTGTTGAGTGCCTTGTCGATGATCGATGTCAGCGCGTTGACGATGTTGTCCCCCGTGACCACCGCGTAGAGCACCGCGCCGAAGGCGGCCGCGGCAATGGTTCCGATCGCGTATTCCGCCGTCGACATCCCGGCGTCGTCGAAGAGCAGACGGGTGAAGCGGGCTCGAACCTCCAGGCAGACGGTGCGTACGTGCGTCATCGTGATCCCCTCTCATTTCCCACCGCGCGGACGATCCGCCCGGTGACGTTTCGTGGCCCGTGTGGCGGGCGTTCACGGCAGGCCGCCGTTGCCGAGGACCCGGCCCGCCAAACCGACTACGACGGGGACGATCCCGAGGCAGACGAAGGCGGGCAGGAAGCAGAGACCGAGTGGGCCGCCGATCAGCACGCCCGCACGTTCGGCGCGTGCCACGGCGGCGTCTTCCACCACTTCGCGCCGCTGCGTTGCCAATTCGGCGACCGCGGTCGCCAGCGAAGCGCCCGACCGGGCCGAGCGTCGCGCCATCCGCGCCAGCGACTCGACTTCGTCGGCACCCGCGGAACCGACCGCGTCGGCGGCGGCGCGCTCCCATGCCGTGGTGGCGTCGGCGCCGAGTGCCAGTAGGTCGGCGGCCCGCAGCAGAGCCGCGCACAAGACCGGTGGCGCGGTGGGAGCGCTGGCGCGGGCGGCTGCTGCCATCGGCAGCCCGGCTCGCAGGCACGCGGCGAGCAGATCGAATGCCGAAGCCGACCCCAACGGGTCCGCCTTCGCCGTCACCCGCACCGGAGCCGGTGCCGCCGCAGGCCCGAGTCCTCGCAATCGCCGGCTGACTGCCACCCTCCCGGGCAATACCAGCAGCGCAACAGCCAGAATCAGCACCGCGAGCGGTAGCGGCGCACCGAAATCATGCTGCACAACAACCCCTTTCACTCGACATCGACAACCGTCCACACCCATCCACAGCTCTGTGCACAGTCCGCATCCGCTGGTGTGCGGACTCTGGTCGGCGCGTGGGCGGTGCATGCCTCGCCGGGTCGGCACACCCGATGCACCCCGGCTCGGGTCGGCCCCAGGCGGACGAATACATGCGGTCAGCCTCGGCCGGCGTGCATCAACGCGCGTGTGCACTCGTCCTGGTGGGGACACCCTCCACAGCAGTTCACAAGTCGGCGGTGACTCGACACTCATCGGAACGCTCATGCCGTCCCCCTTCGGGTGATGACATCCGTCCACAGCAGTCCACAGCAGGCCAACGCGGCGCCGAGGGGTAGTAGGAATTCGCCTGCCGGAGAGGCGAAGAGGACGGACAGGGGCGCGGCGCCCATCAGCTGGCCGAGTCCTACCCCCACGAGCGGGAGTCCGGCGAGGACCGTGGCGGAGGCTCGGGCGCCTGCCAGCGCGGATTCGGTGCGGTCGCGAAAGCGGGTACGGGCGAGGAGATCGGTGCGGGCGGCGGAAAGGAGTTCGGCCAGCGCCAGGCCGTGTTGCTCGGCGACGCGCCAGGCGGTCGCTATCCGCGACAGCTCCTCGGCGACAACGGAATCCGGATGCACCAATCCATCGGCGCCCGAACCACCGAGACGGCTTCGACCCGCGCTGATCGCGAGCACGCGCGCCGCCTCACCCCGCGACTCGCCCGCAGCCGATTCCGCCGCCGCGCTCGGGTGAGCTCCCACCCGCAGCTCGCCGACGACAGCTTCCAACCCGGCCAGCAGATGCGCGCATTCCTGCCGACGCTCCCGCTCAGCCTTCCCGCGCCGATTGCGCACAGCCACAGTCACACCGAGCATGAGCGCGGCCGACCCCGTTCCGACTCCGAAGCCGAAAGCCGCACACCCCAACAGGATTCCCACACACCACTCCACAGGCACACGCGGCGACCGGCCCCGCTGCGCCACCCCGAACAGCCGCGCGAACCTCCGCTGCCCTCCCGAAACCGGAAGCACAAGCACCGCGACCGCACAACAGAGCAATCCGACGCCCATCTCTCTCACCTCCACTCACGTTTTGCGACAACACGTTCGACGAGCAGCTTTTGTCCACAGGCGTCCACATCGGTTGAAGATCTCTCGCCCGTCGACGGAGCCGCATACCTGCCCGACAACAGAGGAGAAACCGCCTGCACCGTCGCGCCGGTACGCGACTCGCCCGCCAGAGCTCTGTGCGCGTCACTCTTGGGAGCTCTGTGCACAACTCGCGACGAGCTCCTCGAGGCAGCGGCGCAGGAAGGCGAGGAGCTCGCAGCCTCGCGCCTCGTCTCGCAACGCGGGAAGGTGCGGACCGAGATCGGTTGCGTCTGCCGACGGCCGGTAATAAGCGCAGATCAATCACTCATCCGAGCCTCGATTCCAGGAGCCGAGCCAGTTCCGGAGCGCCCGGGGTCGGGGCCGAATCGGAGCGCCAGGCGGGGGTGATCTGGATGGAGTCGTTGTCGCGCTGGAGGATTCCTATTTCCCGGAGGCCTCGGGTGCCGTCGGCGCGGCGGTGGACGTGGAGGACAACCTGGACCGCTGCGGCCAGCTGGCTGTGCAGGGCGGCGCGGTCCATTCCGCCGAGGGCCGCGAGGGCTTCCAGTCGGGCGGGAACTTCCTGGGGTGAATTGGCGTGAACTGTTCCCGCTCCGCCGTCGTGGCCGGTGTTGAGGGCGGTGAGCAGATCGACGACCTCCGCGCCGCGGACCTCACCGACGACGATCCGGTCGGGGCGCATCCGCAGCGCTTGGCGGACCAGATCGCGAACAGTGACCTCGCCTACCCCTTCCACATTGGCCGTGCGCGCCACCAGGCGCACCACATGTGGATGTACGGGCGCCAGCTCCGCGGCGTCTTCCACACAGACGATCCGCTCGGCGGGATCCACGGCCGCCAGCAGCGCGGACAACAAGGTCGTCTTTCCCGCACCGGTTCCGCCGACCACGAGGAATGCGAGGCGGGCGCGCACGATATCGCCGAGCAGCGCACGGGCCGCGGGAGGTAGCGAGCCGGCGGCCGCGAGGGCATCGAGTCCCTGGGTAGCTGGGCGCAGGACGCGTAGCGACAGGCAGGTGCCGTCGTGGGCGACAGGCGCGAGAACGGCATGCAGCCGCACGCCGAACGCGTCGCCGAGTGTTGCCTCGGTGCCGGTGAGTTTGCCGTCGACCCACGGCTGGGCGTCGTCGAGCCTGCGACCCGCCGCCAGGGCGAGACGCTGGGCGAGCCTGCGCACGGCCGCTTCATCGGCGAAACGCACGTCGGTGCGCTCGAGGCCGTGGCCACGATCTATCCACACCGCATCGGGCCCGGTGACCAGAACATCGGCGACGCGCGGATCGTGCAGCAGCGGTTCGAGCAGGCCTGCGCCGGTCATCTCGGTCTGCAGCAGACGCAGGGCGCGCAGTAGGTCGGTGTCGGCGAGGACACCGCCCGCTTCGGCGCGGATCGCGGCGGCGAGTTGGGCGGCATCGGGTGCGCCCGCGTGTTCGGCGAGGCGTTCGCGGACTCGCTCGAGCAGGTCGACGGTGACGAATGTCGTCATCACACCTCAGCCCCGACCATGGCGAGAACCGCGTCGGCCGCGTCGCGCAGCGGACCGCGCCTGCGCACGCTGAGCCCGCCGCGTTCGAGCCGCGCGGCCAGCCCGGCTTGTCCACGCACGGCCGCGAGCAGCGGCAACCCGAGCACCTCGGCCACCTCCGCGCCGCGCAAGCCGCCCGGCGCCGGGCCACGAACCACCAGGCCCCTGTTCGGGTTTCGCTCGCCGAGGTACGCCGACACCACCTCGGCGGCGGCTACCGAACGCAACCGCGCGGGCACGACGAGAACGACGAGATCGGCGGCATCGACCATCACGTCGGCCGCCGCACCGCGCTCCCCCGACACATCGCAGACGACCAGATCACCTGCGGACCTACCGGATTCGATCACCGCACGCACCGCCGCGGGCGCCAGTTCGGCGGGCGGACCCGCGCGCCCGCAGGAGAGCACAGCCAACCCGGGACAGGCGGCAGGCAGCGCGTTGTGCAGCGCGGCAGCGGAAACCCGCCCGTCCTCGATCACCAGGTCGGGCCAGCGCAGCCCGGCGACGTTCTCCATCCCGAGCACGAGGTCGATGCCACCGTCCAGGGGCGCGCCGTCGATGAGTACCGCGTCGCGCCGCACTCGCAGCGCCGCACCGCGTAAGGCCGTCGCGGCGGCGAGGGTGGACGCGCCGGCTCCCCCACCCGCACCGGCCACGGCGACAACCACCCCCTCCCCGGTGCGCGCCTCGGCATGCTCGGCGAACTGCTCGACCAGCGCGACTGCCGCGCTCGGCAGCCCGACGACGCGTTCGGCACCGACGGCGGTGGCGGCCCGCCAGTCGGCAACGGCCGGTTCACCTTCGGTGACGAGCACGATCCCCGCCCGTCGTGGACAGCCCGCCGCGGCGGCGGCGATCGCGGCATCGGTGTCGAGGATCACCAGGCCCGCGCCCGCCCAGGCGTGCCTGCCGACGGGCATGTGCCGTTCGTCGGTGACCCGCTCGGCGGCCGCGGCCACCCGGCGCACCTCGGCGCGCAGCCGTTCGTCGCGCACGAGCACGAGGGCGGGCGAGATCGGAGCGGAGGTGGGGGCGAGGTTCATGCGGTTCAGCGTGCTCGCGGAGGACCTCGGCCGACACCCGTCGAACGGCGATTGTGGATAACTCGCGGGGTGTGGATAACTTCCGAATACGCTGCCGGATGAAAGTAATCGTCCTGAAAATAGAGGACGGCCCCAGCCGGGGGGGAGGAGGCTGGGGCCGTCGGGTTCAGCCCCGGGGGGTCGGGCTGAACGCGCCTGGACCATGTCCAGGTGTCAGCAATACTACACCCATAACCCGCCGACGGCGCAAGTAGCGTCGGCCGACATTCTTCGGCGATTCGCGCCCTCCGGCGTCCGCGGGGCAAACGCCGAACAGTTGCCTGAGCGGGCGGATCCCCCACCCGTCGGTGCGCGTGCCTATCCTGTTGTCGTGACCGCCGAACGCCGCCAGACTCCGCCTACGGACACAAGACTCGATTCCTCGGGCCGTGCACCGACGGCCGGCGGGCGGGTGGCCGCGTTCTTCGATCTCGACAAAACGGTGATCGCGAAATCGAGCGCGTTCGTGTTCAGCAAACCCTTCTACGCGCAGGGGCTGATCAACCGCAGAGCCGTACTGGAGAGCAGCTACGCGCACTTTTTGTTCCTGCTGTCGGGTGCCGATCACGACCAGATGGAACGAATGCGGGCAAACCTGGCCAACATGTGCGCGGGCTGGGATGTGCAACAGGTGAAATCCATTGTGGCCGAGACGCTGCACGAGTTGGTCGACCCGCTGATCTACGCCGAGGCCGCCGACCTGATCGCCGATCACAAGATCCGCGGCCACGATGTGGTGATCGTTTCGGCGTCCGGCGAGGAGATGGTCGGGCCGATAGCCGAGGCGCTCGGCGCCTCCCACACCGAGGCGACGCGGATGGTCGTCGAGGACGGAAAATACACCGGCGAGATCGAGTTCTACTGCTACGGAGAGGGAAAGGTGGCCGCGATCGAAAAGCTGGCCGCCGCAGAGGGTTACGACCTGTCCCGGTGCTACGCCTACTCCGACTCGGCGACCGACCTGCCGATGCTGAGCGCGGTCGGCCACCCGACCGCCGTGAACCCCGACCGCGCGCTGCGCAAGGAGGCCGTCGCGCGCGGCTGGCCGGTGCTCACCTTCTCCAATCCGGTGTCGCTGTGGTCGCGGTTCCAGGCGCCGTCGAGCACCACGGTGGCGGCGACGGCGGCGGTCGGGCTCAGCGCCGTCCTGGCGGGCGCGATCAGCTACCGGTTGCTGCGTAAACGCCGCTGACCTGCGACGCAGCCTTGACCCGCAAGCACGGATCGCCGACTGACACGCCGAAAACAGGCGGATTCGGTAATGCCACAGAAACGCTTGAAGTGAGTGCGGTCACAGTGTAAGAATGGAGTCACGGAAGGACGGAAGGCCAAGACGGGACCGGAAGAGAAGGTTTCGCCTCCCATCCCACCCTTCCCAGCACGGACGCCAGGCACCCACGCGGAGCGCGCCGCGACAAGGGCAGCAGAGTTGTGGGCCTGCGAAATTCGGGCAGTCGTCGGCGAGAGCCTCGCACAGGTTGCGGGGATGAACCGGCGGGGTTCGGATGATCGCCGAGGCCACCGAACACAACCCACCCCAGCACGCTTGGTAACCAGGTGTTCCGTGCTAGCGGGCGGCGAAGTCGAGCAATCGGCACGCCGCCCGTTTCGATGTGTGGGGAAGGTCAGCCCGCGGCCGCGTCGGCGATCGAGTTGGCCTCTCGCGCACCGTCTTCGAGCGCACCCGCACAGAACAGCACCCATCCGCCGACACCCTCCGGTGTGCCCATGCCGAAGCCGGCGGCCGCATCGAGGTAGGCCTGCCTGCGACGCAGCCAGAACACCTCGGGAACGCCGAGGCTGCGGGGATCGAGCCCGGTCGACACCGCGACCAGTCGCGACGCCGCGCGGGCGACCACACCGTCGGCGGTACCGAACGGGCGAAGTGTCATCAGCTCGCCGTGCACCACGGCGGCGATCACCGGCGCGGGCGCCGTGCTGGTCTGCACGGTCTGAGCCAGCAGGTCCAGCCGCTCCGCCACCCCGGGTACCGGGCGTGGCCTGCCGAGTTCCTGCTGATCGGTGACGAGGTCGGCGGCGGCGAGCAGATGCAGCCGGGCCAGCGCCTGCAGCGGGGCGCGGCGCCAGGTGCCGACCAGGTTGGTGAGCGCGTCACCGTCGAGCGCCTGGCCCACCCGCAGCGCACCGGCCAGCACCGGATCGCTGACCTTGCCGTCGGCAGGCAGATCGGTGCTCGCGCCCTCGATGGCAGCCGACGAACGCGCCGCGCGGACGGCGGCCTCGGCGGCGGTGGTCGCCCAGCCGCGCCGGTTGGACTTGTGCCGGTGCACCGCGGCGAGCGCGTCGCGCGCCTTGTCGGCGGCCTCACGCACGCCGGGCAGGTCGACCAGGGGCTGCAGCGGATCAGTCACGACATACGAGGCTACCGTTCCAGCGCACCGTCCCCGACGGCCACATGCAACCCGCCCGCCCTCGGCCAGACCCGGTCGGGCCACAGCACCTCTGCCAGCCGCTTCGCCGCCGGCGTCTTGGCCCGGCGCCGACGCGCCTCCAGCTCGGCCTGCCGCTCCGCATCGATTCGATCCACCGGCGCCTCCCCACCTCAGCGAGCCACGTCGCACCACCTCGGACCCGTCAACGATACGCCGCTGAGCTGCGCTGACGCCGCCATTTCACGAGCTGCTGCCCCCGCAGTCCAGCGACAGTCCCGGCCAACGTTCTCGCTACTCAACCCAAGCCGACAACCATCGCTATCCAGCCGCCGATGCCCGCCGACGCACAACCACTACCCAGCCAAGAGCTCCCGCCCCGGAATCGCCTCGAGCAGATCCCGCGTGTACTCCTCCCGCGGCGCGGCGAACACCTCATCCGTCGTGGCCGATTCGACGACCTTCCCGGCTCGCATGACCAGCACGTTGTCCGCGATCTGCCGGACGACGGCCAAGTCGTGGGTGATGAACAGGTACGTCAGCCCCAGCTCGGCTTGCAGGTCGTTGAGCAGCGTGAGGATCTGTGCCTGCACCAGCACGTCGAGCGCGGACACCGCCTCGTCGCAGACGACCAGTTCCGGCGACAACGCGAGCGCCCTGGCGATCGCCACCCGCTGACGCTGCCCGCCGGACAACTCGTTGGGGTAGCGCCGCAGCACCGAGGACGGCAGCGACACCTTGTCGAGCAGGTCGCGCACCACCTTCTCGCGTTCGGCGGCGGTGCCGATCTTGTGCACCCGCAGGGGTTCTTCGACGGTGCGGAAGATGGAGTACATCGGGTCGAGGGAACCGTAGGGGTTCTGGAAGATCGGTTGCACGCGACGGCGGAAGGCGAAGGCGCCCTTGCTGTCCAGCGACGACACCTCCTGACCGTCGAACACCACCGAGCCTGCCGTCGGTTCGAGCAACCCGAGCACCATCTGCGCGATGGTCGACTTGCCCGAGCCGGATTCACCGACGATCGCGGTGGTCGTGCCGCGTTCCACGCAGAAACTCACGTCGTCGACGGCGGTGAAAGCCGACGACTGCCACGGTCGTTTGCCGCGAATCTTGAACGTCTTGGTGAGGTTTCGCACGTCGAGCACGGTGTCGGGCAGCGCCTCGGTGGCGGCCACCTCGACGGCACGGTCGCGCACCTTCGCCCGCTGCCGCGAGGACGACATCCGCTGCGCCGCCAGTGAGGGCGCCGAATTCACCAGCTTCTTGGTGTAGGCGTGCTGCGGGTCGCGCAGGATCTGCAGGGCCGGGCCGGATTCCACCACCCGCCCGCGATACATCACCACGAGGTGTTCGGCGCGTTCGGCGGCCAGGCCGAGGTCGTGGGTGATGAGCAGCACGGCCGTCCCCAGCTCGGTGGTGAGCTCTTCGAGGTGACCGAGGATCTGGCGTTGCACGGTGACGTCGAGCGCCGAGGTGGGTTCGTCGGCGATGAGCAGTTTCGGCCTGCACGACAGCCCGATCGCGATGAGCGCGCGCTGGCGCATACCGCCGGAGAACTCGTGCGGGTACTGATTCACCCGCCGCTCGGCATCCGTCATCCCGGCCTCGGTGAGCAGTTCCACCGCCCGTTCGCGCGCGGCCGCACCCTTGGCGATGCCGTTGGCCTCCAGGGTTTCCCGGATCTGGAAGCCGATCTTCCACACCGGATTCAGGTTCGACATCGGGTCCTGGGGAACCAGGCCGATCCCGTTGCCCCGGACGGCGACGATCTCCTTGGCGGAGGCCTTGGTCAGGTCCTTGCCCTCGAACCGGATGGACCCGCCGGTCACCTTGCCGGTGCCGGGCAGCAGATCGATGATCGCATGCGCGGTCGTCGACTTGCCCGAGCCGGACTCGCCGACGATGGCGACGGTCTGCCCGGGGTAGACGGTCAGATTCACCCCGCGCACGGCGGGCACCGGCTTGCCGTCGGAGGTGAAACTCACCTCCAGGTCGCGGATTTCGAGCAGGGGTTCGGTGGTCATCGGGTGCGCTCCTTCGGATCGAGCGCGTCGCGCACCGCGTCGCCGAGCATGATGAAACTCAGCACCGTGATGGCCAGCGCGGTCGCCGGGTAGAACAGGATCGGCGAGGTACGGATCTCGGACTTGGCACGGGAGATGTCGGCGCCCCAGGCCACGATGTCGGGCGGCAGACCGACACCGAGGTAGGACAGCGTGGCCTCGGTGACGATGAAGACGCCGAGCCAGATGGTCGCCACGACGATGAGCGGGCTCGCCGCGTTCGGCAGCACGTGCCGCATCAGCGTGCCGAACCGCGACACACCGAGCGCCTTCGCCGCCGTGACGTATTCGCTGTTCTTGGCCTCGATCACCGCGCCACGGGCGATGCGCGCGGCCTGCGGCCAGGTGAACGCCACGAGGATCGCGATCACCGTGGCAATCCCGGCCGGGCGGAGCAGCTGCAGCAGCACGATGGCGGCGAGCACCATCGGGATGGCGTAGAAGATCTCGGCGATGCGCGAGACGACGGTGTCGAGCAGGCCGCCGTAGAACCCGGACAGCGCGCCGAGCACCCCGCCGACCACCAGGAACAGCAGCGCCGAGCCGACGCCGACGGTCACCGAGGCGCGGGCGCCGTAGATGGTGCGCGCGTAGATGTCGCAGCCCTGCTTGTCGAAACCGAACGGGTGACCGGGGCGGGGCCCGTCCATCCCGAATTCGCCGAGGCAATGGCGCGGGTCCTGGCTGGTGAACAGCGACGGCCACACCACGACCAGCAGTACGAGCACGATCAGCACGACGGCCACGAGGAATACCGGGTTGCGCCGCAGCCGCCGCCACGCATCGCCCCAGATGCTGGTCGGGGTGCCCGCGTCGAGCACGCGGTCGGTGGCGAGCACCTCCACCTCGTCGGCGGGGGCCACGAAATGCGATTGCTTGTCATGCATAACGGATCCTCGGGTCGAGCGCGGCATAGAGCAGGTCGATGACCAGGTTCATCAGCAGGAACAGCACAACGAGCACCGTCACGAACGACACCACCGTCGGCGGCTCACCACGGATGATCGCCTGATACATGGTTCCGCCGACACCGGGGATGTTGAAGATGCCCTCGGTGACGATGGCGCCGGCCATCAGCGCACCGAAATCGGCACCGAGAAAGGTGACGACCGGAATCATCGAATTGCGCAGAATATGCACCGAGACCACGCGCCGGCGGCCGAGGCCTTTCGCCGTCGCGGTGCGCACGTAGTCGGCGGATTTGTTCTCCGCCACGGAGTTTCGCGTCAGGCGCAGCACATAGGCGAACGAGAGCGAGCCGAGCACGAAAGCCGGGACGATCAGTTCACCGAGACTGGCGTTCCCGGTGACGGTCACCGGTGCGATGCCCCATTTCACACCGAGCAGGAACTGCGCGAGATAGCCGACGACGAACACCGGGAGTGCGATGATCACCAGGCTCGCGATCAGCATCGTCGAATCGAACAGTTTGCCCTTGCGCAAACCGGCGATCAAACCGAACAGGATGCCGAAGAAGCCTTCGATCAGTACGGCGAGAAACGCCAGTTTGATGGTGATCGGGAAGGCGCGTTCGAGTTCCTCGCGCACCGGCCTGCCGGAGAACGACGTACCGAAATCGAGGGTGAGAATGCCCTGCAGGTAATGCAGATATTGCATGATGAACGGCTGATCGAGGTGGTAGCGGGCGCGCAATGCCGCCTCGGCCGCCGGGGTCAGCGCCTTCTCACCGGCCAGCGCCTTGATCGGGTCGCCGGGGATCAGGAAGACCATCGCGTAGATCAACAATGTGGCGCCGAGGAAGACCGGGATCATCTGGAGCAGGCGCCGGAGTATGTACCAAGTCATCATTCCTCCGAAAACGGCCGGGCCGAGCCACTTTCGTGACCCGGCCCGGCGGCGAGTGGTTACTTCTCGATGTTCTCGAAGTCGAACAGGCCGTTCCAGGCGAGTTCCGCCTTGGTGACCCGGTCGGAGCGGCCCGCGGCGGCGATGTAATCGAACACCGGGATATCGGCCATATCCCGAATCAGGATCGCCTGTGCCTGCCCGATGAGTTTGTAGGACTCCTCCTTCGTCGCCGCGGCCATGGCGGCGTCGAAGAGGCGGTCCACCTCGGGGTTGTTGTAGTTGACATTGTTGGTCTCGGAGTAGCTGTAGTAGTTCGACCCGAGGAACTGCATCATCGTCGGGTAATCACCCTGCCAGCCGTAACGGAAAGCGGTGCCGATGGTTTCGGCGTTCACCGCGTCACGCACGTCCTTGAACGTCGGCACCGGAGTGGCGACGGCGTCGATGTTGAGGGTGTTCTTCACGCTGTTGGCCACCGCTTCGATCCAGGCCTGGTGGCCGCCGTCGGAGTTGTAGGTGATGGTGTAGCGCGAACCTGCCCACGGCGACATGGCGTCGGCCTGGGCCCACAGCTTCTTGGCCTCCTCCGGGTTGTAGTCGAACACCTCGGCACCCGGGAGGTTCGCATCGAAACCGGGCAGTGTCGACGCGGTGAAATCACGTGCCGGGTTCCGCAGGCCGTTGAAGATCTTCTCGATGATCTGCGGCCGGTTGATCGCCATGGAAATGGCCTTGCGACGCAGCACGCCCTCCGCGCCCGCGAAATGCGGGACATTGGACTGGATGCCGATGTGCTGGTTCTGCGCGGTCGGCTTGGTGATCGCGCGGTCGCCGAGATCGCTCTTGTAGGTGCTCAGGGCGCTGTCGGGAATGGTGTCGAGCGCGTCGAGGTTACCTGCTTGCAGATCGGCGTAGGCCGTCTCGTAGGACTGGTACATCACGAAGCGCAGGCCCTTGTTCTTGGCGGGCCTACCGCCCGGGTAATCCGGGTTGGGCTTCAAATCGATCTTGACGTTGTGTTCCCAGGATTCGAAAGCATAGGGGCCGTTGCCGACCGGCTTCTCACCGAAAGCCTTCATGTCCTTGAACGCCACCTCGGGCAGCGGATAGAACGGGGCGTAACCGAGGGCACTCTCGAAGTCGATCGACGGCGACTCGAGTTCCACGGTGAAGGTGCGATCGTCGACCAGCTTCAGACCGGACATGGTCTGCGCCTTGGGCTGTTCGGCATTCACTTCGTCGAAACCGGCGATCTGGCTGAACGCGTAGCCCTGCAACTGCGCGTTGGTGCCGAGCGCGCCGTAATTCCAGGCGTCGACGAACGACTTGGCGGTGACCGTGGTGCCGTCGGTGAATTTCCAGTTCGGCTTGATGGTGATGCGATACGACTTGCGGTCGGTGGTCTCGATCTTCTCGGCCATCTCGTCGTGCGCTTCGCCGTTGGCGTCGTAGTACTTCAGGCCCGCGAACAAACGGTCGACCACGCGACCGCCCATGTTCTCGTTGGTATTGGTCGGTACCAGGGGATTCTGTGGCTCTCCCGCATTGGTGGTGACAATGCCGGCAGCGGCACTGTCATCGGACGAGCACGCGGTGAGACCGAGGCTTGTGGCCACTAGTCCCGCCGCGATCAGCGCGGTCGCTCTGATGAATCTCAACGATCTCTCCCGGTTCGCTTCCATGACATGAAGGGGGCGCAGTCATCTTCCGCGTCACATGTATCCCTACGGTTACATGCCGAATACGCGGAAAAGATTGCCGAACCCTTCCTGTTCGACAGAAAAAAATGAACAATTCTCGGAACCATCAGCTGAACGGTTGATCTAAAACGATAGCCCGGGATCGCCTGCCCTGTCCGCGAACTCACCGGATGAATCAAGCCCACTGAACGTCTCGGAAACCGAGCTCACGCAACGCTCACAAGGGGGCGGACACGTTCGTTACTGTCGAGGTGCCACGGCTGCGCCCTGGCGACCGACCCGACCGCACCAGGCATGTGAGGCTGACATCGACATGACCGAAACCGCTGCAGGACATCAGGATTCGTATCCGCCGAGCGCCGAGTTCGCGGCTGCCGCCAATGCCGGTGCCGAACTCTACGAGCGGGCCGACGCCGACCGCGAGGGCTTCTGGGCCGAACAGGCACGCCGCCTGCACTGGCACACACCCTTCACACAGGTCCTGGACTGGGACGACGCACCCGTGGCGCGCTGGTTCGCCGACGGCGAGCTGAACATTAGTTACAACTGCGTCGACCGCCATGTTCTCGACGGCCACGGCGACCAGGTTGCCATCCACTGGGAGGGCGAACCCGGCGATTCGCGGGCGATCACCTATCGGGAACTGCTCGAGGAGGTTTCGCGGGCGGCCAACTACCTGACCGAGCTCGGGCTGGTCGCCGGTGATCGGGTCGCGATCTACATGCCGATGGTGCCCGAGGCGATCGTGGCGATGCTGGCGTGTGCGCGGCTGGGGCTCACCCATTCGGTCGTGTTCGCCGGGTTCTCGCCGAGCGCGCTGCGTCAGCGGGTCGACGACGCGCAGGCGCGGCTGGTCATCACGACCGACGGGCAGTGGCGGCGGGGTAAGCCCGCGCCGCTGAAGGAGGCTGTCGACGAGGCGCTGGCCGCCAAGGGCGATGTGCCGTCATCGGTGGAGCATGTGCTCGTGGTGCGCCGCGTGGGGACCGAGGTGCCGTGGACCGACGGGCGCGACCTGTGGTGGCACGAAACCGTCTCCGCCGCTTCGCCCGCACACGAGGCTCAGCCGTTCCCGGCCGAGCATCCGCTGTTCATCCTCTACACCTCCGGGACCACCGGGAAGCCGAAGGGGATCCTGCACACCAGCGGCGGATACCTCACCCAGACCGCCTACACCCATCACAACGTCTTCGATCACAAAGCGGGACAAGACGTCTATTGGTGCACCGCCGACATCGGATGGGTCACCGGACACAGCTACATCGTCTACGGGCCCCTGGCCAACCGCGCCACCCAGGTCGTCTACGAAGGCACCCCGAACTCCCCGAATGAGCACCGCCACTTCGAGATCATCGAAAAATACGGCGTCACCATCTACTACACCGCCCCGACGCTGATCCG
>NZ_JBPXLK010000020.1:0-118877 GCF_051843015.1 Nocardia sp. JW2
CCCCCCCCCCCCCCCCCCCCCCGCCACTGCACAGTTCGAATCCCACCAGGCCATTGTCGGTGACGCCCTGATCTCACTTGAGACCCGAGCGGACGAAGGCGTTCACGATGTGGCGCTGTAACACCAGGTAGAGCAGCAGGACCGGTAGGCAGGCGAGGCTGGCCAGGGCCATCATGGGACCCCACTGGTCGCCTTCGGTGCCCATGAAGCTGCGCAGGCCCAGTTGGAGGACGTCGTTGGACTGGCGCAGCACCACGGCGGGCCAGAAGTATTCGTTCCAGGCGTTGATGAACAGCAGGATGCCGAGGGCGGCCAGCGCGGGGCGCAGGTTGGGGACGACCACGGTCCACAGGATGGCCCAGGAGGAGCGGCCGTCCATTTTCGCGGCCGCGATGAGCTCCTTCGGGAATGCCGACATGTGCTGGCGCAACAGCAGCACGCCCAGCGCTGAGCACAGGGTCGGCAGCACGCAGCCGATGAGCGTGTTGATCAGGCCCAGCTCGTTGAGCAGGATGTAGTTGGGCAGCATGGTCACCTGGAACGGCACCAGCCAGACGCCGACGAACGCCAGGTACATCAGCCGCTGCAGCGGAAAGGTGTACATGGCGAACGCGTACGAGGCGAGCAGCGCGATGAGCAGCTGCCCGGCCGCGGACAGGATCGCCACGAAGAACGTATTGGCGATCAGGCCCGCGACATCCACCTTCTGCGCCGCGTCGAGGTAGTTGTCGATCGACAGCGGCCAGGGCAACGGCGCGAGCGAGGTGACGTCTTCTGGCCGGCGGAGTGCCGTGGCGAACAGCCAGTAGATGGGGAATACGCACAGCAGCGCCGTGCCGGCGAGCAGCAGGTGGCTGCCCGCCACGCGCAGACGGTCAATCATCATGGACAGCAACCTTTTCCGATATCCAGACCAGGACCGCGGCCAGTGCGCCGAAGCCGACGAACAACAGCACACCCGCCGCGGCGCTGAGCCCGGCGTCGAAGCTGTGGAACGCGTAGTCCCAGAGCAGGTAGTAGATGTTGGTCGTGGCCTGCGACGGACCGCCCTGGGTCATCGAGTCGATCAGCGGGAAGGACAGGGTGGGACTGAGCAGCACGGTGGTGAGTACCAGGAACAACAAGGTGGGGGAGAGCAGGGGCATCGTGATCCAGCGCCGGATCTGCCCCGGTGTCGCCCCGTCCACCCGCGCGGCTTCGCTGTAGTCGCCGCTGATCCCGGCCAATCCGGCCCAGACCACCAGCGTCGCGAAACCGAGCAGCTGCCACCCCGTGATCGCGATGATCACCGCCTGCGCGGTCGAGGCGTCGTAGACCCAGTTGTGGCCGGTGCCGAGCAGCTGGTCGACGAAGCCGCTGCCCGGATGCAGCAGCCACCGCCACACCGCCGCCGCAGCGACCGGCGCGACGAGGAACGGCGCGAACACCAGCGCCTGATAGACGGTCCTGGCCCGGCCGTGCACGCGCCTGCTCGCCAGCGCGATGAGCACCGGCAACAGCACCGTGAACGGCAGCAACCCCAGGATCAGGGTCGCGGTGCGGCCGAGCGATCCCCAGAACGCCGGAAGATCCAGCAGCCGTTCGTAATTGGCTGTCCCGACCGGCTTCATCGGCGCGGTCGGCAGCAAGTTCCACGAATACGTGGACAGCTCGACCGCCTGGGCCAGCGGCTGATAGGTCCACACGACCAACAGGACGAGCGCGGGCGCGAGATACAGGTAGGGCGCGACGAGGCGGGTCAGCGCGCGGCGGGTGACCCGGCGCGGACCCGGCGCGGCGGTGTTCGGCACCGCCTGCGCCGGGTCCTGCCGGTCGTCGATGACGAACATGTCACCGCGTCCGCGCGGCGATCGCCGCCAATTGCTCGAGCACCTCGGCCTCGGGCCGGTCGTAGACCGAGACCGCCGGGGTCGCCTCGATGGCCGTCGCGAGCATCGTCTCGCCGACGAGATCGATACGGCTGTAACCGAATCCGGCCAGCCCGCGATGCCTGCCCACCGGCGCCATCGGATCGATCCGGTACGACAGCGCCGGACCGATCCACACCGGGATCCCCGCCACCGCCGCCGCGGCGGTCAGATGATTGTGCCCGCACAGGATCATCCGCACGTCGGAGCCCGCGAGCACGTCGGCCAGCCGTTCGGCGTCCTCGAGCTTGAGGAAGTCGGCGGTGGCCACCGGCGAGGGAATCGGCGGATGGTGCAGCACGAGCAGGGTGCCGCGCGGCGCGGGCACGCGCAGCCGCTCGGTGAGCCAGGCCAGCTGCTCGAGTTCGAGCCTGCCCTCGTGTCGCAGCGGTGTCGTGCTGTCGAGCGCGATGACGCGCAGGCCCGCGATCTCGACGCACGAATCGTGCGGAAGGGCCGGATCCACCGAACCGGGGGCCAGGTCGAGCAGTTCCTCGCCGAAGCCGACGCGCTCGTCGTGATTGCCCATCACATAGACGATCTCGGCCCCGAGCTCGGCCGCGACCGGCTCCACGGCCGCCCGCAGCCGCCGGTACGCCTCGGGTGACCCGTTGTCGGACAGGTCACCCGAGAGCACCAGGGCATCCACGTGCTGCCCGGCCGCGCGCAGCTGGGTGAGCACCCGCGCGAGGTTGGCGTCGGTGTCGACGACACCGTGGACGAGCTCACCGGCCGGACGCAGGTGGGTGTCGGTGAGCTGGACGATGGTCAGATCACTCATCATGCCGCCGGGAGGAGCTTGGCGCCCTCGGCCTGCGCCGCGGTCAGGGTCGCTTGCGGATCCTTGCCCTGGAAGACGATCGCCTCGACCGCGTCCATCATGCCGTCACGCATCTGCAGATAGTTGTTGCCGGGCATAGAGACCCACGGCTCCATGGTGGCGAGCTGCGCGACGTTCGGCTTCAGCAGCGGGTTCTTCGCGGCCCAGTCCCGCAGGCCGTCGGGCTGGTCGAGCAGACCGGTGCGCAGCGGCAGGTAGCCGATGTTCTGCGCGATCTTGATGTAGGACTCCTCGCTGGTGAGGAACTTGATCAGCTCCCACGAGGCGCGCTGCCTGGCCGGATCGTTGGACAGGATGTGCAGGCCCGCACCGGAATTGGTCGGCACGGTCGGCTTGTCACCGAACGCGGGCATCGCCGCGGAACGCAGGTCCCACTTGTCCTTGGCACCGGTGACGAAGGTGCCCTGGATGGCGCTGGTCTCGAGGATCATGCCGATCTCGCCGCGTGCGAACGCCTCGTAACCCTGCTTCTGGTTGAGCTTGGGCATGCTGCCCGAGTTCACCAGGTTCTGCGCCATCTGCGTCACCTCGACGACGGGCGCGTCGGCGTAGGTGAGGGTGCGCCGGTCCTCGGAGATGACCCGGCCGCCGTTGGAACGCACCATCGACTGGAAGCACCAGTCCTTGGCGGTCTTGGTCAGGCAGTCGATGTACACCCCGCCCTTGCCGGTGCGGTCGGCGATCTGCGCGGCCGTGGTGGCGACCTCGGCCCAGGTGGCCGGCGGTTCGGCCGGATCGAGCCCGGCCTCGGTGAATAGCGAGGCGTTGAAATACAACACCGGGGTGGAGAACACGAACGGCACACCGTAGGTGTGGCCGTTCCAGTCGTCGAGAACGCGGGCGCGCGGGGCGTAGGCGTGGCGACCGTCGAAGTTGCGGGCAACCTCCTGCGTGCCGACGAGGGTGTCGAGCGGCTTGGCCTGCAGCTGGTTGATGGTGAAGTCCAGATCGGAGAAACCGAGCTGCGCCACATCGGGCGGGGTGCCCGCGACCATCTGGTTCTGGATGCTGGAGATGGTGTCGGTGGCCGGGTTCGGGCTGTTGCCCTGCGGCTTCTGGGCCGTCACCTTGATATTGGGGTACTTCTTGCCGAAGTCGGCGATCAGCGCGTTGAACGTATCGGTCCAGGCACCGGCGAGACCGTAGTTGTAGGACTCGAAGGTGATCGAGACCTGCTGGTCGGGACTCAGCTCCGGGATCTGCGCGGTCGAAGTGGTGTCCGAGGACACGGTGCCGCCCAGACCGCAGCCACTCAGGGCGACGGCGGTGGTGAACACCACGCCCAGGACGGGCAGGGTGCGTTTCATGGTGGTTCTCCTCATCGAGTGGTGCGGGAAATCAGGGGACGGGCACGGCCGCCGCGTCCACGGCCTTCGGCGAATCCGATTGCGGCGCACGCCAGGTCAGCCGCAAGCCGGTGTCGGGGTCGAACAGGTGGATGTCGGCGGGATCCACGCGCAGGGTGATGTTCTCGCCCGCGGCGACCCCGGCCGGGCGCGCGGCACGCACGCACAGGCTGGTCGCGCCCGCGTCGAGATGCACCAGCTCCTCGCTGCCGAGGTTCTCGACCATGCGCACCGTCCCGCGGACGTCGTTGGCCGCGGGATCGATGCGCAGGCGCTCGGGGCGAATGCCCGCGATCACCGGGGTGGCGGCGTCGAGATCGTCGGTGATGGCGAGGGCGGCGTCGACCCCGTCGGCGGTCACCCGCAGCGTGCCCTCGGCCGCGGTGACGACGGCGGGGAACAGATTCATCGGTGGCGCGCCGAGGAATCCGGCGACGAAGGTCGAGCGGGGCTGGTCGTAGAGCTCGGCGGGCGTGCCGCACTGCTCGACCCGGCCCTCGTTGAGCAGCGCGATGCGCGAGGCCATCGTCATCGCCTCCACCTGGTCGTGGGTGACGTAGAGGAACGTCGCCCCCAACCGCTGGTGCAGCGCGATCAGTTCGGCGCGCGTCGCACTGCGCAGTTTGGCGTCGAGGTTGGACAGCGGCTCGTCCATCAGGAACGCGCCCGGGTCGCGAACCATGGCCCGCGCCAACGCGACTCGCTGCCGCTGTCCACCGGAGAGCGCCACCGGGCGACGGTCCAGCAGCGCCGACAACTCCAAGGTCGCCGACACCTCCGCCACCCGCTCGGCGATCTCGGCGCGCGGCCTGCGCCGGGCCCGTAGCGGGAAGCCGATGTTCTTGGCCACCGACAGGTGCGGGTAGAGCGCGTAGCTCTGGAACACCATCGCCAGGTCGCGTCGTTGCGGCGCGGCGTCGGTGACGTCGGTGCCGCCCACCAGGATCCGGCCCTCGCTCGGTTCCTCCAGTCCGGCGATCATCCGCAGCAGGGTCGATTTGCCGCAGCCGCTGGGGCCGAGCAGCACCATGAATTCGCCGTCGGCGATGTCGAGGCTCACCTCGCGCACCGCGTAGTCGGTGTCGAACTTCTTCGACACCGCCTGGATCTGCAGTCGTGCCACGTCTCTCCTCAGGCCGGCGCGGAGCCGGTGGTGATCCAGCGCGACACCTGGGTCGCGATCGCGGGCGAATCCTTCAACCAGGCGAAGTGATCGCGGTGCTCGACCGCGGAGTCCGCGTCGATGTGCCACTGGGTGACCTGTGCGGCGGGCATGCGCGACACCAGGAAGTCGACATTGGACTTCGGGCCGAGCACGTCCTCGGACAGCGAGATCGCGAGCACCGGCAACGTCATCTCCGCCAGCAGCGAGTTGTAGCGACGGGTGGTGCCGCGAGGGCGGTAGTAGCTGGTCAGCGAGTGGATCGACCAGTCGACCATCACCCCGCCCGGCATCGGCGCCGGGATAAGCACCCCACCCGGCCAGTAACCTTTGACGCGGGCGACCAGGCCGATCCACTGGATCTGGCTCAGCGCCTCGAACCAGCGGCGCGGACCGAACGCCCACCAGAACACGGTGCCGGTGCCGATCACGGTCACCCCCGCGACCCGCTCGGGTTCGGCGGCGGCGAACAGCAGGGCCAGCTGGCCACCCAGGCTGTGCCCGAACAGGTGCAGCGGCGCCTGCGGGAAGTGCTCCTCGATCGCGGAAACGATGGCGGGCAGGTCGATTTCGAGCATCTCGCGGTACCCGAAATCGGTGTGCTCGCCGAGCGCGGGCTCGGCCTCGCCGTGCGCGCGCAGATCGACGGTGGCCACCGAAAGCCCGGTGGCGTGCAGCGCCTTGGCCAGCGACTGGTAGTTGCGGGCCTTCATCGCCATCGCGGGCAGGATCAGCACGACCGGGGCGGTGGGGTCCGCGGCGGCCAGCCGGCGCACGGTGAACCGCACACCGTCGACGGTCTCGACTGTGCTGGTGTCAGGCGAGGTCGCGGGCCCGTCCGCCACCCGTCCGCCCCCGGTCGCGGAATCGCTGGGCGTTGCGGAATTCATTGGTCGTCCGTTCCGGCGATGCGGACATCGCACACGTAGTCGAAGGTGAATTCGGCGGTGAGCACGTCGTTGTCGTCGAGCAGTTCGGCGCGTCCGGACAGGCCGTAACGCGCGTTCGCGGTGGCGGCCAGGATCATGGCCAGCTCGGCGGCTTCGACGGTGGCGACCGCACGGATGCGGCCACGCGCCGGCTTCCGGTAGGCGGCGGTGCCGCCGCGCAGGACCAGCCGGTCGATGGTGTGCAGGCGGTGCGCGGCCGCACCGACGAAGGCCGCGGCGCCCGCGATGTCGGCGGCGGTGAACAGCGCGCCCGCATGGACGGTGCCCATGTGATTGCACATCACCGGTTCGGCGGGGATCTCCACCACCGAACGCGTGGCCGAGATCTCGGTGATCACGGTGCCGACGTGCGCGCCGAACGGCACAAGCGCCTGCGAGGCGTCGCGCAGATAGCCGAAGTCGACGGCGTCGGGGTCGAGGGCGGGGTAAGCGGCGCCGAATCCGGCGATACTGCGGGTCATCTCGTCGTCCTCTCAGCGCGGTCCGCGCAGGACGCGTCGCGCGATCGACCAGCGCAACACCTCCGACGGACCCTCGTAGATGCGGAAAGCCCTGGCCTCCACCAGGAATCGAGCCACCAGGTAGTCCTCGCAGACGCCCAGCCCGCCATGCAGCTGCACCGCGCGGTCGAGCACCCGCCACACCGCCTCGGAGACGAAGGTCTTGGTGATCGAGGCCTCGTGCCTGGCCTGCCCGGAGGTGGCGCCGTGCTCGTCGATCGTGGCGGCGGTGGCGCGGATCAGGCTGCGCGCGGCGGCGATGTCGATCTCGTTGTCGGCGATCAGGCCCTGGGCCATGCCGTGGTCGGCGATCGGGACCCCGAACGACTGCCTGCCGGTGATGTGCTCGGCGGCCAGCTGCTGGGCGCGTACCGCCAGTCCGAGCCAGTTCATGCAGAACACCAGCCGCGACGGCGCCAACCGCGCCTGCGCCAGGTCGAGGCCACCGCCGACGGTGCCGAGGATCGCGGACTCCTCGACCTCGCAATCGACGAACTCGACCTCGCAGTGTCCGCCCGGGGCGCTGGTGTGATCCAGCGTCGGCATCCGCCGTCCCACCCGCAGGCCGGGATTGTCCTGGTCGACCAGGAACATCGTCGGACCGTCCGTGGTCGCGGCGACACAGATGGTGAACGCGGCGCCCTGGGCGCCGGTGGTGAAGTGTTTGCGGCCGTTGATGACCCAGCCGGTGTCGGTCTCCTCGGCCACGGTCGCCAGCATCCGCGGATCGGAGCCCGCGCCGGGGGCAGGCTCGGTCATGGCGATGGCCGAGCGCACCTCGCCGGAGGCCAGGGGGGCCAGATACCGCTGCTGCTGTTCGGGGTTCGCCACCGCGGCCAGCAGGTGGATGTTGCCGTCGTCGGGAGCCCAGGCGTTGACCGCCAGTGGGCCGAGCAGGCTGGCGCCCGCCGCCTCGAGCACCTCGGCCTGCGCCCTCGTGTCGAGGCCGAGGCCGCCGTAGGCGGGATCGGACAGGGGACCGAAGACACCGGCTTCCTTGGCCTTCTTCTGCAAATCGAGGCGCAGGGTGTCGTCGGTGACCCGGCCACCGACCACGACCTCGCGTTCCACCGGAATGACGTGATCTCGAACGAACTGCCTGGTCCTGTCGACCAGTTCCGACACGGGAGTCATGCCGCCAGTTTCAGGCGGCGGGCAGGTCGGAGGCCGGGGCGATAGTGAACGTCGATCGGTCCAATCGTCTCGCCATGCCACGGCGGCGAACCGGGCGCCGCTGCACCACGGTGATCTCGACAACGATTCCGCCGAGGGGATGGGCATGACCGAAGTGAGCGTGCGGGTGATCGACCGCACCGAGGAAGCCGACGCGGTGTTCGCCCTGGTGCTCGCCGCGGTCGACGGCGAGCAGCTGCCCGCCTGGACGCCGGGCGCGCACATCGACGTGGCGGTGGGTGCCGCCGGGGTGCGCCAGTACTCGCTGTGCGGCGACCCCGCCGACCGGGACCACTGGCGGATCGCGGTGCTGCACGAACCCCGTGGCCGGGGCGGTTCGGCCGCACTGTTCCGGACAGCGTTGCCCGGCACCACACTGTCGGTCTCGTTGCCCCGCAACAACTTCGAGCTGACACCTGCCGCCCGGTACACCTTCGTGGCGGGCGGGATCGGGATCACCCCGATCCTGCCGATGATCGCCGCCGCCGACCGGGCGGGTGCGGACTGGACGCTGCACTACGGCGCCCGGAGCCGCGCGCACATGGCCTTCGCCGACGTCCTCGCCGTGAACCCCCGGGTGCGGCTGGTGCCGCAGGACGAGGCCGGGTTGCTGCCGATCGCGCAGATCCTGGCCGACCGGCCGGGCGCGACCGTGTACTGCTGCGGTCCCGAACCGCTGCTGGCGGCGGTCGAGGCAGCGGGCGCGCGGGGCGGTGTCACCGTGCGCACCGAACGCTTCGTGCCACGGCCGGTCGTGCCCGCGGAAGCCGACACCGCCTTCGAGATCCGATTGGCGCAGACGGGCCGGACGCTGCGCGTGGCGGCCGACCGGTCCATCGTCGACGTCCTCGAATCGGCGGGCATCGGGGTGCTCACCTCGTGCCGCGAAGGCACCTGCGGCAGTTGCGAGACCCCGGTGCTCGGCGGCGAGGTGGATCACCGCGACTCGCTGCTCACCCCGGAGGAACGCGACAGCGGCGCCACGATGATGCTCTGCGTCTCGCGGGCCCGCTCCGGCGTCCTGGTGCTCGACCTGTGAGCGCGCGCGGAATCGGTTGTCCCCCAGAACGTGCGCGTAACGGACGCGCCCGATTCCCGTCCGGGAATGTGAGAGGAAGAAATATACGATGAGGAAATCTGCTGCGGCCGCGGCGCTGCTCGCCGCCGCGATCGGCGTCACGGCCGGTATCACCGGCTCGGCGTCGGCCCAGGCCCCCGCCCCGATCGAGTTCACTGCGCAGGAAGTGGCCGGTAAGTCCGTCATCACCACAGGTGCCGGCTCCATGGTCGTCGAGGACGGCGCGTTCAAGGTGAAGGCGCCCGACGGCACCACCGTCGCCGCCACCCCGCTGACCTTCCGGCTGGACGAGTTCGAGTTGCCCATCGTGGCCGAGATCGCGGGCAACACGGCCACATTGAGCCCGCAGCTGGATGCCTCGCAGGCCGTCTACAAGCCGGTCGCCCTGCCGTTCGAGGACAAGGCACCCTGGAAGAGCGAATACGAGCGTGAGGTGGCGGCCTGGACCAGGCTGACCACCACCATCTCCACCGGCGCCGCCATCGGCACCCTGGTCGGTGGTATCGGCGGCGCCGCGGTGGGTTGCGTGCTCGGCGGCATCGTCGGCGCCACCGTCGCCGCGGCCACCATCGTCGGCCTGTTCGGCCCGTTCCTGCCCGCCGCCGCGGTCGGCTGCATCGGCGGCATCCTCGCCGTCGGCGCGCTCGGCACCCTGGCCGGGCAGATCTTCATCACCGCGCCCGTGGCCATCGGCGCGGCGATCCAGTACTTCACCACCATCAACCAGCCGTTCAACGCACCGGCGAAGTAGGGGTGGTCGAAGACCCGGTATAGAGCGACCGGGGGACACCGACCCCGCCCGATCCTGTGATCGGGCGGGGTCTTTCGCCGTCCGGGCGTCGCTGCGATCAGCGCGTCAGCACGGGCAACGCGAGCAGACCGCGGATGAGCGTGCTGGTCTGCCAGCGTGGCGTCAGGGCGGCCGGGGCCAGCCGCAGGTCGGGGTAACGGCGCTGGAGGGCGGTGACGGCGATCGTGGCCTCGAGCCGGGCCAGGGGAGCGCCGACACAGAAATGGATGCCGTGGCCGAACGCCAGGTGCCCGGTGGTATGCCCGTCGGTGGCGAGAGTGTCCGGATCGGCGAACCGTGCGGGATCGCGATTGGCGGCTGACACCGACACGTAGACGAGTTCGCCCGCCGGGATCTCGGTGCCGCCCAGGGTGACCGGCTCGGCGGTGTAGCGCACCGTGGCCATGTCGACCGGTCCGTCGAAACGCAGGAACTCCTCGATCGCGAGGGGCACCGCCGCCGGATCGGCACACAGCGCCTGCCACTGCGCCCGGTCGCGCAGCAGCGCGTTCATACCGTTGCCGATCAGATTGACGGTGGTCTCGTGGCCGGCGACCAGCAGCAGGAACGCCATCGACACCAGCTCCTTGTCCGTGAGCCGGTCTCCGTCGTCGTCGGCCAGTACCAGTTCCGAGAGCAGATCGTCGGCCGGGTCGGCCTGCTTGGCTCGCACCAGGTCGGT
The DNA here is from genome assembly GCF_051843015.1 of Nocardia sp. JW2. Classification (NCBI taxonomy): domain Bacteria; kingdom Bacillati; phylum Actinomycetota; class Actinomycetes; order Mycobacteriales; family Nocardiaceae; genus Nocardia; species Nocardia sp. JW2. The sequence goes on from NZ_JBPXLK010000020.1 coordinate 10,430, forward strand.
CAGATAGCCGACCATGGCGGCGCCCGCGGCCGGGCGCCCTTCGTCCTCGCCGACGACGGTGACCAGCGCACGGGTCCACGCCTGGAAATCCGCACGGTCGGCGAACGGCACCCCGAGCAGCTCGCAGATCACGGTCACCGGAAGGGGATCGGCGAACTCTTCCATCAGATCGAACTCGTCACGGTCGGCGGTCGCATCCAGGAGGTCCTCGCTGATCTGCTCGATCCGGGGACGCAGCCCGGCGACCTGCTTGGCGGTGAACGCCTTGTTCACCAGCTTGCGCAGGCGCGTGTGCGCCGGCGGGTCGGTGCCGAGCATGTGGCTCAGCAGCGCGCTCACATTGGGATCCGGTCGCGTTTCGCGGCGCTTCTCGTGCAGGATCGCCTCGACTGCCCCGACATCCTTGGCCAGGCGCGGATCGGCCAGCGCCGCACGGGCTTCGGCGTAGCCGATGATCACCCAGCGGACCACGTCGTCGGGGAAGCGGACCCGATGGACCGGGCCCGCGGCGCGCCAGCGCCGGTAGTGGGCGTGCGGATCGTCGAAGAAGTCGGCGCCGATGGACTCGACGCGGGGAGCAGCGGTGGTGTCGGCCATCTCACCGACGGTACCGGCGCCCGGCCAACGATTCGCCGGGTGCGCGCGATCCCGATCAGGCAATCGGAGTTCGGCATGGAATGGGCTGCGGCAAACCGCAATTCACCGAAGGCTGCTCGAATGAGACGGGAAAATCGTCCGCAGGGAGGAAAATCATGACAAGTACCGACATGGACGTCGACGCGACCGCGCAGCGGCGGGTCGACGAATTGACCGCGGTATTCGAACGCGGACTGCGGGAAAAACTGGGTGTCGGTGATTCACTCGGAATTCGCTTGGAAAGCGCGTCGAAAGGGCACACGCGTTACTATCTCGACCCGAATCCGGCGACCATCAACGCGATGTTCACGGTGCACGGTGGTGTTCTGGCGACCCTCATGGACACCGCCATGGGCAGCGCGGTGTTCACCGAGCTCGGCGACGGCGTCGCCTACACCACGCTGGAACTGAAGGTGAACTTCATCCGGGCCGTGACACTGGACGGCAGCAGGCTCACCTGCGACGCCACCGCCGTGCACGTCGGGCGGCGCACCGCTACCGCGGAGGGGCGCATTACCGACGCGGCGGGCAAGCTCATCGCCCACGGCACCACGACGATTCTCGTACTGGCACAGGGCAACTGACCACACGGCACCGGCCCCGCCCCGAACCGATCGGGGGCGGGGCCGGTGCCGTCGGATCAGGCCAGCGAACGACAGCTCTCGACGAACCTGACGAGCTCGTCGATCGGCTCGGTTCGCGTGTCGACCGCGCGGTCGATCACCTTCACGAGGTGCTCGTACGCGGCGGTGTGGTCGTAGTCGGCGACTTCGGCGATGCGCAGCGCCCACCGCCAGTAGCCGCGCAGCGTGTCCGACAGCGGCATCCGGAAATGGGCGATGACGTCGCGGATCGGCGCCACCACCGCGTCACCGTCGTGGCGCAGGTATCGCGTCACCACCTCGGCCATGAAACTGAAATGCCTTGCCTCGTCGCGGGACAACCGGGTGAGGACCGCGGCGAGCACCGGATCGGTGACGACGTCGCGCAGCTGCTGGTAGTACATCTGCGTCGCCTTCTCCTGCACCAGCGCGTAGGCGAAGAACTGCACGGGATGGTCGTAGGGCAGGTCGAACGGTTTGTGCCCTTCGATCGCCAATTCCGAACGCAGCGTCGACCGTTCGGCCATACCCGCGGCCTCCTGGTAGCGGGCCAGCGCCCTGGCGTGGGTGTCCTCCTCGAGCGCCCACCGCACCGTGAAGTGGTAGAGCTCCCGATTGTGTTCGAAGGTCGGCAGATCCACGCTGTCGTCGACCGGGAAATGCCGGTGGTAGACATCGAAATAGCCGGGCAGGTGGTCTTCGATGAGGGTGACGAACTGGACCGCGGATCGTTGTCCCTCGGTGAGCCTGCCCGCGTCGGCGGCGGCCCAGTCGAAGGCGGTCTCCACGTCCCAGGCGCGGGTCGCGGGGGAGGCGGTGAGGAAGCCGTCGACCGCGGCGGTCAGCTCGGTGACGGGCAGCAGTCCTGATGTGCTGATCATGTCCTACCTGGCATTCCGGCAGACCAGCGCGTAATGCTTGGTGGTGTAACCCCAGCCCGCGTTGGCGATCTCGAGATAGTGGCGCAGCTTGGCCGCCAGGCCGGCGCCGTGCGCGTCGATGCGGTCGGCGGCGGCGTCGACATTGGCGATCCAGTCCTCGATCGTGCGCCGGTAGTTCTCGGTGAGGTCGTCGACCGAGATCACCGAGAAGCCCGCGTTCTCGGCGGCCGCGACCAGCTCCGAGAGCGGGCGCAGCTCACCGAAACCGAAGATGTCCTCGCGGACGAACCCGGTGCCGTCGCGATCGTCGAACGCGGCGCGGGTGGCCGCATTGCGGAAGCAGCTCTCCGAGACGTAGAGGGTGCCGCCGCGGCGCAGCACCGCCTTGGCGCGGCGGAACACCTCGTCGGGATCGGGCATGTGCACGATCGAACCGAGCAGGGTGACGGCGTCGAAGCCACGCGCTGGCAGGTCGAGCTGCTCGAAATGCCCGACGCGGGTGCGCACCAGCTCGCTCACCCCACGGGCGGCGGCCTGCGCGGCGATGTAGTCGTGCTGCCGCGGCGCCGGGCTGATTCCCACTGTGCGGCAACCCAATTCGCTCGCCATGTAGAGGATCAGCGAACCCCAGCCGCAGCCCACGTCGAGCAGCTGTTCCCCGCCGCGCAGCCCGAGCCGCTCGGCGACGAAACGCAGCTTGTTGCGCTGTGCCGTCTCCAGGGTGTCGTCGGCGGATTCGTACAGTGCCGCACTGTATTTGCGCAGCGGATCGAGGAACTCGCCGAAGATATCGGGATCGAGATCGTAGTGCTGGTTGGTGTCGGCGACGACCGTCATGCCGGCCGCCCGTCACTCACCGAGCGTTCCACCACGGCGGTGACCTCGGCAAGGGTGGACATACCGAAGACGTCTTCGTCCTCGAGCTCGATGTCGAAGGTGCGCTCGATGCGGGCGATCATCCGCAGCACCCGCACCGAATCGACACCGGCCATGGCGCGCAGGTCGGCGTCGGGGGTCAGCTCGGCGGCGGGTAAGCCGGTTTCGGAGATCGCGATCTCGGTGACCGTGCGCAGGATGGTGTCGGCGGAAGTGGTTGTCATGGCCGGGCTCCGTTCGGGGAGAAGGTGTTCGCCGTGGACAGGGCGTGATCGAGCAGGGCGACTTCGTCGTCGTCGAGGGTGAGGTGGTCGCGGACCGCGTGCAGATCGAAGGGCTGATAGGTGGCCGTCGACGACGCGCACACCTTGCCGTCGGCGTCGAGGATCTCCGCGTGCGCGGCGATCGGGCCGGGCCCGCGCTCGGGCGGAAGTGTTGCCACGCAGCGATAGTCGCGATCGATCAGCAGGGGTGTGAGGAAACGGGTGCGCTGGGAGACAGTGAAGGCGGGTACGTTGCGCGCGAGCACGATGAGATTGCCCATGACCTCGTCGCACACCACGCCGATCAGGCCGCCGTGCACGACACCGGGATAGGACTCGAAGGTTCGGCCGAGCCGGAACCCGGCCTCCAGCGCGCCATCGGGGCGCGGGGTGAAACTCAGGCGCAACCCGGCGGCATTGTGCGGGGAGCAGCCGAAGCAGTGGTAGTCAGGGATCACCGACCACGGCACCACGACGGCGTCGGCGGCCGTCATCAGGCGATGGCGTCGGCCAGCGCCCGACGCACCTTCGCGTTGCTGGACAGGTCGAGCCCGGTGATGGAGGCGAAGGTGCGGCGCACCTTGTCGTGCAGCACCTCCAGCTCGCCTTCGGCGGCGACCTGCTCGAGGAACAGCTCGAAGCCGGTGTCGATGGTCTCGTGGTCACCGAGTTCGGCGATGCCCGCCTTGAAGGTGCTCACCGGGTGCTTGATCTTGGCCTCGGAGCTGTAGACGTACAAGGTCTCGAGCACCGAGGGCAGTTCCTCGGGGCGCTTCTTCAATCGCTCGTTGGTGTAGTGGATGAATTCGCGCGCGTGCCCGGCTTCGTCGCGACTGGCGTTGAGCAGCAACTCCTTCAGCACCGGTTCGGCCACCCAGCTCGACACCGCGCGGTACACGTGGTTGACGGTGAGTTCGGAGATGATGTTGGTCGCCAAGGTCGCCGAGGGCGTGCTGCCCGGTGCGTAGGGCTCGCGCATGGCGTCGACGGCGCGGTCCTCGACGTCCTCGCCGATCGCGCCGAGCCAGGAACGGAACGCGTAGTGGTGCTGCACTTCCTGGTAGCCCCACACCACCGCGAAGGTGGAGAAGTCGTAGTCGTCGACGAATTCGTTGAGGAAGCCGTGTACCGCGGCGATCACATTGGACTCACCAATGGCCGCGCTCTTGGCGAGGGTGATGTATTCGGGGCGGACCAGCGTCGGGTCGACGGCGGGCAGGTCGAGATCGCTCAGTTTCCAGTGCAGGCGTTCGTAGTGGCGGAACACGTCAAAGCTGTGCACGAGGCACTCCGTTCGATCGAAGGGGAGCCGGGCGCGGCGTCATCGCCGGCCGATCAGTTCGCGGGCGGCGAGACGTTGGAGCTTGCCGCTGCTGGTGCGGGGGATGCTGCGCGGCGCGACCAGGTGCACCTGGACCGCGCCGAGCCCGAGGTGGGCGGTGACGGCGGCGCGGATGGCGTCGGCGAGGGCGTCGGCCGCGGCGCCGGTGCGTTCGGTTTCGGCGATGAGGGCGATCACGTCGTCGCCGTCGGGATCGACGGCGGCGGTGCAGCGGCCCTTGTGGACGCCGTCGAGGTCACGGACGGCGGCCTCGACGTCCTGGGCGTAGTAGTTCATGCCGCGCACGGTGATCATGTCCTTGCAGCGGCCGGCGACGAACAGTTCGCCGCCACGTCGGTAGCCGAGGTCGCCGGTGCGCAGCCAGCCGTCGACGAACCGGTCGGCGGCGGCCTCGGGGTCGGCGGTGAGATAGCCGTCGGTCACCGGGGCGCCCTGGATCAGGATCTCGCCGACCCGGCCGTCGGGCAGGTCGGCGCCGGTGTCGGGGTGCACGATTCGCACGGCGATCCCGTCGACGGGCCCACCGACCGAGGCGACCGCCCGCGCTCCGTCGGCGTCCCGCGCGACCACATCGGCGACCGCGGCGTCCGAGAGCAGGGCGCGGTCGACCCACTCGAAGACCGGCTCGCGCAGCAGCGGTGGGAACGCGACGGCGAGGGTGGCCTCGGCCATGCCGTACACGCCGAACATCGTCGACGGCGCGAAACCGGCGGGCGCGAACCGCTCGCAGAACGCGCTGACCACCGATTCGGCGATCGGTTCGGCGCCGTTGAACGCGATCCGCCAATGCCGCAGGTCGTAGTCGGTGACCCGCTCCGGCGGGATCGCCGCAAGCAGCGCCTCGTAGCCGAAGTTCGGCATCGCGGTGATGGTGGTCTGCGTCGCGGCGAACTCGGCGAGCCAGCGCGCCGGATCCTTCACGAACGCGATCGGCGACCACACATGCGCCGGGATGCCACGTATCACCGCCGACAGGGTGCCGAACAGGCCCATATCGTGGAACAGCGGCAACCAGAACCCGCCCTGATCGTCGAGTCCGAGATCGATACCGGTGCGGATGGCGGCCAGCCCACTCACCACATTCGCATGGGTGAGCCGCACACCCTTGGGCAGCGCGGTGCTGCCGGAGGTGAATTGCACGATGGCCAGATCGTCGGGGCCCGGCGTCGGCAAGATGTCTTCGTCGGCGGTGACCTCGTCGACGAGCGCGCCGGTGTCGACGAATTCGACGCCGATGTCCCCGATCAGCGGGATCATCGAGGCGAACCGGGGCGAGACCAGGACAGTGCGCATGCCCGCGGCCGCGGTGATCGCCGCCAGCTTCGTCGGATAGGCGGCCGTCGCCCGTGCGCCGGCGGGCAGCGGCAGCGGAGTGGCGGCGGCGCCCGCCGCGGCGATGCCGAACAGGGAGGTCAGGAACTCCGGCGCGTTGGGGCTGAGCACGCCGACGGGCTCGCCACGCCCGATCCCGTGCCGCACCAACGCGGTCGCCGTCGCCTTGGCGCGTGCCTGCATCTCGGCGTTGTCCAGCTGCTCCGACACCGACCAGAACGTCGCCGTGACGCGCGGCCGTTCGGCGGCGACCCCGGCCAGCAGGGTGGTGAGCGTGTCGCTCGAACGCGAGGAATTCATGCCGGAAACGACAACAGTGCCAGCTGACATCGCGTTGAACGAATAACGAATTACGCGCGCCGATAATTACCGTCGATCGTCCAATTGCCCTGCCTGATAAAGATATTCGGCTATCGCCCGATCGGAGCAGGCAATACTGCGCGAATTCGGGGCCACCGCGCGACGACGATGAGCGGCGAAATCCCCGCACCGAAATCGCCCCTAGGAGCTGCCGGTGACTTCCGATCATGTCGCGGTCGACGACCCGACCCCGGTGCAGATCGCGGTGCTGGAGAGCGTCGCGCCGCACTGCCGCCACGACCCGTATCCCAGCTACGAAACCCTGCGCGCTGCAGGGCCGTTCGTGCCGGGCCCGCGCGAGACCCACCTGGTGCCCCGACACGCGCAGGCCCAGGCGATCCTCAGTGATCCGCGCTGGAGCCACGCCGAGGAACCGGACCTGCTGCACGGCGACAGCGAGGTGGAGCTGCCCGGCTCGTTCCTGTGGATGGAACCGCCGGACCACACCCGTCTGCGCGGCCTGGTCGGCAAGGCGTTCACCGCCCGCACCGTCGCCGGCCTGCACGAGCGCGCCGACCGGCTCGTCGACGGGCTGCTCACGGCGATGCTGGCCGAGGGTGAGACCGACGTGCTCGAGGCGCTGGCCTACCCCGTGCCGCTGACCCTGATCTGCGAACTGCTCGGCGTCCCCGCCGAAGCCCACGCCCACGTGCGGGAGATCTCCGCCCACATCGCGCGCGGCCTCGACCCAGACACCCTGCTGAGCCCCGAGGAACTGGCCGCGCGCACCGAGGCGGTGCACGCGTTCGACGCGTTCTTCGGCGACCTGGTCGCCCAGCGCCGCGCCGACCCGCGCGACGATCTGATCACCGCACTGGTGCACGCCGAGGAGGCCGGCGTCCGGCTGACCAGGACCGAACTGATCGGCACCCTGCTCATCCTTGTGGTGGCCGGGCACGAGACCACGGTCAACCTCATCGGCAACGGACTGCTCGCCCTGATCCGCCATCCCGACCAGTTCCAGCGGCTGCGCGAGGACCCCGCACTGTGCGCGCCCGCCGTCGACGAGGTGCTGCGCTACGACCCACCCGTCCACCTGACCACCCGCACCGCTCGGCACGAGATCGAGCTCGCCGGAAAGACTTTCGTGCCCGGTGACGCGGTGATCGTGCTGATCGGCTCGGCCGCCCGCGACCCCGAAGCCTTTCCCGAGGCCGACCGCTTCGACATCGGCCGCTACCTGCCGGGCAAGCGACCCGAACGGCACCTGTCGTTCGGTCTCGGCCTGCACTACTGCCTCGGCGCGCCGCTGGCCCGCCTCGAGATGCAGGCCGTGCTGCGCGCCGTCGCCACCCGGGTCGAGCGGATGCACCTGCTCGCCGAACCGCCGTACCGCCCGAATGTGGTCGTGCGCGGCATGTCCGAACTGCGAATCAGCCTGGAGGGCCGATGAGTACCGCTGTCCCCGCCGACCTCACCTTCGACGCCTTCGCGCCCGACCACCGCGCAGACCCGTATCCCGCCTACGCGCGGGTCCGCACCGCCACCCCGCTGTTCCCGTACGAGCTCGGCGAGGTGCCGGTGCGCCTGGTGACCCGCTACGAGGAGTGCGCGGCGGTGCTCACCGGCGCCGACTGGGGGCACGGTTACGCGGCGGGCATCAGCCCCTTCCGGGACACCAGCGCCGCCATCCCCGGCTCTTTCGTCCGCATGGACCCGCCCGAGCACGGCCGCTACCGCAAGCTGGTGGCCAAGGCGTTCACCCCGAAGATGATCGGCGAGATGGCACCGGTGGCGGGCACGGTGGTCGACGGCCTGGTCGACGCGGCACTCGAGCGCGGCGAACTCGATGTGCTCGAGGATCTGGCGGTCCCGCTGGCCGTCGCCATGGTCGCGGTCCGGCTGCTCGGCGCCGACGCCGCCGACGGCCCCGGTTTCCGCGCCTGGCAGTTGGCCATCGCCCGCGGCAGCGACCCCGACTCGCTGCTCGGTCCCGACGACATCAGCGCCCGCACCGACGCGGCCATCGCCTGCATGGGCCATTTCGCCAGGCTCATCGCCGAGAAGAGGCAGCAGCCCGGCACCGACCTGCTCAGCGAACTGGTCGCGGCCAGCGTGGACGGTGACTTCCTCACCGAGCCCGAGGTGATCGGGATGTCGCTGCTGCTGCTCGTGGCGGGCATGGAGACCTCGATCAACCTGATCGGCAACGGCATGCTCGCCCTGCTGCGCCATCCCGATCAGCTCGCGCTGCTGCGTGCACAGCCCGAACTGATCGGCCCTGCCATCGACGAGATGCTGCGCTACGACGCGCCCACCCAGTTCACGATCCGGGTCGCGCTGGCCGACACCCGGGTCGGCGAGCACAGCTTCCGCCGCGGCGACGGCGTCGTCGTGCTCACCGGCTCGGCCAATCGCGACGAACGGGTCTACCACGACCCCGACACCTTCGACATCACCCGCTTCACCGGAAACCGCCCGCCGCGTAAGCATCTGGGCTTCAGCCTCGGCATCCACTACTGCGTCGGCGCGCCGTTGGCCCGCATCGAGGCCGAGGCCGCGATCCGCACCCTGCTCGACCGGGCGCCCGAGCTGGCCCTGGCCGAGCAGCCGATCGAGTACCGGCCCAGCCTGATCCACCGCGGCGTCCGCCACCTCCCGGTGACCCTGTGACCGCGCCGCGGCAGCACGCGCTCGTCATCGGCGCCGGGGTCGCCGGGCTGCTGGCGGCGCGGGTGCTCGCCGAGCGTTTCGACCGGGTCACCGTGGTGGAACGCGACGAGCTGGACGCGAAAGAGACTGTGCGCCGCGGTGTTCCGCAGGCCTGGCATCTGCACGGCCTGCTCGACCGGGGCCGCCGGATCATGGAGGAGCTGTATCCGGGCTTCACCGAGGAGGCCATCGCCGACGGAGCGACCGTGGCCGAGGTGCTCGTCGGCACCCGCTGGTATGTCGGCGGTTCCCGGCTGGCGGCGGGCGCGACCGGACTCACCTCGCTGATCGCGACCCGGTCGCTGCTCGAAACCGTGCTGCGCAGACGCACCCTGCGGATGCGTGGCATCGAACTGCTGACCAGGACGACCGTGCAGGGCCTGATCGGCGACGCCGAGCGGGTGCGCGCCGTCCGGGTGACCGGCCCGGCGGGGGAGCAGACCCTGGCCGCCGATCTGATCGTCGACGCCAGCGGCCGCGGCTCACGAATCAACTTGTGGCTCACCGCGATCGGTGCGGAGGTGCCCGACGAGGAACGCCTGGAGGTCGATCTCGGCTACGCGTCGCGGTTCTTCCGGCACCGGCCGGGCCAGCTCGACGGCCAGGCCTCGGTGATCGTGTCGACCGGCGCCGACGGGCGCGGTGGCGGCGCGGTGCGGGTGGAGGGCGACCGGTGGCACGTCACCCTCGCCGGGATGCTCGGCGACCATCCACCGACCGACGAGCAGGGCTTCCGCGCGTACGCCGCGTCGCTGTCGGCGCCCGATATCCACACCATCGTGGTCGGCTCCGACGCGCTCGGCGAACCGGTCCCGTACCGCTTCCGCACCGCCGTGCGCCGACGCTTCGACCGCCAGAGTGCCGCGCCCGCGGGGCTGCTCGTGCTCGGTGACGCCCAGTGCGCGTTCAACCCGCTCTACGCCCAGGGCATGACCGTGGCCGCGCTGCAAGCCGCCGCCCTGCGGGACTGCCTCGACGCCGACGACCTGCCTGCACGCTTCTACGCGGCCGCCGCCGACGCCGTCGCGGTGGCCTGGCAGTTGGCCGCCGGCTCGGATCTGCGCAATCCGGGCGTCGAGGGTAGGCGCACCCTGCGCACCCGGCTCACCGACGTCTTCGTGACAAGGGTGCAGCGCGTGGCCCACCACGATCCGCGCGTGGCCAGGACCTTCCTGCGAGTCGCCCACCTGGTCGACCCACCCGCCGCGCTCACCGCGCCGGGCACGCTGCGCCGCATCCTCCTGCCCTGACCACCCCAACGAGGAGACCAACCCATGACCTCCACGATCGACACCGACGCCGTCCAGACCGCCCTGCTCCAACTGTTCGGCCCTGACGGCCGCGCCGACCCCTACAGCCCCGCCCGCGTCCTGCGCGAAGCGGGCCCGATCCACCAGACCCCGCTCGGCCACCACGTGCTCACCCGCTACGAGGACTGCGCGGCGGTGCTGTCGACCACCGCGTGGAGCCACGCCGAGGAAGCGGCGATGATGCACCCGACGGTATTGCCGGAGAACGCCCCCGAGGAACTGCCCACGTCGTTCCTGTGGATGGAGCCGCCGGACCACACCCGCCTGCGCAACCTCGTCACCAAGGGATTCACCCCGCGCATGGTGACCCGATTGCGGCCGCGGATCGAGCAGCTGTGCGAACAACTCGTCGACGACGCCGTGGCCGCGGGCGAATTCGACCTCGTCGAGCTGATCGCCTACCCGCTCCCGTTGATCATCGCCTGCGAGCTGATCGGTGTGCCGAAGGAGGCCTACGACCAGGTGCACCGCTGGTCGCAGGACCTGGCCCGCGGCTTCGATCACGACTACACGCTGCCCGAGGAATGCCTGCGGGCGCGCAGCGCGGCCTCGCGCGGATTCATGGGCTACTTCCGTGAGCTGCTGAACGAACGCCGCGTCAGCCCGCGCGACGATCTGCTCAGCGCGCTGTCCCAGGTCGAGGATCGCGGTGACGTGCTCTCCGAACAGGAGCTGCTCGCCACCTGCATCACCACCTTCGTCGCCGGGCACGAGACCACCGCCAATCTCATCGGCACCGGCATGCTGCGCCTGCTGCGCAACCCCGACCAGATCCAGGTGCTGCGTGAACGTCCCGAGATGCTCGTCCACACACCCGACGAACTGCTGCGCCTCGACCCGTCGGTGCAGATCACCACGCGCGCCGCGACCCGGCCGATCACCGTCGCCGGCCACCGGTTCGAGCAAGGCGAAGGTGTTGTGGTGCTGATCAACTCGAGCAACCACGACCCCGCCGCCTTCCCCGACCCGGAGCGGTTGGACGTGACCCGCTACTCCGATCCGAAGAACCCGGCCAAGAAGCACCTGGGCTTCAGTCTCGGCATCCACTACTGCCTCGGTGCCCCGCTGGCACTGCTCGAGATGGAGATCCTGCTCGACGTGCTGTTGCGCAAGGTCGGCTCGCTGGAACTGCGCAGCGAGAATCCGCCGTTCAAGCCGAATGTGGTCATCCGCGGCCTGGAATCGCTGCCGGTGGCGGTCACCCCGGCCTGAACGACGAGTTGGTCGGCGACTACCGGGAGCCGTCACCGTTGCCAAGTGCGCGGCCGAGGAGGGGGAGCAGCCGATCCCAATGACGTCGCAGTGCGGAGGGATCGAAGTCGTCGGTGTCGGACATGGTGAAGCCGTGGACGGTGCCGGGGTAGATCTCGGAGGTGTATTCGACGCCCGCGGCAGCCAATGCCTGGTCGAGCCGACGGAGATCTTCGGGCGTCAGATCGGTTTCGGCGTGGCCGAAATGGACTTCGGCGGCGAGTTCGGAGAGATTGTCCAGTCCGTCGGCGCCTACGGGGGCGTGGAATGCGGCGAGGGCCGCCACCCGGCCGGGGTGGGCTACGGCGGTGCGCACCGCCAGTAGCCCGCCTATGCAATAACCCGTCACTGCGACGGGTCCGGCGCTGACCTCGGGTCGGGTGGTGAGGAACTCCAGGTAGGCGTCGGCGTCGCGGAGCGCACGTTCGGCGGTGTGTGCCTCGATCAAGGGCATCAGCTGGGCGAACAAGGCAGAGCGGGCGTCTTCGCCGATGTGTGCGGGCAGTTCGATCACCGGTGCCGGGCCGTGCCGGTAGAAGAAGTTGGGGACGAGCACGTAGTACCCGTGCCCGGCCAGTTCCTCGGCCATCTCCCGCAGCACGGGCCGTACACCGAAACCGTCCGGGTACATCAGTACGCCCGGGTACTGCTCGCCGGAGTCGGGGAAGGCGGCGAACGCGTCCGCGTGGCCGTCGAGGGTGGGGATCTGCAGCGTCTTGGTATGCATGGATTCTCCTGTCGTGGTTGATGTGTGGAGCCTGTGATCAACACGAAGGAGGCGGAGCCCGCGCAGCGGCGCTGGATCTTCGATCGGACAACGGGCCACGGGCCCGTGCGGTGCTCAGAAGAGCACCGGGTCACCGATCCGTGTGTGGCGCAAGGCCGTCCCGGTAGTCATCGACACGAACTATAGCCGCACGGGAACAGTCGCCGCCGCTCACCGACAGGAGCCGCTCGATCAGCGGCGTAGCAGGTCGACGACGCCGGTGGTCGACTCCTTCCCGCCGCCCTCGGCGACTCGACGTTCCATCAGCGTCATGAAGGGCTGGAGAAGTTCCGGGCTGACGCGCTGTTCCAGGGCGGTACGTCGCAGTGTGTCGTTCGTCGTGGCCATCATCGCCAGGTTCGACTCCACGTCCTGCGTGTAGTCCCCGCTCGCCAGCTGCGCGGCCGTGCCGAAGGCGTACCCGGCCATCGCCTGCTGGTAGGCCACCATGAGTGGCGCGAATTCGACCGGTGAGATGTCCTCGCCACCGATGAGAGCGAACGCGTGTGTGGCGCCCGCGAACATGCCCCACATCGCACTGAGCAGTGCGATGTCGTACAGCGCTGCGAAACCGGCGTCGGTGCCGACGTAGGTGACGCCGGCCGGCACCGCCAAGGCCTCGGCATGGGTCTCGTGCAGCCGCGCCGATCCGCTGTAGAAGACGTACGCACCCGAGCCGGCTGCGCCGATCATGGAGGGGACGGCCATGATCCCGCCGTCCAGGAAATTCCCGCCGCGCGCGGTGATCCACTCGGCGAGCGCACGGGCCTCGGCGGGTGTGCTCGTGGTCAGGTTGACGATGTCGCGGCCGGTCAGATCGACGCCGTCGAACGTCGCGCGCACCGACGCGTCGTCGAGGAGACACACCACCACGAGCGTGTTCGCGCCGACGGCTTCGGCAACGGTCGCGGCGACCGCCGCCCCCGCCGGGGCCCGCCGGGGGCTGCGGTTCCACACGGTGACGGTGTATCCCGCCGCGAGCCACGAACGGGTGAGGGCCGAGCCCATGTCGCCGAGCCCGAGGACGGTGAGCGTTTTATTTTTGTTGTCGGACATGCGCTTTAGTGTTGGCGTGGCATCCGGGCCGAACAAGTACGCACACCGAAGTGGGTACGCACTTCCGGGATAGCGAACAGGTAGAGGAAAGGAACCATCGTGCCGATCACACGCAGGCCGGGCGCGTACCGATGCGGACTCGACGCCACCATGTCGGTACTCAACGGCAAGTGGAAGATGATGATCCTCTGGCCGCTGAGCGAACGCCCCCACCGCTTCGGTGAGTTGCGCCGTGCGGTGAACGGCGTCACCGAGAAGGTCCTCACCACGCAACTGCGCGAATTGGAGGCCGACGGGATCGTCCATCGCACGGTGTACAACGAGGTCCCACCCCGCGTCGAGTACTCCCTGACCCCACTCGGCGAGCTCCTCAACAACGCACTGCTCCCCTTGGAGGCGTGGGGTCGCGAACACCTCATGGGTGAAGAGGTCGTCCGGTCCGGTTCCTGAGCCGGTTCAGGTCGGGGACTACTTCCGGCACGGTGTCGGATGTCGTCGCGACCGCGATGTTCACCGGGGTGGTGCTCTACGCGCTCATGAAGAGGAGCCTGTCGCACGGGACCAACGACACGCGAGTGGCTCATCGCGTTGATCGAGGAAACCCTTCTGGCACAGTGTTTTCCGCGGGCGCAAGCCAGTCGCCCGGTATCCCGACGATCGCGCCGACGCTGCGGATCGCTGACATCACCGCCCGAATCTCATCGAATCCTTGCCCGAAGGCTTCGGTGCGGTCGTCGATCCGGAAGGGACACAGGTAGGTGTGTGGACGGTTCGGATCCTGGCGTGGCCGCCCGATGGTGATCACCACCGGGCCCGCGGAAGTGTGGACCGCACGGGCTCCCAGCGGGGCACCGAACTCGCGGGCGTCGGCCACCACCGCGCGTGCGGCGTGTTGTAGCCGACGTACCCCCGGCACGGCTCGGGCCGCGGTGTTCTCGGCCTCCAGCAGCGCCACGTAGACGGCGGCCAACCTGTCCGGTCCGCGGACCGTGTGTTCGCGGCTGCCGTCGATCCGATATGTGCACAGCCAGTCGTGCGCCGAGTTGTCCGGTCGCGGATCGCCCACCTCTATGCGCACCTCCCGTTCGCCGTTCACCACGGTGGTCGCGACGACTACCTGGCCCAGTTCGTTGTTCACTGATCCTCCCGATTGCGGAACCGACTCCGCGTGTGTACGGCGATGCATGCCCGGTCTGCCGTCGGCCGGGTCCGCATCGGGGAACGGAGGTTCAACGCGCCACTCCGGACTCCCGCGATACGGTGGGTCCGGGCTCAGGGTGTGCGGCTCCCGATCGATTGCGCCAGGAACGGCCAGGAAGTGCGCAGATCGTCTTCCCAGTAGCCCCACGAATGCGTACCTACCGGCCGCTCGTCCAAGGTCACCGGGATGTCCAGCTCGCGCAGTCGATGTGCGAGGTTCATCGTGCAGAAGTGCACCGCGGCCTCGATCGGCCCACCGAAGGCGATCTGGATCGGCAGCGGAATTCTGCCGTCCCGCACGCGCGGATCGGCCGGCGTGTCGTGGGGTGCGGCGGGGATCCCGCTCCCGGTGCTCAGGTAGATCGCGGTGCCGCGCAGCCCTTCCGCGTTGACCAGCGGATCGTTGGCGCGCCACAGCGGCCCGGAGCGTGGGCCCCACATGTTCTCGACGCTCTGCCCGCCGCCCCAGTTCTCCACCGTGATCCGCACGAATTCCTGCCCGATGGGGTCCGAGGTCTGAGCGCAGCCGCTGTAGGAGGCCACGCTGCGCCAGAACCCCGGTTTGGCGATCGCCAGATTCAGCACCGAGGTTCCGCTCATCGAAACCCCGACCAGGGTTCGGTTGCCGTCGGCGCGCAGGAAGTCCTCGATCACCGGCGGCAACTCCTCGTTGAGGAAGGTCTGCCATTTGTTGCGCCCCAGCGCCGCATCGTCGCGCTCCCAGTCGGTGTAGTAGGAGCTGGCACCACCGACCGGGGTGACGACGTTGACGTCCTTGTCGCGCAGGAAGCCGACGGCATCGGTTTGCGCGTCCCAGCCGCTTCCACCGGGGCCGCCTTGTGAGCCGTTCAGGAGGTACATCGTCGGCCGCGGATTCGAGGTGTCGGCAGCACGGATGACCTGCAGCGGAATCGGCCTGTTCATGGCCGGGGAGTACACCGTCACGTTCAGTTGCCGGTCGTCGACCGCGTCGGCGGACAACACCCTGGCCGGCTCGGGTGCCGCGGTCGCGGAGGTGACCGAGCCGCCGAGTGCGCCGACGATCAGGAGGCAGACAAGGGTCGATCGCAGGGTTGCTGTGCGGGTGGGACGATGTTGTCGCACTGTCGAGAACCTCTCGTGCCGGTCGCGTCCTCCAGATGAGGACATCGCAGGGTGTGCCGGGAACGGATCGGCTACCCGAAACGGCCCTAGCGGAAGTTCGCGCTGCCCCCGTCCGCGGTTTGGTCTTTCGGATATCTGGGGCAAGCAGGATTCGGCGCGCCAGGTCATCGCTTCGGCGCCACTGTTCATCGCGTTGGTCCCAGGTCGGTGTTCGCGGCTGTAAACCTTTGTGTGCGAACGACTTCGACGTATCGGTGCGGCGTGCGACACTGGCACGGAGGTAGAGATCGGTGCGCGAGACCGGCCTTATGAACCCTCAGGGCCGGTCTGTCGGGGAGGTCGTTGTGTTGCTGTTGGTCGACCCGGATTCGGAGTTGTCGTCCGCCGAGGAGCGTTTCGCGGACTGGGTCGCGTGGAGTCCGGCCCAGGCCGGTGTGGTGTTGCTCGACGTCAACGTTCCGTACCGCGGTCACAGCCGTCGGCTCGACGCGCTGATCTTCACCCGTCAGCGGTGTATCGCGGTCGAGATCAAGGGATTCCGCAGCGTTCAGCACGGGACGTTGATCATTCCGCCGAACGGTCCGTGGGTGATGGACGACGGTGAGGTCGCCGACATCTACGGCAACGGCTACGACCACGACCCCGTCAGCCAGGTCCGCATGAACTCCTCGGCGGTGAAGAACTGGGCCACCAGCGCGACCCGGCGGCCCTGCTTCGTCTGGGGCCTGGTCGTGGTGATGCTGCTCCCCGGCCAGGATGTTCCGTCGCTGGAGGTCGACGCCCATCCGGAGAAGACCGACATCATCGTCGAAGACTTCGACGTGTTCCGGTACTACCTGCACCGGTTGGACGACCAGAAGGTGCAGTGGGACGCGGACCGGGTGCATACCCTGCTGACGCGCCTCGGTGTCGCGCATCGCTACGACGGCCGTCGGGAGACGATCGCTGCCGCGCTCGGCGAACCTGTCCACCTCGACGACGGTGTTCCCGGTGCGCCTCCACTGCGCTGCTACTGAAAGGCAAGCGCGTTCTGCTCGGCGCGGTGTCCGACGAAGCCTGTGTGATCGTCCTCGGTGAGAATCGAACGCCGCGAGATCAGCGGGGGCTGGGGAGCTGTCGCCCCTTCACCTCTGCGGATGTAGGACCAGCACGGTGATCTCGCTGGGCGCGAACACTCGCATCGGCGGCCCCCAGTACCCGGTACCACGGCTGGTGTAGAGCTGGGTGCCGTTCGCGTGGCTGCTCAATCCGGAGACGACCGGCTGGTCGAGTCGGACCAGGTAATGGAAAGGCCAGATCTGACCGCCGTGGGTGTGTCCGGAGATCTGCAGTTCCACCCCAGCCGCCGAACTGTCGGCGACCTGGCTGGGCTGATGTGCGAACAGAACCACCGGCAACCCCGGGTCGGTGCCCGCGAGCGCGGCCGCGAGATCAGGGCCGTGGCCTGGCACATCGTCGCCCGTTGGGTCGTCGATCCCGGCTACGGTCAACCTGTTCCCGTCGCGTTCGACGGTCCGGTGCGCGTTGTGCAGCGGCTGCCACCCGATCGAGGTCATGTAGTCCAGCCACGACTGGGCGTCGCCGAGGTACTCGTGATTGCCGGTGATGTAGAACCGCCCCAGCGGCGCCCGCACCCCGGCGAGCGGAGCAACCTGATGGCGTCGTTCGTCCACCGAGCCGTCGACGAGGTCACCCGCCAGTCCTACGATGTCGGGTCGCTGCGCGTTGACTTCCTCGACCACCCGTCGCGACCAGCCCTCCCGGTCCAGCGCGGCGAAGTGGGTGTCGGTGAGGACCACCACCCGCAATCCGTCGAGGCCCGGCGCCAGCCCCGGTATCGCGACGTCGACGGTGCGCACCTGCGGCACCCGCCGCGCCTCGTAGACGCCGTACCCGGTCAGCACGACCGACACCACCACCACGGCGAGCGCGACAACTCGACTCGCACGAACTCCCCGCGCACCGATCATCCGCAGCCCACCACGGACCACCAGCCCGATCACCGACCAGCTGAACAGCACCCACACCACCCCGAGCAGGACGTCCCCGACGATCGCTGCCGAGTCGATCCGCGGCGGCCCGTGCCCGAGGATCAGCGCGGCCGGCAGACAGATGTACCCGGCGACGAAAGCCGCAGTGCCGACCCGGTACAGCGGACCACTGCGTTCGGTAGGGGCAGCGATCAGCGCCCACCACGGCACAGCGAGCAGCACCGCCGGAATCAACACGATCAGTACCAGAAAGACAGCGGAGCTCACGAAATCCCGTTCTTACAAGGCACCCCCGGGGCGGGACGCGGTTTCGGCGTGACACGGCTATTGTGCGACAACGCGAGATGTCGATGACGACCGGTAGCTTCGGAAAGGCAGAGCGATGACCCTCTCGGGGGAGGAGCTTCAGCAAGTCGCCCGCGAGACCGCGGGGGCGCTCGCCCACGTCGGCCACGGGCGGCCGTTCACCCCGCACCTCGATGTGAACCCAGGAAAGAAATCGTGAGCGAACAGCCGCCGTCGCTGTTCGAGGCCGACGACGCTTCCCGCCCCTTGGCGGACCGGTTGCGGCCTCGGACCCTGACCGATGTCGTCGGTCAGGACCATCTGCTGGCCGAGGACGCCCCGATCGGCCGGATGGTCGCCGCGCACCGGTTGGCGTCGATGATCCTGTGGGGCCCGCCCGGCTGCGGGAAGACCACCATCGCCCGGCTCCTCGCCGAACGGACCGACCTCACGTTCGAACCGTTGTCGGCGACGTTCTCCGGTGTCGCGGACCTGCGGAAGGTGTTCCACGCGGCACAGCGACGGAAAGAGGTCGGACAGGGCACGCTGCTGTTCGTCGACGAGATCCACCGCTTCAACCGTGCGCAACAGGACTCGTTTCTGCCCTATGTCGAGGACGGCACGATCGTCCTCGTCGGCGCGACCACGGAGAACCCCAGCTTCGAACTCAACGGCGCATTGCTGTCACGCTGTCAGGTATTCGTCCTGAGACGCCTCGACGCCACCGCCCTGCGCGCGCTCATCGGTCGGGCCGAAACCCTGCTCGGCCCGCTGCCACTCGACGAGGACGCCCGGCAGGCGCTCGTCGCGATGGCGGACGGGGACGGCCGGTACTTGCTGAACATGATCGAGCAGGTGCAGGCGTTGCCCGCGCCCGTCGACCCGCTCGCCCTCGCCGCCGCGGTGCAGAAACGGGCACCGCTGTACGACAAGTCGCAGGAAGGCCACTACAACCTCATCTCCGCGCTCCACAAATCGATGCGCGGCTCCGACCCCGATGCGGCGCTGTACTGGTTGGCGCGGATGCTCGACGGTGGCGAGGACCCGTTGTTCATCGCCCGCCGCATCACCCGATTCGCCACCGAGGACATCGGCCTCGCCGATCCCGCCGCGGTGCGGCAGGCCCTCGCCGCATGGGATGTGTACGAACGGCTCGGCTCACCCGAAGGCGAACTCGCGATCGCGCAGGCGGTGCTCTATCTGGCGACCGCGCCGAAGTCGATCGCGGTGTACCGCGGCTTCGGCAAAGCCCGCGCCGCGGCGAAACGCACCGGCTCCCTGATGCCACCGGCGCACATTCTCAACGCCCCGACCCGGCTCATGAAGGACCTGGGTTACGGGGCGAACTACCAGTACGACCCCGACACCGAGACCGGCTTCTCCGGGGCGAACTACTTCCCCGACGGCATGCCACAGCAGACCTTTTACGAGCCGACCACCGGCGGGTACGAGGCAGCGATCACCGAACGACTCCGCCACTGGGCGCGACTCCGCAAGGACAGCGGCCCCGGCTCCTGACGTGAATCATCGCTTGGCTCAACCGAACCGGTGACAGCCACTTTTCGTCAGTCTGCCGCGGCAAGCCCTCGGCACCGGGGGGTCCGCACCGATCGTGGCGAATTCGGACCTCGCGGCTGTCGACCACGACGACCTCGGAGAACCCACGACGCATGTGGATCCTCCGAGCCTCGGGTTTCAGTGGTGGAGTGGGAAGTTGGCTCGGATGGTGTTGTGCGGATCGCGGGTGGTTTTGATCTGACGTAGGCGCGCAAGGGTTTCCGGATCGAAGGCTGCTGAAGCCGTCTCGCCGGGAGCGAGGAAGGTGTAGGGCTTGGAGCCGGTGATGTGGGGGCCGAGGGCGTCGAGGATTTCGGCGAATCTGGTCTGGATGTCGTCGAGCAGATGCGGAAGGCCGAGGCCGAGCATGTAGAGCGCGTACGGCTCGGTGACGGGCCCGCGGGCGCCACCTTCGGGCCGGGGTTCGGCGAGGGCGCCGCCGAGGCCGCGGAGCTGGATGTTGAGCAGCGGTGCGACCGGAGCCTCGATGAGGGTTTTGACCACCGCGTCATCGAGATCGGTGAGCAGTTCACCGCGCGACAGCGACGGGCTGGGATCGGTGGGTTCGGCGGTGATCCGGCCGATCTGGGCCGGGGTCAACGCGCCTCGGGTGTCGGCGAGGATTCCCTCGATGCTGTCGAGCCGGGCGGTCAGCGCGCGGCCTTCGTCCGGCTCGCCGAGGTAGGCGAAGTCGATCGCGACGGTCGGTGCGGCGCCGGGGATCTGGTAGCGCTGCAACCAGACCGACAGTTCGGGCGGCGCGTCCGTGGTGAGCTCGGTGAAGAGGTCGAACGCCGCGCGGGTGCGGTCGGCGGGCCACATCACGCGGCCGCCGTACAGGCGCGGCAGCGGGAACAGGTCGAACTCGATCTCGGTGACGATCGCGAAATCGCCGCCGCCGCCGCGCAGTGCCCAGAACAGCTCCGGGTCGGAATCGGCGGTGATCCGCGCGCATCGGCCGTCGGCGTCGACGATCTCGAAGGCGCGCACCGCGTCGGCGGCCCAGCCGTATTTGCGTGCGAGCCAGCCGAATCCGCCGCCGAGGGTGTAGCCGGTGACGCCGACGACGGGATTGCTACCGGCCAGCCCGGTCAATCCGTGCGTGGCGGCGGCGGCCTGGACGGCACCCCATTGCACGCCGGTACCGACCCTGGCCGTCCGGCGCTCGGCGTCGATCTCCAGACGGTCCAGGGCGCCCGTGCGGAGGAGGATCGCGTCCTCGATTCCGCCGGTCGCGCCGTGCCCGGTTGTCTGCGTGACTACTTGCCGGTTCGCGCTGCGCGCGAACTTCACCAAGTCGGCGGCGTCGTGGGCGTCGGCGACTGCGACGACGCCCGAAACCGGCTGCGCCACAGCCAGATTCCACGGCTGAACCGCCTGGTCGAATCCCGCGTCACCGGGCAGCAGCACACGTCCACGGACCGCGTTACGCATTTCCTCGATACCCATTGCCATGTCCTCGCTTGCTGTTGCTGTGGTCTCAGGTTGCTGCCTGGTTGACGACGTAAGGCAGGCAAGTGTGACATGCGATGGGTGAACCGGATTTCGGCCTCGACTTGGTCGGCGGGCCCAGCCGTTCTTCCATCGCGCTCAGGACGAAAGCCGCAAGGGCGCCGCACCTACCCCGGCTACTTCGACCGATCCCTGAATCCGGCTGGGGCGGATGACCCGATGCCCGCCACCGTGAACTCTGTGCCGTCCAGTAGTTGTTCATCGAGCAGGTTGCGGGTGTCCACGATGACCGGGTGTTCGACGGCGTCGGCGATCTTCTTCCAGTCGAGCGTTCGGAACTCGGGCCACTCGGTGAGGATGAGGATCGCGTTGGCGTCCTTCGCGGCGAGGTAGGGGTCGTCGACGACCTGGATCGCATCGGGGCCCGCCGCGAGGTCGTGTGCGCCGGATTGCGGCACGCAGGGGTCGTATGCCGTCACGAGGGCGTCGTGGTGGGCGAGCTGACGAGCGATGGCCACGGCGGGGGAGTCGCGTAGGTCGCCCGTGCCGGCTTTGAACGCGAGCCCGAACACCCCGATCCGCATCCCCGCGAGGGAGCCGTCGACCGTACCGGTGACAGCGCGACGGACCTTGCGCAAGACCATCGCGCGCTGGTGGTCGTTGGCACGCACAGCGTCGCGGACGATGGCGAAGTCCACACCGGAGGCCTGGGCTACCG
This sequence comes from Nocardia sp. JW2, assembly GCF_051843015.1. Lineage (NCBI taxonomy): Bacteria > Bacillati > Actinomycetota > Actinomycetes > Mycobacteriales > Nocardiaceae > Nocardia > Nocardia sp. JW2. The sequence continues at coordinate 32,064 of NZ_JBPXLK010000020.1, forward strand.
CCAAGAGGGCGCGGGTGTCCTTGGGCAGGCACGAACCGCCCCAACCGGGTCCGGGTGCGAGGAACGACGGCCCGATACGCGCGTCTTTGCCCATCGCGTCGGTGACCTTCGAGATGTCAGCGTCGACGTGTTCGCACAGTTCGGCCACGGTGTTGACGAAGGAGAGTTTGACGGCGAGAAACGCGTTGCTGGCGTACTTGGCGAGCTCGGCGCTGGCCGTGTCGCATCGCAGGACCGGCGCATCCGTTCCCTCGTAGAGACCGGCGACGTGCTCGGCCGCCTCGTGATCCGGCTCATCCGCACCGACGACGACGCGGTCGGGGTGCAGGAAGTCGTGCACGGCGTAACCCTCGCGCAGGAATTCCGGATTGCTGACGACCGGATACCGGTGGCCGGTCAGCTCGGGGATGCGCGTGGCGGTGCCGACGGGGACGGTGGACTTGGTGACGAGCACGCAACCCGGGGACAGGATCGGACTCAGCGTCACCAGCGCGTCCTCGAGGATGCTGAGATCCGCTGTGCCGTCGGTGCCCATGGGGGTGGGCAGGCACAGCATGACCACTTCGGACTCGGCAAGTGACTGCGGGTCGGAAGTGAAGGTCAAGCGGTCCTCGGCGAGTCCTTCGCGGACCAGTTCGGGTAGGCCCGGCTCGACTATCGTGACGGTGCCCGCGCGTAGGGCCTCGACCTTGGATTCGTCGTTGTCCAGGCAGGTCACATGATGGCCCAGATGTGCCAGGCATGCGGCGCTGGTGAGGCCGACATAGCCCGCACCGACCACACCCACGCGGTTACCCATGGCGCGCCTCCTGTCCGATCAGTGTCGCCGCGGTCGAAAGCACTTGCTGCGGTGTGATGGAGAGCAGTCCGGGATTCGGTCGGTCGGCATGTGGATCGCCGACTACACCAGCCCAGAGCGTGACGTGGCTGCGCGCGTCGGGGGGTGGCCCCCACACACGCGGTGGGGTCGGTCCGAACAGCAGGACCGACGGTGTGCCGAAGGCGGTGGCGAGATGACCGACACCGGTGTCGCCGCAGACCACCAGCGCCGCGTCGGCGACGATCGCGGCGAGTTCGGCCAAGTCGGTACGGCCGGCGTACACCGCGGAGGGCGGGAGTCCCGCCTCGCGGGCGACCGCGGTCGCCAACGAGACTTCATCCGCCGAACCGGTGACCACCACTCGATGACCATCGGCGCTGAGCTCCCGGGCCACCGTCGCGAAATGTTCAGCGGGCCACCGTCGCGCGTTCGACGCCGCGCCGGGATGGATCACGATCACGTTCGACTCCGCGGCGGCGATATCCGGCTTGGGCAGCGCCAGCGCGCGCGGATCGGAGTCGATACGCGCGTACGCCAGCAGCCGGCACCACCGCTGCACCTCGTGCAATTCCGCGAACCACCGGGGTCCGGGGATCTCGGGAAAATCCGGGTGCCGATGAGTCAGCATCGTGGCCGGGCGCACCGCCGCCAGGTCCCGAATGCTCTGCGGCCCACTGCCGTGCAGGTTCACCGCCATCCTCGGTGATGCGCCGCTCCACCGCAGCGAGCCCAAGCCTGGAGTCGGCAGCAACTCGTCGACCGCGTCGATCAGGTCGACCAAGGGGCGCAGGGGTTCCGGCGCGGCCAGCACCACGCGATCGTCGGGGTACGCGGTCCGCAGCCCACGCAGAGCGGGCACGATCGTCAGCAGGTCGCCGAGGCCGAGCGCGCGGAGCACGAGAATCGTGCCGGTCAAGGCCACGACCCCGCTTCCGTCGTGCGCCGTGGGTACCACTGCGAGCTCGCGCCGACCACGACCACGGGCTTCATGTCGGGATTCCCAGCGCCTCGTCGAGCGACTCGCACAGCGCGTGCACCATGACCAGATGAACCTCCTGCACGGTGGCCGTGCTCGGCGCGTCGACCGGCAGCGCGTCGTCGCAGAGCGCGGCCAGGGGATTGGGCGCGGGTCCGGTCATCGCCCAGGTGGTGACGCCTATCTCCTGCGCGGCCTTGGCCGCCGCGACCACGTTCTGGCTGGTTCCACTGGTGGACAGCAGCACGAGCACGTCCCCGGTCCTGCCGTGTGCCCGGACCTGACGCGCGAACAATTCGGCCTCGCCGTAATCGTTCACGATCGCGGTGCCCGCGGAGGTGTCGGCGTGCAGCGCGATCGCCGAGAGCGGCCGTCGTTCGTTTCGGAAGCGCCCGACCAGTTCCGCGGTCAGATGCTGGGCTTCGGCGGCGCTGCCCCCGTTGCCACAGGCCAGCAATCTGCCGCCGTTGTCGAATACCGCGGCCAGTTCGCGACCCCATCTGCGAAGTCCCGGTGCCAAGGAACGGTTCCGCTCCAACGCACTGGACAAGACGGCGAAATGATCCTCGTTCAAGGCCTACCTCCTGTTCGCGGACTCACTTCCGGCGGCGAGTTCTTCTGCCACCGAGACCATCGACGGATCGGCGAGGTCGGGAGCGTCCCCGATGACGGTGTCGTCCCGGTCGAACAGCTGGGCCGGCGGCGCGCAGGGCGTCGCGTTGCGATGCCGTATCTCGCCGCGGAACCGATACCAGCATGCGGCGGGCGGGATCAGCGCACTGGTCACCACCATTCGCCCGATCTCACCTGCGGTTCGAGGCCCCTGCACGATTCGGCGCGCGGCGAATTCGCCTGTCAGCGCGGCCCATGCCGCCGCGAAAACGAGAGCCCAGCGCTGACGGCCCGCCACGCCTGAACCCACGGCGGCCGCGCCCAGTGCGGTGGTGAACGCGTGGCGGCCGAGCATGCCGGGTCTTTCGCCGATTCGCTGCCGCCACCGAGGGCCGAACTTTCGCCGCATCAGCGCGTTGTCGTAGTTTCCCCGTTGGGCTCGAACACTGGCCATCGGCCCCGACCTGCGCGTCGGATGGCTGGTGACCCGCTCACCCTGGGCGATCCGGTAGCCGGCCAGGCACACCCGCATCGCGAGGTCGGCGTCTTCGCGAAAGGCACGGGGAAAGCGTTCGTCGAATCCGTCGACCGCGAGTAGCACCGCTCTGCGGTAGGCCATGTCGGCGGTGATCCAGCGCGCGACGGTCAAGCCCGCCGTTCCCCGTTCCTCGTCGGTCGGTTTGCGATCGGTCGGCAGCGGCACCTCGATGTGCGCGGTGGAAGCGGCCGTCGTCTCATCGAGACCCGCGAGGTCCTCAGCCAAACGGTGGGGCCAATCCGGTGTGGTGACGACATCGTCGTCGAGGAAAGCCACCCAGGTCCCCGATGCGTGCCGCCAGCCGACATTTCTCGCGGCGGCCGGCCCGCGACCACCGGAGTGGAGCACCCGCACCTGCGGCGAGGTATCCACCAGGGGAAGATCTCCGCCGTCCGGGCGATCGTCGACGACGATGATCTCCCTGGGCTGCGGACCGGTGGCGGCAGCGAGAGCGCCCAGCAATACCCGCAGGCTCTCGCGGCCTGTGGTCGGGATGACGATGCTGTAGTCGATGGATGAATTCATCGGCGCCACACCAGGAACGGGCCGATGGCGAGCAGGTCGATCGGCGCGGAACCGAAGCATTCGAGTGCGTCGCGGGGGGAATCGACCATCGGTCTGCCCGCGGTATTGAGGCTCGTGTTGACCACGACGGGCACACCGGTGCGCTTGTCGAATTCCGAGAGCATCCGGGCCAGTAGCGCATTGTCGGCGGGGTCGACCGTCTGCACCCGCGCGGTGCCGTCGACGTGGGTGACCGCCGGAATCCGCTCGCGCCAGTCGGCGGCGACATCGTGGACGAACAACATGTAGGGACTGGGCAGCGGCCCTCGCGAAAAGATCTCGGGCGCTCGGTCCGCGAGCACCATCGGGGCCACCGGCCGGAACTGCTCGCGACCCTTCACATCGTTGAGACGCTCGAGGTTCGCGGCCCGACCGGGGTGGGCCAACAGCGAGCGGTGCCCGAGCGCACGCGGGCCGAATTCGGCACGGCCCTGGAACCAGGCGACGATGCCGTCGTCGGCCAGGGCTTGCGCCACATCGGCCGCCACATCGTCCGAGCGGGTGTAGCGGACCTTCGCCGCACGGAGAATGGATTCGAGTTCGGAGTCGCTCCATTCACGGCCGAGGTCGGCACCCCGCATCGGGGCGACGGGTTCACCGAACTCCGCGGCCAATTGCAATGCCGCGCCCAGCGCGGTGCCCGCGTCGCCCGCGGCCGGTTGGACCCAGACGTTGTCGAACGGTCCTTCGTCGTGCAGGCGCGTATTGGCCACACAGTTCAGGGCGATACCGCCTGCCAGCGTGAGGTTGCGTTGACCCGTTTGCCGATGCAGCCACGTGATCAGCTCGAGCAGCACGTCCTCCAACCGGCGCTGGACGGATGCGGTCAGGTCGGCGTGCTCGCTGCTGAAGTCACCACCGTGCCCGGCGGGTGCGAAGCTGTCCCACGGCACCGGTTCGGTACGGAATCCGCCGTCACCGGTGGTGTACAGCAGTTCCCGGAACCGGTCGAGAAATCGCGGCTCGCCATAGGAGGCCAGCGCCATGACCTTGTACTCGTCGCTGGAACGCTCGAATCCGAGGTGCTGGGTGAGATCCTCGTACATCAACCCCAGCGAATGCGGCAGCCGCTGCGACGCCAGTTCGACGAATTTGCCGTCCCGGTATTCCCCGGCCAGATAGGACGTGCTCTCCCCGCGTCCGTCGGCGACCAACACCGCCGAATCACCCAGCGGCGCCGCCAGCGCTGTCGACGCAGCGTGCGCGACGTGATGGCGGACGAAGCGGACGATCGATGGATCCAGACCGGGTAATGCGGCGCGCAGAAAGGCGGGCGCGCGGCGGGCGTAATCCGTGCGAGTCTGCTCGCTCTGCTGATCGAGACCGTCGAGCGAATGATCGACCAGCCCCGGATCGTAGGAGTAACCCACCGCGTCGAGCTGATCGGGACGTATGCCCGCCTGCGCCAAGCACCACGCGGCCGACTGCTCGGGCAGCTCCCACGTCGAGAACGGCACCGGCCGCTTACCGTGCTTGCGGCGGCTGAACCGTTCCTCTTCCGCCGCCGAGACGATTTCGCCGTCCACGATCAGCGCCGCGGCGGGATCGTGGAACACTGCGTTGATTCCGAGAATGCGCAACGGCTCGCCTTTCTCATCGAGGCGGCGGGAGACCGCACCCCCGCCGGTACCTGCGTTCGCGCTACCCGGTTAAGTCGGGGCTAAACCGTCCGCGCCACGCATCGCTGCCGGGCGAACCACTCGATCGTGCGGCGCAACCCCTCGGTCCGGGTGATCATCGGCTGCCAGCCCAATTCGCGTTGTGCCAGCGAGATGTCCGGGCAGCGCCGCTTCGGATCGTCGACCGCCTCCTCGATGTATTCCAGCGTCGACGAGCTGTCGGTGGCGATGCGGATCTCTTCGGCGAGCGCCCGCACGGACAACTCGTGCGGATTACCGATGTTGATCGGTCCGGGATGATCGGACCCGGCCAATGCGCGCAACCCGAGCACGGTGTCCTCGACGTAACACAGCGATCGGGTCTGCTCACCGGTGCCCGCCACGGTCAGCGGTGCGTTCGCCAAGGCCCGCGCGATGAATGTCGGCACCACCCGGCCGTCGTCGGCACGCATGCGTGGGCCGTAGGTGTTGAAGATCCGGGCGATGCCGGTGTCGACCCCGCGCTCGCGGCGGTACGCCATCGTCAACGCCTCGGCGTACCGCTTGGCTTCGTCGTACACGCTGCGCGGGCCGATGGAATTGACGTTGCCCCAATAACTCTCGGGCTGAGGATGCACCGCGGGATCGCCGTAGACCTCGCTCGTGGACGCGAGTACGAAACGCGCGTGATCCCGCTCGGCGAGTTCCAGGGCGTTGGTCGTGCCCAGCGAGCCTGCTCGCAGCGTCTCGATCGGTAACCGCAGATAGTCCGGCGGCGAGGCGGCCGACGCGAGATGGTAGACGACGTCGAAGGAGCCGATGTCGGGCAACGGCTCGGTGACGTCGTGCTGGAGCAGTTCGAAGCCCGGCCGATGCAGTAGACCCGCCACATTCTCGGGGGTGGAGGTGGCGAAGTTGTCGACGGCGACGACGTCGGTGCCCGCCGCGAGGAGTTGCTCGCACAGATGGGAGCCGACGAAACCACAACCGCCGGTGACCAACGCGCGCGTCGCGCCGGTACTCACTGTGCTTGCTTTCGCTCGTCGGCGACGCGTGCGCCCGCGGTCCGGCGATAGGCGCGCAGCGTCTCCACCGCGACCCGGTCCCACGAATAGCGCGCATGGACGCGCTCGTGCCCGGCCGCACCGTACCGGCGCCGGAGTGCGGGCGCGTCGATCAGTTCGCGGATCGCCGCTGCCAACCCGGAGGGATCACGCGGGGGAACCAAGGTGCCGGTGCCGCCGTCGACGACGGTGTCGATGAGACCGCCGACGGCGGCGGCCACGACAGGAATACCGCACGCCATGGCCTCGAGGGGGGTGATGCCGAACGGCTCGTACCACGGTGTGCACACCGCGACGTCGGCTGAACGCAACAGGGGAGCCATCTGCGTTCGAGGCACCTGGCCGAGCATGTGCAGCCGGTCGCCGACGCCGAGATCGTCGGCCGATCTCAGCAGCCGCTGCGCTTCCGGGTCGTCGGCCAGTCGGCCGTCCGGTCCGCCGACCAGTACCAGTTCGGTCCCGGTCAGCTCGGCGAGGGCGGTGACGGCGACGTCGAAACCCTTTCGCGGCACGAGTCGCCCCACACTGATGAGGCGGTGTTCAGCTGTTCTCGCGGCTTTCGGGCCCTCGGGGGAGAACTGGTCGAGGTCCACGCCGCAGGGAACCACCGACGTCCGGTGGCGCGGAACACCCATTCGAGCGAGTTCGAACACTTCGTCAGTGCAGGTGGCGATGATTCGGTCTGCCTGCTCGGCCACCTGCTGTTCCAGCCGCAGCCGGTCGGGCGGGCTGGTGTCGGCGCTGCCTTGATACCGACGTTTCACGACGCCCAGTGCGTGAAAAGTCTGTACCACCGGGATATCGGTGTCGCGAACCGCGGCCAGAGCGGCCAGACCCGACATCCAGAAATGGGCGTGCACCACATCGGGACAGTCGTCGCGCCACCGCGCGCGCAGGAAATTTCCGAATTCCGGCATATAGGGCAGAAGTTCGTCCTTCGGCACGGGATGCGCGGGTCCCGCCGGAACGTGCACCACGCGATAGCCCGGTGCGGTGGTGACAGTGTCGGGCACCCGCGCGCTCTCGCGCCGTGTGTACACCGTGACGTCGTGACCCAGCCGGCACAGGGCCGCGGACAACTCCGCGACGTGCACGTTCTGCCCGCCGGCATCGACGCCACCCAAGGTGGCGAGCGGGCTGGCGTGTTCGGACACCATCGCGATCTTCATGTCTCCGCCTTTCCTGACCTGGATGCCGCCTCTATTCGGTGATCTCGGCCAGTAGGCGATCCCAGCGATGCAGGAAGCTCTCGAGGCCGTAGTGCTCCAGCGCGAACTGCCGTCCCGATTTCCCCGCGAGTACCGCCAGATCGGGTTCGTGCAGCAATTCGCGAAATCTCGCGGTGAGGGCGGTGACGTCCGTGGAGAGAGCGCCCGCCTCGGGCGGTACCGCGCTGACGGCCTCGGTGGTCGCCAGCGCCACCACCGGCATCCCCAGGTGCATGGCTTCCAGCAGTGACAGCCCGAGCGAAGTCCACCGCGCGGTGTGCAGGTAGACCCGTCTCTTGGCCATCTCGGGGTGCAATGCCGACTGCCGCAGATCCGCTATCCCGTTGACCGGATGCGCGGTCGGCCCTTGCGGCCGGAAGTCCTGCGCGCCGATCCCGTAGAGATCGACCGGCCCTTCGCGCGCGAAGCGGGTCAGCAGATCGCTGCCGGTGATCCGCCCGCGCCGCGTCGGCTCGTTGATCAGCGCGACACCGTGGGGCAGTTCGCCGGTGTAGAGCTCACCGGGATCCACGATCCCGTGCGGGATGACACGCGTGGGCGCCGTGCCGTTGTCCCACATCACCTCGTTGAAATGGGTGACGTGCACGACCGGTATATCGGTTCGCCCCGCCATCGGATGCGCGGTGAGCGCCGCGCTGGGACGTGGGGTGTTGTGCTCTACATAGACGGCGGGGATGTCGACGCCGGGTCGCCGCCCGAGCCATCGATGCGCGAGGTCGATCTCCTCGGGACGCTGCAGCACGATCACATCCACCTCGATGTCGCGCAACGCGCCGACGGTGACCTCTCCGGCATTCGGCCAGTCACGCCCGCACCGGCCAAGGCCCCAGGGGCCGCGCTCGTCGGTTACCGGTAACAGATAATGATGCGGCCCTTGGACGAAGGCGGTGGTCCACGAGCCGTGCACATGCCACAGAAGAATTCTGCGCGGTCTGATCATGTCGATCATGCCGTAGTTCTTGCCGTTCGCCGCGTGATCAAACCGCGCGGTGCCCCGCTGATTGGCGCGGCGGACACCGGGTATGTGTCGAGGCATGTGCGTATTCGTCATCGGATGGGCAAATTTCTGCACGATGGACGCATCGATTTCGGAGCCGCTCGACGAGCTGCTGCCGGGGCGGGCGTCATGAGTACGAGCAAGATCACGGTCGTCATCGCCACTCGAAATCGCGCGACGGAATTGGCGAGAACGCTCACCGAGTTGTGCACGCTTCGACCGCGCCCGGCGATCGTCGTACTCGACAACGCATCCGACGACAACACCGCCGACACGGCCGAAACCTTCCCGGGCGTACACGTTGTCCGGTTGGCCGACAATCGTGGAGCGGCCGCCCGTAATCTCGGCGTGGCGATCGCCCGAACACCGTACGTCGCCTTCAGCGACGACGACTCCTGGTGGGCAAGCGACGCGCTCGCCGAAGCCGAACGGATCTTGGATTCCTATCCGCAGGTGGGCCTGATCGCCGGCCGCACCCTCGTCGGCTCGGAACATCGAGACGACCCCGTCAACGAACTGATGGCCGAAAGCCCGCTCGGACACGATCCGGACCTGCCCGGTCCGTCGGTTCTCGGCTTTCTTGCGTGTGCGGCGATCGTGCGGAAAGACGCGTATGCGCAGGCCGCCGGATTCAGCCCGCTGCTGCATTTCGGTGCCGAGGAACGCTTGCTCTCGCTCGACCTGGCCGCCCGCGGTTGGCATCTGTGTTACGTGCCGACGGTGCGGGCCCACCATCACCCCTCCACCCACCGACCACCGCAGGCGTGGCGGCGGCGGGCCGAACAGCGCAACAACGCCTTGATCACCTGGATGCGGCGACCACTACGGCACTGCGCCGCGGAGTCGCTCGGCTTGGTTCGCCGGATCGTGCGCGAGCCGCAGACGCTGTTGACCGTCGCCCAGATCGTCCAACGGCTGCCGAAAGCGTTGGCACAGCGGCGTCCTCTGCCCCCGGAGATCGAAACCCGAGCCAGGACACTCGAACTCGCCCACACAAGGAGCTGACGATGTCGACACACCGGATGACGGTTGTCATCATCACCCGCGACCGGCGTGACCAGCTGCTACAGACCCTCGCGCATATGACCACGCTGCCCGACGCGGCACCGATCATCCTCGTCGACAACGGTTCCGCCGACGGCACGGCCGACGCGGTCGCGGCGAACTACCCGCAGGTGCAATTGATCCGCTCCGCCGAAAACCTGGGCGCTCTCGGTCGAAACCTCGCCGTCGAACGGGTGCGAACGCCGTATGTGGCCTTCTGCGACGACGACACCCGCTGGCAGCCCGGTGCGCTGACTCGCGCGGCGGATCTGCTCGACGAGTATCCCGGCCTGGGATCGGTGACGGGACGCTGTCTCGTCGCACCCGACCTGCGCGAAGACCCGATCACTCCCGAATTCCGCGATTCGCCGATCGCCGGCCCCGACTGGCTGCCCGGGCCCGCGCTCCTGGGAGTGATGGCCGGCCTGTCCGCCTTCCGCGTGCGCGCGTTCGAGGAGGTGGGCGGCTTTTCCCGGCGCCTGTGGTTCGCGGGCGAGGAAGAGCTGCTCGCGTTGGATCTCGCGGCACGCGGATGGTGGATGTGCTGGGTGGAAGACATGATCATCCACCACGAGCCCTCCCGCACCCGCGACGCCACCCACCGTCGCGGGCTCGGAATCCGCAACACGCTGTGGACCCTGTGGCTGCGCCGACCGGCCCGCAGCGCGGCCCGCCGTACCGCCGACATACTCAGATCGGCCCCCGCCGACCGAACGACGGCCGCCGCCGTATTCGCGGCCCTACGCGGGCTGCCATGGGTATTGCGCGAACGAAAGGTCCTGCCCGCCCAGGTCGAGGCGGGCCTCGTCCAGCTCGAAGCCTCCCAACGCAACTCCACCGCCCGCCGCTACGTCGGCTAGTCGGCGTGCCGCACGAACCATCGACCTCTTCGCACCTGCTTAAAAGCCGAGCGCGGTGGTAAGGCCCCCACGTTGTCCGCTATCCAACCGAAGGGAGCACAGCATGAGCCAGATCAATCCGATCCAGGTCCAGAAGTACCTGTCCGGCATCGACTACCCCTGCGATCGCGACGGCATCGTGAACACCGCCCGCAGCAACGGTGCGGATTCCGACATCCTCGACGCTTTGCAGGACCTGCCCGACCGCACGTTCGACGGGCCCAACGCCGTAAGCCAAGCGATCTCCTGATCCCCGCGATCACACCCGAGAACCGGCCGGACCGACGCGGTCGGTTCGGCCGGCGAACAACAAGCGCGTCCTCGCGGCGATTGCGCGGTCACCGAGCGCCGCACGCCGGGCGCCGTCTCGCGCCCTAGGCAGGCGACAAAGTTCAAAAACGTGACTTTCTTTGGACTTTGACCGCCGTCGAAACGGCAAAAAACGAAATCCCTCTGACTCAGTGTCAGAGGGATTTCGTCGTGCGTCTTGCGGTGCGGTTGCGGCGTACGCGTACTCGGTGGGCGCATAAGGGCGGTGGTGTCACTGCTGCGACGGATTCCCGTCGTTCACGCGATTAGGTGCGGAAGGCACCGTCGGCTTGGGACAATCATTTTCGGAGTCGGTCGGCGAGGCAGTTGGGGGTGGTCGTTCGATGACGAGGATGGGTGGATCGAATGAAGACGGCGGCGGGGCCGAGGTGCCCGATATCGCGCGCCGGTCCGGGCCTACGTCGCTGCCGGAGCCGGTGTCCGTGCTGCACGATCGAATCCTGCTGCACGCCAACATGCATACCGCCCGCGCGCTCGTGCCCCTCCCCGCCCCGTTCGCTGGGCTGGTGCTGACGGGCAAGACGGCGGCCGCAGGGATCAAGACCCTGCGCCGCCAGCATCCGGACCTGCTGCTGCTCCGAGATCCCGAAGGGTACCGCCGTGCCCTGGCCACCGAGCACGAGCCATTCGTGCTCGATGACGACGAGTCGCAACATCTGTTCCCACTGTCACTCGACGACTACTTGCAAGCTCAGCGCGACTGCGGGGCGGACCTGGCGCTGACGCCGACCGGCTACCTCGGCGCCGGGGATTATGACGCGCTGAGGGCGGTGATCCGTACGGCCGACCGGATCGGGCGCGACGATGTCATCGTCAGTCTGCCGATCGATATCGCCTGGCTGCGCGACGATCACATCGACCACCTCATCGCGGCAGCCGCCGGGCTCGGACGGCCCAAGGCGGTGCTGCTCGGTGGACAGTTCGACCCCATGCGAAGAAACGCGGAGGCGGTCCAGAATTTGCGTCGACTGGTGGCCGAGGGAGGCGATGTCGCCGTGCTGCGAACAGATCTCACCGGCTTCGACGCCATGAGTCACGGCGCCTACGCAACGTCCCTCGGCACCGGCGGCAGCCTTCGCCACGTCATCCCGTTCGGACAGCGGCCATTCGGCGGGGGGAATGACCCCTCACCGACCGTATTGCTCGCCGAACTGATGTCCTTCTACAAGGGCTCGACGCTCGTCGAGCGGTTCGCCGACAGCCGGCCGCCGGTGTGTACGTGCCTATCGTGTCAGGGACGGCCGATGGACCGGTTCGTCGGCCGAGACGACACTCTCGACGCGCACCGCCACAATGTGCACGTGTGGGCATCGTGGGCGAACGACCTCTACGACCAGCCGACAATGGACGGGCGGGCGACCTGGTGGAAGAACATGTGCTCGGCAGCCGTGGATTACGCCGCGGTGCTCGATGCGCGGATCAGGCAGCCCGGTGCGTTCCAGCCGCCGAGTACTCTGCGTTCCTGGGCAGAGCTACCCGAGTGGTGGTCGATGCCGGGAACTACCGCGCGAGTTCGGACGCGCTAGTCTTCTCGTACAGCTTCTCGGCGAACAACCACTGGCCGCACGAATGCCGTTGTCGCACATACAGTTGCGGTTCGACGAGTGTTCGCGGCCCGGATGCGTCGGACACGCAGATGCCGATCCCGAAGAACGAGGCTTGCATCTGCGCTTCCGCGAGATCGGTCGGGACCGACCGCAGCAGCATCGCACGGCTACAGAACGGGGCGAACCGACCCGCCGAGCGCAGCCCTTCCTGCCATGTTCGGCTCGCCACCACGGCCAACCGGGCCGATATCGGCGCCCTGGCACGTCGGACGTAGTTGCCGCCCTCGACCTCGACGACACCGGCCGGCGCCTGCCCGATGATCCGGCGCTCACGGCTGGTGAGATCACCGACGGAGATCGGCAGCCCGACCGGCAAATTCATCACGGCGTCCAACAGGTCCAATCGGGTGACCGCGCCGAGACCGAGCCGTCGGCGGCGTTCGATTTCCTGGACGTCGGGTAGATACGCGATCCCCACGGTGGCGTCGAACATCCGCACGACGGCATAGGCGCACGGCTCCGACGAGCCGGCCGGGTGCTGTGCGGACATGGCGACGCGCGCTGCCTCGACCACACCGCTGCTACTCACGAGACTGCCGCCGTCCACGTCACAGATCGGAGCGTAGCCGCAGCGCTGAACCGCCGTACGACGGCGTCAAGGGCGGCTGCTGACCGGTTGTCACTGTGATCCGGGCAAGCCACGACAAACCCGGACACAAGAAAACCCCTCCGACTCAGGTCAGAGGGGTTTTCACTGTCGGGCTGACAGGATTTGAACCTCCGACCACTTGACCCCCAGTCCAGCAGGTGGGCGAAATCGCCTGGTCAGAAGCATCTTTCGTTGATGCACCGATCGGCGCTGACATGGGGGTTGTTCGGCATCGTTCGTAGCGTGTGGTCCCGTTCTGGTCCCGCTGCGGTCCCTAGCCGAGTCCGCGCGTCTCGCTCTTAAAGAGTGCGAGGCACGCGACGAGAACGACTTGCGCTTTGTCCCAGTCCGTCACTAGTCCAACGGCACATGCGACGCCGAGACTGAGCGACAGCCTGACTGTCATCTCTCGGAGATCTGAATCCGGATCTTTCGGATGCGGACTACTGATCTGTACGGGGAGGCGTGAATCGGGCATGATGGTCCTGTCTGTGGCTATGGCTAATCATGGACTCGCGGCCCCCATTCGCTTCCGACGATGCGGGGCCGCACCCATTCAGTGAGTCGGTATTCCAAGTGGGGCACAGACATTGGAGCACGCGCACGCCACTCGCCGCTACTACTTGACCTCACACCGTCTGTGGAACATTGCCCGGCGCGAGGTACAGGATAAGGCGGTCTCGACCTACAGGATAAGTCGCCGCTGACAGGATGATTTCGCGAGAAGTTGCGGCTGCTTATCTTCCTCAGAGGTCAAGTGAGTACAGGATGAGTACAGGATAGATTTCTGAAAATGACAGGATGAGTACAGGATTCGCGAGTAGTCACCGAAATCCGCCCAAGCTCCGATTGTGTGATCTCCACCACTGTTCTGTGCAACGCCTTCGGATTCCGCCGCGTTAGGGCAGTACCGGCACCGAATCGAAACCGCCCGACGATTACGCCCCGATGCGGGAACGGCATCTAGCCGCACTGGGCGCGGGCGAAGTCTCCGAGGTGCAGAAGCCGGCGGATCGGTTCCCTGCCGTCCGGTGCAGGAAAGGCGACACCACGTAGGCGGCAGAGCGCGGCCGCTCCATTACGAGTAGAAAAGCTCGTGTCCGCTGGCGATATGCCGACGTCCGTACCCCTTCGTGAAGTGGCGAAACGCTTCCGTTGGGGTCCTGCTATGCCCGGGGTCGTGTGGGTGAGATGTGGCAAGGCCGTGACAACTTCGCATCTCCGGGAGTCCCCGCTTATGTGTAGTGATCGCAGTCGGTGTGTAGCGGTGAGCTGTAGATCGTGGTGTTGCAGACCCGGCACGTGTGCGTTCGATGGTGACCACCGATCCGAACGCAGGGCACCGCACCGACGAATACTCGGCGGTCCGAGCCGGTGACCGTTTGGGCAGTATCGAGGAGTCGGTTCCGTCGAGCGCCCGTGGCTCAGGTAGGACCGGATCGATTAGCACATACGTTCGATTATCCACCGGCTACTCGGTTGATGCGATCCCCTTTGGCCAAGCTCATGGGTCGTCCTGAACCCAATGGAACCGCTTGGTGTTCCGCTGCCGCAGACAACACTCCACTCGTGTACGCGAACGTGTCCACTTGCGCGTACACGTTCGCGTACACTATGATGTAGGAGATCGCCCCTACCACGACGCACAGATTGGACTACCCATGAGCAGAACAATGTTCATAGCCTTTAAGGAGTTCTCGTCGTGGCAGAATCCCCCGACCAATTTGGCACCTACACCGTTCAGATTGAACGCTCTGCGAAACGCAGTCTGAACCGATTGGAACCGGCAGCGCAGCGTGACGCGCTCCGGGATGCAATCAAATCCTTGGAAAATAACCCTCGCCCGGATGGCTGCTGCAAGCTGACCGGACCCGACTCCTCATACCGTATCCGAGTGGGTCAGTACCGAGCCGTCTACGTTGTTGACGACAAGAAGAAGACTGTCGATGTAACTGACATCGGAAACCGAGGAGATATTTACCGCAGGAGGTAAAGTATGAGCGCAGACGCCAAGGTCTCCGGCACCGGTTCTGACGCTGAACTGTCGCCGGATGATGCACTGGAGGGCTTCCATGAAGCCCTGCAGATCTTCCCTCGCGTAGATCAACAGCTCCAGTTCGGAAGGCATATCCTGTTCGACTTCTTGTCGGGATCCGAGGATAGAGTAAGAGCATTCCAAATTGTTGTGCGGCAACACCTAGATGAAGTTCAGAGTTCAATTCCATCCGTACCGGTTTCGATCACGAAGCCGCTACAACGGCCAATCCAATCGTTGTTCAAGGTTTTCTCAGTCCGTGAAGCACGTTCCAGTTTCGCGGAACTTCTGAATGTGTGCAACGATCGCGATGTCATGATCGTTCGGAGCTCGAAACCCGCGGCAGTAGTGTTGTCATACGATCGGTTTGAGGACTTGATTGACCAAATCGAGGACTTGCAAGATCAGTTGTCAATAGCTCGGCGTGAGAACGACATGGTGTCGATCGAAGAAGCCTTCGACGGGTTGGATGACTAGCTAGCCTGGCCTACTCACCGATGATCCACCGATGCCGGACAGATGTCCCGGAGAATCTCGCGACGCTCCCCCTTATAGTCGTAGAGATTTTCTTGAGTCGAATATCGCACGAGCCCTACCCCCAGTCTCCGCCAGCGCTGGGGGTAGATCTTTCCCTGTCCCGGGGCGGGTTGCACACCAACGGCATTATCGCCTTCGGTTAGCGCGTTTGTAATACTTCTTTTCCAGGAACTCAATCGCCATTGTTACATCCTTAGTCGATACGTGACGGTTATCGGGGTCCGACTTCTCGGACCTAGCTCTTTCAATTACGAGGTCGGGATCAATTGTGCCACGGAGGAAATAGTCCCGTATGGACGGTACAGAAAGGAGTGGTGGATTCGAAGGAGAGTCGAGCCGGACGTACAACATGCGATTGAATTGAAGGGTCTGAATACGTATCGAAACCAGGGTAGAACCGACCATTCCAATGAGAAATATTGCAATAAAGATTGGAGTAAAAATCCAGTCGTTCGAGAAGTGATCATTGATGGCCAAGTAAATGAAAATCCATGCAGCCCAGACACCGCCGCCGATTGCAATCTCAATCCAGTCTTGCCTAGTTGGCCGTATGGCCAGGTTGGCAGCAAGCCGCATTGCAAGCAACTCTGCCTCTTCGGAAATTCTTGTTTTGGTCGATGAGTTCTGAATATTTTCGGCAATATCGAGGTAGTCTTTTAATTTCCGCGTTAGACGCTGCTGGGCTGAGAGCTCTCCAACTATCTTGGGCATGCTTATCAAGGCAACGATGGCGGCTAAAATGATGCCTATCGACTGATGCACTGGCATCGCCGCAGCTTAGCCTAGCTTGAGCAACCTTGTGTCTGGCTGCAGAGATGGTTCGGCCTGGTGGCTTCCCTCCTGCCCCCGTTGGACCGGCACTTCTCGCGTAGAGGCTCCGGGGTCAGGTCCTAGCGGAACACATCCCGCAGGGACGCCATCTGCGCTATTGATGATGGAAGGGTGCGGGAACAGAACGCAGGCCGCCACCGACCAGGGCAACGCGGCAAAGGTCGCGGAACCGTGGCGTGACGGTCGATGATCGTACTAGCCTGCGCTACATGGCATTCGAGCTAGCGCCAGCGATCATCGGCCTTTCAGGCGTCCTCTTGGGTGGCGCAGTGACTCTTGGGGCGAACTTGTTGACCACCCGTAGTCAGATCAAGCTGGCTACCAGTTCGAGGTCTCAGGGGGTAAGGGACCGGCAGTTTGCGGTGCATCTCGCTTACCTCGTTGCAGCGGACCATGTTCTGGGCGAGTGTCGCCTATTCCTGAAAAAGGCTTCGGAGACAGGCACCATTTCGACTCCAACGACGGAAGAACTGCAGCGAATATCGGATATGTGGTCTCGCCTCTTGGAGCCACGTGCGGGCGCACAGATGGCGGGGCCAACTGACATTCTCGACAAAATGACGGCGTTTCACGTACCGCTGGCCGCGCTGCACGATTTCGTTGAGTCGGGGGGAAAGACTTTGAAGAGTCGGATCGGCGTGCGGAGGCCAACTCTCGTTGGGATGTGACGATCGAGGCGAGAAATCACTACATCGCGGCCGCAACTAGTAGCCTTGTCCAGTTGGAAAATTAGTGGTGAGTCCATAAGGCGACTCCTTGGCCTTGTTCTGGGTTGGGTTGCACACATAGGGGCTGGCTCACCGCCTGCCCGCTACGGCCTGCCGTTCACGCGCGAGGCTCGCAGGTCAAGGGTTGTTCAGCAATCAGCGAAGCTGACGCATCGGCGCCCTTGAGGTGTGAGGGGCGCGGGATCACAATGCAGGCCAACCCAGAACAGGGCCACGCGGCCATCGGTCGCGATACCACCGCCTCACCGCGGCTTCCTTTGCTCGGCAACTCGCCTCCTACCTGACGACTGGTGCTCGGGAACCGCGTGAAGGATGACTCTGAATTCCTCTGACCTGCGTATTCGGTGCTCATCGTCCCGGCGGTGATGTACCGATTTCCGTTCGGCAATTCGCCGGGCAGGTGTGCCGGGCCTGGGGCCGACGTCGTTGGCGACCCGCTACCGCTTCGTTGACGGCGGACCGGGAACCCAGGGGCCGAAGCCCCCGGCCCGAGTGCTATCCCCAGCTTTCGAGCACGTCGCGGAACTCGGGGTCGGTGACCTTGTAGGTGAACCAGCAGCGGTTGCAGTAGTCGCCGTAGTCGGTGGCGATCTGGTCGGCAGGCTCGAGGCAGTTTTCGCACTGGTGGAGGCGGACGCCGTAGTTGATGCTGAGCATTTAAGGAGGTCCTTTCCGGGGGGCGGGTCTAACTGAGGGCGTCTCGATCACGGCACCGCCCGGCGCGTCGGCACGTCGGCGACGAGCACGCGCATACCGAAGGCGGCCTGTTCCTCTACGAGCTCGCTTCTTGAACAACCGTGAAGTGTGGGCGCGACGGGAGCCGTACCCGATCGACCTCCTGCAGGTACGAGCAAGCCCGCTGCGCGTCGAAGCGCGGCGGCGGCGCGCATGCGCCGCCGCAGGCGCTCTTGAACGACCTTCGGTCCCGGTTCTGGTCCCGCTCTCCGTGTGGTGGGCAAACAGCAAAACCCTCTCCGACCAAGGTCAGAGAGGGTTTTCTACTGTCGGGCTGACAGGATTTGAACCTGCGACCACTTGACCCCCAGTCAAGTGCGCTACCAAGCTGCGCCACAGCCCGTTCCTTGCCCCCGTCGCCGGGTGCTCGGAAAGATTACCGCAACAGTCCGCGTGAGTACTAATCGGCTGGTAGATGGCCGTTTCGGGACGTCGTCGAGACTGGTTCGGGGAGTGTGTCGGTGGGGTTGGTGATGAGGGTGGGAATTTTGGGGAGGGCGTGGGGGTGGTGGTCGGAGAGCCAGGTGAGGAGTTCCTCGCGGACGGCGCAGCGCAGGGTCCAGGCGTCGTCGGCGTCGGCGGCGGACATGGCGGCTCGGACAACGATGTTGGTTGGGGTGCTGTCGGTGACGAGCAGGCTCCAGGTGCGGCCGTCCCAGTCGGGGCGTTGGCGCAGGTAGGTGTGCAGGTGTTCACGGAGGGCGGGGATGGGGGTGGAGTGGTCGAGGTGGAGGGCGACGGTACCGGTGACTTCGGAGCCGCCGCGTGACCAGTTCTCGTAGGGCTTGCTGTTGAAGTAGGAGACCGGCATGGTCAGGCGGCGGTCGTCCCAGATACGGACGGTGAGGAAGGCGAGGGTGATGTCCTCGACCACGCCCCATTCGCCTTCGACGACCACCGTGTCGCCGATCTTGACCGAGTCGCCGAAGGCGATCTGCAGCCCGGCCATCAGGTTGCTGAGGGTGGATTGGGCGGCCACGCCCGCGATGATGCCGATGACGCCCGCCGAGGCGAGCATCGAGGTGCCGAGTGTGCGCAGGCTGGGGAACAGCAGCAGGATCACGACCGCCGCGGTGGTGACGACGAGCACCGAGGTGATGATGCGGCGCACCAGTCCGAGCTGGGTGCGCAACTGCCGCACCCGCGAAACCTCGGTTGTGCGTTGGGCATAGCGGCGCAGCAGGTGCTCGGCGACGGCGTCGGTGGCGCGAATCACCAACCACGCCGCCGCGATCAGCGCGGCGGTGGCGAGGAAATTCTGGACCACCGTGTCGCGGCGTGGATCCACGTCGGCCAGGGGGTAGAGGGCACGCAAAAGCAGTGTGCCGAGGAGTAATTGGAGGGGCACCCGGACCCGGCGTACCGAATTCAGGTGGACACCGGGACGGCGGCGGGCGCTGTAGCGCAGCAGCCGGTCGATCGCCAGGCCGGCGGCCACGGTGATCGCGATCGTGCCGAACACCACGAGCATCGGCCGCAACAGGTCTTCCACGAGATCGAACTCCTCTCGTTCTCGACTCGCCTCAGCCGGTCGCTTACCCGGGTGTCGCGGCCTCAGACATGACGTTCTGATGGCAGCGGATCACCGCCGGGCCAGTTCGCCCAGTAGGGCAACGGTGCGGCGGTGGTCGGGCTGGCCGGTGAGGTCGGTCGCGGTGAGGACGACTTCGGTGGCGCCCGCGTCGAAGTAGCGGCGGATGCCCGCGGCGACGGTGTCCTCGTCACCGATCAGTGCGAGATCTGCCGCCCTGGTGACACCTTCTAGGTCGAGGACGCGGCGATAGGACGGGATCTGCTCGTAGAAGGCCAAGTGCCGCAACGCTTCGGAACGGGCCGTCTCGACATCGGCGGTGACGACGGCAGGCACGAAGGCGACGATCCGCGGGGGAGCGGTTGCGGCCCTGGTTATTTCGGGAACGATGTGTTCGCTCAGCGTCTTGGGTCCGGCGAGGTAGGGCAGGGTGCCGTCGGCGAGTTCGCCGGTGACTCGCAGTGCCTGCGGGCCCATGGCGGCCACCAGCACCGGAAGCCGCTCGCCGCCGGGAACCGAGGTAGGTAGCGCCGGGGTGGTGGTGAACAGTTCACCGTGGATGTCGGCGGTGCCGGTGTCGAGAAGCTGCCGCAACGCGGTGAGGAACTCGCGCAACCGGGCGATGGGCCGATCGAACGGCTGACCGAAGGCACTCGCGGACAAGGTGGAGCCGACCGCGAGACCGAGATGGTAGCGGCCGTGCGTGGCGGCCTGGGCGGTCTGTGCCTGCGACGAGATCAGCAGCGGATGCCGCCCCGTCACCGGAATGGCGGAGGTACCGACCTGCAAGGCGGGTATCTCACGCCCGACGATCGCGGCGAGGGTGGGGGAGTCGTAGTCCATCCGCTGCCCGAACCACACCGCGGGCACACCCTGTTCGGCGACATAGCGTGCCTGCTCGACGATGTCGTCGACGTAGTTGGTGGCGTTTTCGACGGCGAGCGCGATTCCGAGAGTCATGCCCGGTCCAACCGGGCCCTCGGGAGGCTTTGTTCCGAAATGTCGCTATCCGATCACCATGATCGAAAGGGCAGCCGGGCTCAGAAAGCCGCCACCAGGCACACCGCGACAGTCACACCGAGCACACCCGCGCCCAACAGGCAGAACAACCATTCCGAACCGCCGCTGTAGCCCTCGATGACCATCTTCGCCGGACGATCCGGATCGTAATGGACGACTACCGGCGTGCCGGGCCGGAAATTCACAATCCACGACTTACCCATGACGGCGCGTTCCTCCACGGTGCGCCCATCAGCCGTCACCCACCGGACCACCGGGTGATACAGGGTGCCGTTCTGTCCCGAACTGGTCGCCAATCGGACTACGGTGCCGACCGCTTTCGCGCCGGAACTCTTCAACTTTCGAGTACGGCGGATCAAGACCAAGCCGATGACGAAGAAGACCGAGCCCAAGCAACCCGGAATCAGCGCGAACAACCATTCCGTCGCCACAGTCTTCCCTTCCCACGACGTTCACGCGCATTTCTCCTCGCCCGGTCATCCACCACCACCGCCCCCGCCGCCACCACAGCCGCCGCCACCGCCTCCGCAGCTCGATCCACCCCCACCCCCGCAATTCGATCCGCCCCCGCCTCCGCAACTCGGTCCGCTTCCGTAGCTCGATCCGCCGTAACCGCTCGACCCGCCGGTTGCGCCCGAATTCCCCGACAGCCGCGCCGCGCGCCACACACGCTCGCGCCGGGACAGCGAAGGCGAAATTCGACCGATCTCGCGAAGCGTCCACAGGTATTCGCGAAGCCCGTACACCGCGATCACCGCCGCGAGGGCGAGCAGCGGAGCGCCCGCCATCGGCGCCGACCCCACCGTGGACGCGCCGATGATCGCCAGCAACAGCGCCGGGACGAAGTGCATGATGTCCCCTCCCTCAGCCGGCAGTCCGGCACCGATCAGCCGACGCCCACGGAGCGCAGCAGATCCCGCAGCGCCCAGGACATCGCCGACGACCAGGCCGGCCAGTCGTGTCCGGCCCCTGCGTCATAGCGTTCCCTGACATCCACGCCGGGCGTGTTCTCCAGTTTGGCGACAAAGCGCGAGTTCTGCTCGTAGACAGCGGATTCGACGAGCCCGTTCCTGCCGTAGCTGACGAACAGGGGGATACCGGTCAGCTCGGCTGCTTGGGTGTAGGGGTTGTTCTGCTCCCAGATGTGGCGCTGGGCCGTGTAGTCACCCCAGACGCGTTTCCAGTCCGCGGCACATCCCTGGCCGGGCTTGTCCGGTTCACCGGGAGCGCCCGAGTCGTGCAGGGGGTCGACGTTGCCGCTGAAACTGGCCGCCGAACGGAACCAACCCTGGTACTTCGCGGCGAATTTCATGGCGCCGAGACCGCCCATCGAGTTGCCCGCGATGGCGCGGGTGGTGTTGGCGCGGTAGGTCGATTCCAGCAGGGTCCGCACGTCGCCCATCAGGTATTTCTCCCAGGCGGGCGCGCCGTAGGAACCGTAGTTCCACCAGTCGGAATAGGCACTGCACCAACTGGTTTCGGGGAGCACGTAGATGGCGTCGGTGTTCGCGGTGAGGGCTTCGAGATCGCCCTTGTCGGTCCAGGACTTGTGATCGTCGAACCCGCCGTGCAGAACCCAGACCCCAGAAATGGGGGGCACACGGCCCTCAGCCGGCGCGGGAACCCCGGTCAGGGGAGATATCGCTCGACGCCGTTCCTCGATGCGCGCGGATGAGCAGCGCCGCCCGCAGGTAACACAATCCGGTGACGTCGTTGAGGTCGAAGCCCGTCATCTGGCTGATCCGCTTGAGGCGGTAGTCGACGGTATTGGTGTGGATGAACATCTTCCGGGCCGTGCGTGAGCGCTGCATATTGGTGGCCATGTAGACCTCGAGGGTTTGCATGAGCTCCGGATGCGCTTCGAGCGAATCGACGACCGAACTCAGGTAGTCGCGGGCGGGGCCGGGGCGGGTGAGCTGGTATTCGAAGGCCAGTTCGTGCGGGCGGTAGACCTTGCTCGGGCCGCCGAGGCGGTGCACGATCTCGACGAGCTCGTGGACTTGTTCCGCGGCGCGCGGGATCTCGCCCGGCGCGGCCGACATCACCACGGCGCGCACCGGCACCTGGGCGGCGGTGGACAGGTGCACGATCAGCTCGTCGAGCTCGGGCTCGGTGAACTCGGTGGCGGGCAGCAGCAGGGTGCCGCCGTCGACGCTGAGCAGCGACAGCACCTTGCCGTCGCAGCGGTTGGCGAGTTCGGCCTGCACGCGCCGCAGCTTGCGCCGCGCAACGACTTTCGCGTTCAGGCCGGGCTCGGATTCCTCCGGGTGCGGTGGCAGCTCCAGGGCCATCACGTGGTATTCGTCGGCGACTTCGATGCCGCATTCGCGGGCCATCGTCGAGGTGTTCTGCCCGCCGAGCAGCGCGGAGGTGAGGGTGTGCACGGCGGTGTGGTGCTCGCTGACGACGGCGCGAAGCTCGCGCACGTAGGCCGCCGAGACGGCGGAGGTGATCATGTCCTGGGCGTCCATCAGGCGCCGGGCCACGCCGACCACGGTGTCGTAGTCGTGGTTGGTGACATTGGTGATCACCAGGTCGAAGCCGAGTTTGAAGCCTTCGTGGACGGCGTGGTGGATGGTGTCGATCGGGATGCCCTCGCGCGCCCAGTCGGCGGCGGCGGACTGCACGCGCTCCACCCGGCCGGGGAGGTCGCGACCGTCGAGCATGCTTCGGGTGAGCTCGAGGCAGACCCTGGTGACGGTGGTGACGTCGCCGTCGAGCGCTTCGCCCGGCAGCGTCGCACAGGGGACGACGTTTTCGATGAAATGCACCACCATCTGGCGCGAGATTGTGCGCACGTCTTTCAACGGGGTTGACACCGGGCGGCCCGAAGCGGTCAAGAACGGTTCGATGGAAGTTGTGACAGCCATGATGAATCCTTCCCACCCAGATCGCTGGGCAAGTGACCAAACTACCGCGTAGGCCATTGTCACGTCCGGGCTTCGCTTGTGACAAAGGTCAAGAGAATAGCGGAATGATTAGGGTTACGACGAGTACCGGATACACGCCGGTGTGGGCGGCCCCGACGCCCGCCCACACCAGCTCACCGCACCGATCTAGCCGGTCAGAGGCACAGGCTCAGCTCGAGCGGGCCAAGCGGCAGCGGCGCGCACACCTCGACCGACCCGGCGACAGGGCCGGCCGCGGTCGCGGTGCCGGTGCCGAGCGCGGCGGCCGAGAGGGCAAGGGCGGCAACGGCAATCGGGCGGGCAATTCTGGAGTTCATACGTACTTCCTCGCGTTCGGTGAACATCCCACGTTCGGGACATCTCGATCAGATCACGGCGGCAATCTCGAATTCACGTGTCGGCGACGGCTTTTGACGTTTCCATTTGGTTCGACGCGCCATTCTCGGAGAAATCCACAACAATTCGGCGCGGTCGTCATATCGCCTTGTGCCGCGCGATCAGGTATGGACCACAGGTTCGGCGCGGACCACAACGGGGTTGTCGGAACCACGAGGGATCGCCACCGATCACTGTGACCTGTCCACATACCGCACACAGGCGTCGTGTGCGCGCGCGATTGGGCCTAGGTTCGCCCGGAGTACTACAGGTGGTTGGAAGGTGGCAGCGAGCGTGGCGACAACGCAGGCGAAGCTCGACGAGTTGGTCAAGATCCTGGCGATCGCCGAGGAACCCGCGGGTGCGGCCGGCGTCGCGAAGCGGGCGAAGAAGGGCGTGCCGAGCGTGCGGGAGCGGCTGAACATGCTGCTCGATCCCGGGACGTTCATCGAGGTGGGCGCCTTGGCGCGCCAGCCCGACCAGCCCGACGCGCTCTACGGCGACGGCCTGGTCACCGGGCGGGGCCTGATCGACGGGCGGCCGGTGGTGGTGATCGCGCACGACCAGACCGTGTACGGCGGATCGGTGGGTGTGGTGTCGGCGCGCAAGTTTATGCGGGCGCTGAAGCTGGCGTTCGATTCCGGCTGCCCCGTGGTGACGATCAACGACTCCGGCGGTGCGCGCATCCAGGACGCGGTGGGGTCGATCGCGTCGTTCGGTGACATCTCCCGGGTACTGGAGAAGCTGTCGGGGTATGTGCCGCAGGTGTCGATCATTCTCGGCAAGTGCGCGGCGGGGTCGGTGTACGGGCCGATCAATACCGATGTGCTGATCGGGACCGAGGATTCGTACATGTTCGTCACCGGGCCGGAGGTGATCAAAGCCGTCAACGGTGAGGACATCAGCGCCGAGGACCTCGGCGGGGCCGCGGTGCAGGCCGAACGCGGCACGCTGCACCACGTGGCGAAGACCGAGGCGGATGCCTACGCCTGGGCGCGGGCCTACCTCAGCTACATGCCGTCGAGTTGTCTCGAGCAGCCGCCGATCGTGAATCCCGGTCTGGAGCCGGACATCACGGGCTCGGACCGCGAGCTCGACACGATCATTCCCGACTCCGATCGCACCGGCTACGACATGCACGAGATCCTGCTGCGGATCTTCGACGACGGCGAATTCCACGAGATCCGTGCGGCTTTCGCCCCCAACCTCATCACCGGCTTCGCGCGGGTGGACGGGTATCCGGTCGGCGTGATCGCCAATCAGCCGCTCGTGCTGGGTGGTTCGATCGACGCGGCGTGCTCGGACAAGTCGACCTACTTCATCCGGCTCTGCGATGCGTTCAACATCCCGCTGGTGTTCGTCGTCGACACACCCGGTGTGCTGCCGGGGCTCGATCAGGAAGCGGCGGGCGTGATCATCCGTGGTGGCCGGGTGCCGAGGGCGATCATCGAGGCCACCGTGCCGATCATCAATCTCGTGGTGCGCAAGTCCTACGGCGGTGCCTACGGGATGATGGCGGCGCGTCAGGTGGGCGCCGACGTGAGCTTCGCGTGGCCGACGGCGCGGATCGCGGTGATCGGCGCCGAGAGCGCGGTCGACCTGATCGGTAAGCGGCAGCTGGCGGCGGTCCCCGAGGAACATCGCGCCGCCGCACGGGAATTCATGATCAACCAGTACAACGAGACGGTCGCCACGCCCTGGATCGCGGCCGAACGCGGCTATATCGATGCCGTCATCGAACCGGCGCGTACCCGGCTCGAGATCCGCCACGCGCTCCGCCTGTTGCGCGACAAACCGCCTGTGGCACGGGAATTCAACCCACGTAAGCACTCGGTCTATCCGATGTGAGTGCCGCGGTGCCCGGATCGCATACGACCGATCCGGGCGCCGCCCGGCGTGCGCTTACAGCGCGGAGGGAGCCCCGTCGGTGGCGGCGAAGGCCGCTTCGAGGGTGCTGTACACGGCGAGGAGCTTGTCCAGGCCGGTCAGTTCGATGGGGCGGGCGACCTCACGGGACGCGACCACCCGCAACTGGCCCGGTGCCGCTTTCGACACGACGAGCAGTGCGCTGAGTCCGGCCGACCCGAGGAATCCCACCTGGGTCATGTCGACGACGAGCGTATTTCCACCCTGCTGTGCCTTTTCCAGCGCGGCCTGCAACTGCGGCGCCGATGCCATGTCGACTTCGCCGCGAACGGTGAGGATTTCGAATCCGTCTTCGGCGCGTACCTGCACATCGAGGTCGGGGATTCCGTTCTGGTCGCGATTCGCCACTTTCCACCTCTTGCCTCGGTGTCGCCGGGTCGGCGAACACATCTTACTCAACTTACCCGATGAAAGCGGACCTTACAGAAGAGGTCTCATGTCCTCGCGCTATCCTCGCCGGAAGTATGCATCACACTTGCGCCCTGCTTAGCAGTGGATCGGATGGGGTAAATGCCAGAAGCGAGACCGACAGCACACAGCTCGGTGCCGAGGCGCCCGTCCGGTCAGGAGAACACCCTGAAACCCTTCTATCTGGAATTTTCCGCGAAGGCTGATCGTTTGGTCGAGGTCCGTCGTGCGCTGCGTACCTGGCTGAGCGACATTCCGGTGCGGCAAACACTGGTCGACGATGTGGTACTGGCCGCGGGAGAGGCGTGTACCAATGCTGTCGAGCACGGACATCGCGGTGATGGTGGACCGGTCGAAATCGACGCATCGGTCACCGACGACCACATTCGTGTGGTCGTCACCGACCACGGCAGCTGGCGGCCGGGTGCCGCGGTCGCCGACGAGTCGCGCGGCCGGGGACTGACCATCATGCGCGCGGTGAGCAGCGAATTCGACGTCGAGACAACCGAATCCGGCACCGTCGTCACCATGCTCATCGCCTGCTCGTGAAGCCGGTCAGCGCACCCTCGGCAGCCGGACGACCTGCACGAAGAATTCGTCGATCTGCCGGATGGCCGCGATGAACTGGTCGAGGTCGACCGGTTTGGTCACATAGGCATTGGCATGCAACTTGTAACTGCGCAGAATGTCCTCCTCGGCGGCGGATGTGGTCAGCACGACCACCGGAATCGGTGACAACTCGGGGTCGGCCTTGATCTTCTCCAATACCTGCCTGCCGTCGTATCTCGGGAGATTCAGATCGAGCAGGATCAGGTCGGGTGTCGGCGCATCCGCGTAGTTGCCGTTACGGTAGAGAAAGTCGAGGGCCTCCTCACCGTCTCTTACCACATGCAGGGTATTGCCGATTTTGTTGTCTTCGAACGCCTCTCTCGTCATCAATTCGTCGCCGGGGTCGTCTTCGACGAGCAGAATATCGATGGGCTGGCCGGGAACGGTCACGCGATAGCCTCTTTCCGGGCGTCGGATGCGGTGGTGGATTCGTCGAGGGTGGGAAGGGTGAAACACAGGCGGGTGCCGTCGTGATAGTCGGTGTCGATCCAGATCCGGCCGCCGTGGAATTCCACGATCTTCTTGCAGACGGCCAGCCCGATACCGGTTCCGCTGTAGGCGTCGCGGGCGTGCAGGCGCTGGAAGATGACGAAAACCTTGTCCGCGAATTCGGCGTCGACGCCGATGCCGTTGTCGGCGACGCTGAACTGCCAACCCGAGCCCGTGTCGTCCGGTGTGCAGGTGATCCGGATCTGCGGCGTCGATCCCGGGGTGCGGAACTTGATCGCGTTGCCGATGATGTTCTGCCACAGCATGACCAGCAGTGTCGGTTCGCCCTCGACTCGTGGCAGCTGCTCCGGTCGCTCGATCACGGCGCCGGTCTCCTCGATGCTCGACGACAGCGCCGTGAGCCCGGCGTCGAGACTGTCGGCGAGCTCGACGGGTTCGGTGCCGTCGGATACGCGCCCGACTCGCGAGAAGGTGAGCAGGTCGTTGATGAGTATCTGCATGCGTTTGGCGCCGTCGACGGCGAAGTCGATGTACTGCTTGCCGCGTTCGTCGAGCTGGTCGCCGTAGCGTTTGTCGAGCAGCTGGCAGAACGAGGCGACCTTGCGCAGCGGCTCCTGCAGGTCGTGGGAGGCGACGTAGGCGAACTGCTCGAGTTCGGTATTGGAGCGCCGCAGTTCCTCCGCCTGGTCGGCCAGTTCCTGTTTCTGCTGGTGCAGCACCGATTCCTGCACGCGCGAGGAGGCGAGTTCGGCGACGATATGGTCGCGCATGTTCTCCACGGCGGCGCAGACGAGCGCGATGTCGGAGGGACCGACGGGATCGATGCGGGAGTCGAATTCGCCTGCCGCGACGCGGCGGGAGGACTCCGTGAGATAGCCGAGCGGCCGGACGACGAGGCGGCGCACCAGGACGGTGAGCGCCGCTCCCGTCACCAGGAAGGCGACCACGATGCCTGACAGCACCAGGTTGCGGGTGGTGCGGGCGGTGTCGAGCCGACTGTTGTCGCGGTCGACGGCGGCGGTGAGATTGTCGTTCTGGGTGGCGAACCGTGATTGCAACTCACCGAAGTAGGTGATACCCATGTCTGTCCGGTTCGGTGCGCCGCCCTGGGCGATCACCGGCTCGGCATACGCGGTGCGCCACAGGTCGGCGGCGGTCAGCAGAGCGGTCAGGTCGGCCTGGAGTTCGGGACGGCCCTCGATCAACTGCTCGAGCCGTTCGACGGCTCTCGCCTCGTCTTGCCTGGCGCTGGTGTAGTGCGAGACGAACAGGGGGTCACGGGTGAGCACGTAGCCCCGGATGCCCGCTTCTTCGTTCACCAGCGCGCCCTGTAGTCGCGCGGCCTCGGCGGCGGCCGGAAGCGTTTGGGCCACCAGCCGGTCGGTGACCCGGTTGGTGTGGGCGATGACCTGGGCGCCTGCCACGGCGCCGACGATCACGGCGACGATCATCGAGGCGAAGACGAGCTGGAACCAGCCCTGAGCCGTCATCCGGCTGATCAACCGTTTCTGGTCATGGGCTGTGGTCGTCACTGCGCAAGCCTTCCGTTGTCGCGCCATCGCACATAGAGGATGGCCACGTCGTCGTCCAGGCCGCCCGCGGTGGCGGCCCGGTCTTCCACTCGTTCGATCAGTGCGTCGACGAATTCGTCCGGGTGTGCGATGGGCAGGGTGTTGGCGAGTTCGAGCAGGCCGTCCTCGCCCAGTCGTCGGCTGCCGTCGCCGACGTGGCCTTCGAACAGTCCGTCGGTGAACAGCATCAGCCCGGCGTTCTCGGCAAGACTCAGCTCGTGCGCAGGCCACTGCCCGTGGCCCGGGACGAACCCGAGGGCCGGGCCACCGTCGACTTCCAACCAGCTCGAGACGCCGTCCGCGCGCCGCAGCATCCCCGGGTGGCCCGCTCGGCGCACCTGAACCAGCCTGGTCACCGGGTCGAGCCGCAACACGGTCGCCGTCGCGAAGGTTTGCTCGTCGCGGCGTTCGGCCACGAGCAGTTCCTCGAGCAAAGAGAGCTGACGGGCACCGGTGACGCCGCTGAGAACCAATGTGCGCCAGGCCAATCGGAGCGCGACACCCGTTGCGGCGGCCTCGGGGCCGTGACCCGCGACATCGCCGATCACCACGTGCACCACGCCGTCGGCGTCCTGGACGGCGTCGTAGAAGTCACCACCGAGCAGGGAGTGGTCGGCGCCGGGCCGGTACCGGGCGAGCACCTCGACGGCGCGGTCGGCACCGAGCAAGGGAGTGGGCAGCAGGCCGCGTTCCAGACGCGCGTTCTCCTGCGCCCGCATCTGGCTGGCCCGCAGGGCAGCGGTCGTGCGCTCGGCGTGCTTACGCTGGATGGCGTAACGCACCGCCCGACCGAACAATTCGGGCTCCACCCGGCCCTTCACGAGGTAGTCCTGCGCGCCCGCGGCCAGGGCGTTGAGCCCGGTCTGCTCCTCGTCGAGCCCGGTCATCACCACGACGGCGATCTGGTCGTCGATCTGGTGTAGTCGCGCCAGTGCTTCGAGCCCGTTGGCATCGGGCAGGTGCAGGTCGAGCAGGACACAATCGGGGGTGTCGGTGCGCAGCCGTTCGCCCGCCTCGGCCAGGGTGCGCACCCACTCCAGGCGCGGTCCGGCGCCGAGATCGGCCACCAGCTCCTCTACCAGCAGCGCGTCACCCGGGTCGTCCTCGACGAGCAGGATCCGGGTTGCCCGGCCCGGCAGGGTCGCGGCCTCGGTGACCAGGAGATCGGCGGCGGCTGTGTCACTGCGCGGCACGGCGACCCGTGGGAATGCCGGTCCCGACGCTCACACTGTTTCGGCGAGTGGGTCTTCTCCCGCAGGTGGACAGCCGAAATCCAGCGGTGTGCACGAATGTCTCCGATCCCGAGCGCCCGCAGCGCAAACTGGCTCCTTCAGCCGCTGGCTGGACCGAAAGAGCTCTGCGATCTTATCCGATCACCGAACCGCTCGGCGCCCACCCGATTCGGGGTGCCCGGCCGCCCGGTGAATCACCAGGTCGGCGCCGCCTCGCGAAGGCGGGTGCGGACGAGTGCGACGTGGGGGCGTTCGGTGCGAGTGGAACGGCCGACAAGGTAGGCGGTGTTGATCGGCGGGTCTTCCGGATCGAGAAGCGCGAGAACGGTTCCGGCGGCCAAGGCGGACGCGCACAGATAGCGTGGCAACACGCTCACGCCGCCGCCTGCTGTCACCACGGCGAGGACCGCGCGCAGGTCGGGAACGACGACGGCGGGGCGGCGTTCGAGGCGGCGCCCGAAGACGTGGCGCCAATAGCGGCGCAGGATCGGCAGATCGGGGGCATAGCTCACCAGGGGGACGTGGGCGAGTGCGGTGGCGTCGCCGCGTTCGAGGCGTCCGGTGTCGATGCGAGCGGCGGTGGCCGGGTTCGCGACGAGGACGAATTCCTCGTCGGCCAGGGGTTCGGCGACGACGGCCCGGCCACGCGGCCGGATGGCGGAGATGACCAGATCCAGAGCGCCGGTGCGTAATTCGGCGAGCAGGTCGTCGGCGAGGCCGGTTACCACCTGCAATCGCATGCCCTCGGTGATCAGCGGTGCCAGGGCGGGCAGGGCAAGGGTGGCCAGGATCTCGGCGGGCCCGCCGAGCAGCACGGGTGGTTCAGGCGGCGGGTGACCAGTGGTGGTGCCGGTGACCTCGGCGAGGGCGTCGAGCGGGTCCGCGATCCGGGCGGCCAGTTCGTGAGCGGTGGCCGTGGGAGATACTCCACGCGGTAGGCGGTCGAAAAGTGGTCGGCCCACGGCTTTTTCAAGTGTTTGCAGCTGGCTGGTGACGGTGGGCTGGGACAGGCCGACCTGGGTGGCGCCCGCGGTGAGCGAGCCGGAGCGGTAGACGGCCAGGAAGGTTCGCAACTGAACCAGGTCGAGACTGCCATCACCGTGCCGATGCTTCATTCGTCCAGTGTATTGATTGACGAATAGCGCCTGGTCAGGGCGCGGCTGGAAGAAAATCGCGGACGAGCGACACGACCGGATCGGGTGGGAGCAGATCGTCGATGTTGGCGAGGACCGTCTCCACCGGCAGGGTGCGGTCGGTGTTGTGGGTGGGGTTCTCGATTTCGGCGGTGGCCTCGGCGATGCCCTGGTCGATGGCGGCGGGGAGATCGGTGGCCAGCGTCGCGGTCTTCTGCGGGTTGAGCGGCTGGTCGAACCGCAACGGGGTCGGCGCGGAGTAGTCGGTGCGGTCGTATCCGGTTTCGACGAGTACGCGCAGGGCGGGCTCGGCCAGTGCGGCGGCCGGTTCGGTGAGATCGGCGCGGTTCGTGTGCTTGCCGATGGCGCGCAGCGGATACAGCAGCGGTAGTGCGCCCTGAGGGTTCGGAATGGTGACATATGTTGTGTCGCCGTGGTTTTGGCAGTGCTGTGGAAGCTCGTCGCAGTTCTGTTGCGCGATGAACTCGGACCGGTCCGGGTATCCGTAGATCGCGGCGCCCGCCTTCGGCGCACCTCCCGCGCCGTTGCCCTTGGGCTGCAGGTAGGACGGGTGGATGAGCAGTGTGCCGAGCAGCGCGTTGGCGTCGGCGAGCACATTGAGCGGGTAGGCCGGGAAATCGGAGATGCCGTCGTACTGCATGGCGATGTCGGTGGTCGCGATGCCGGTGTCGGTGGGTGTCGGTGGCCCGAAGGTGATGTCGGCGACCGGTATCCCACCGAAAAGGACCGGGCGTTCGATGATTCCGCCGTTGGGCCGGTTCGGATTCGCGATCAGCACGAACGACAACCGCGCTTTGTCCTCGGGCGAAAGCCCGGCCAACGCTGCCTTTTCCGCACTGGCGACCGTGGCACCCTGCGAGTAGCCGAACACGGTCACGGTACCCGGCGCGCCGAGCTGCCGGCGGGTGAGCTGATCGAGCGTGGCGACCCCACCCGCGACCGAGGTGTCCCATTTCGCGGACGACGCCCCGGGCCCTTTGGACGAGATCACCGGCCACAGCGAGGCGTCGTAGGGGACCGGAACGAAATCGACACCCGGGCAGGTGTTGTCGGTGCAGCCCTGCGCACCGGGATCGATGAAGTTCTGGTAGGCGTTGCTCTCGAAATCGTGTGCCACAGACGGGTCGCTGGTCCCGGTGCCGGGCACGATCAGCGCCGACGTCGCCGCCAAAGCCACCGCACACAGGCTCTGCGCCTCGAGCCAGCCGACGCCGAGCGCGGTCACGAATGCCGCGGAAGCACCGACCCGTGCCGCCGAACGCTTCCGATGCCGACCACGCTTCTTCGGCACATCGGCAAATCTCGCATTCGGCCTCATGAACTACCCCTTCGGCATCAGGGAGAAACCTCGGCAACCGCTGAGCAATTGTGGCAGCCGTGGCCGCCGGGGTACAAGCATGTGTCCGGATTGTCCGGACTACCGCTGCGGTTCAGGGTGGTCGGTAGGTGTGTGGATGATGTCGACGTACTTCGACTTGTCGTTCTGGTCCGGGTAGGTGCGGTAGGTGAACATCGAATCGGTCAGTTCGGTGATCTCGGAGTCGCGCTCGAACATCACCGTGCCGTCGTCGTTCTTCGCGACGATATGGCGGGTCTTGCCGTCGGCGGAAACAGTCCAGTCCCCGTGCATCTTCGGCTTGTCGTCGAGGGTGTACATCTCGAATGTTCCGTCGGCGTCGAAATAGGCGAAGCCGACGTAGTTCTGGACGTTCGCGTCGGTGAGCGGCAGTTCGTTGCCGTCCTGGTCGACGGCGCCGGTGGTCTCCCAGGGGTGCGCGGACAGGATCTGCGACGGTGTCCGCGTCGAGTTCGCGGTGGTGGTCGCCGCCGAGGTCGACATCGCCGAAGTGGTCTCGGCCGAGGTGGTGGCGGCGGTGTCGGAACTGTCGTCGGAGCAGCCCGCGAGGGGCACGGCGATCAGGGCGGCGGCGGTGATGACGGAGGCGATCTGGGAGATCTTCACGGGTAACCTTTCCGCTGATGGCTCGTATCGCGTCGGTCGACGTAGCGTCGAGCGTAGCCATCGTGGGTGGTCAGGGGCGTGAACTCGACCGGCGAGCCTGTCCACCGGGGCCGGAGCAGGTCGGCTCGCCGATGTATCGGATGCTCGGCAAAGGAGGCTCCACATGATCACCTCGATCCGCATGGCTGTGCTGGCGCTCGCCGGGACGGCGGTGCTCTCCACCGCGTGCTCGACCGACTCGTCCACCGGGTCCGACGCGCCGTCGACCACGCAGACCACCACCACAGCGGCTACGACCACCGCGGCGGGTACGACCGGTGCGCCGACGTCGGCACCGTCCGATCCCGCGCTCGCCGGACCGCTGCACGAGGCCGCGGCCGCCGACGACGGCGTTCGCGTGCGAGAACTGCTCGACCGCGGCGCACCCCTGGAAGCGCGCGACGACGAGGGCCGCACGCCGCTGGTGACGGCCGTGAAGAATCAGGCCACCGCCGCGGCACGAGTCCTGATCGACGCGGGTGCCGACGTCAACGCCAAGGACGACATGCAGGATTCGGCCTACCTGTACGCGGGCGCCGAAGGCTACGACGAGATCCTGACGATGACCCTCGCGCACGGTGCCGACGTGCGCAGCCTGAACCGATACGGCGGCACCGCGCTGATCCCGGCGGCAGAGCACGGATTCGTCTCGACGGTCCGGATCCTGATCGAGGCGGGTGTCGACGTCGACCACGTGAACACGCCCCGCTGGACGGCTCTGCAGGAAGCCGTGATCTACGGCGACGGCTCCCAGAAATACCAGGACACGGTCACCGCTCTCCTCGATGCCGGTGCCGACCCGAACATCCCCGACGCCGAGGGCCGCACGGTGCTCGAGAACGCGGAGCGGCTCGGCCAGACCGCGATCGTCGAGATCCTGCGCAACCATTCCTGACCGGAAGCACACGGCCCTTCAGTCGTCGGGGCTGGTCAGGCCCGTCTGGAAGGCGATGACGACGAGCTGGGCGCGGTCGCGCGCACCGAGTTTCGTCATCATCCGGCCCACATGGGTGCGGGCGGTGGCGGGACTGACGAACAGGGCGGCGCCGATTTCGTCGTTGCTCATGCCGCGGCCGACCAGGGCGAGCACTTCGCGTTCCCGGTCGGTGAGGACCGCGAGGCGGTGGGTCGCGGATTCGGTGGCACGGCGACGCGCGGTGAAATGGCCGATGAGTCTGCGGGTGACGCGCGGGGCCAGCAGGGCGTCGCCCGCCGCGACGACCCGGATGGCGTGCAGGAGTTCGGCGGGCCCGGCGTCCTTGAGCAGGAAGCCCGCCGCGCCGGCTCGCAGGGCGTCGAAAACGTTCTCGTCGGTGTCGTAAGTGGTGAGGATCAGAACCCTGACCTGTTCGAGGCCCGCAGTGGCGACGATCCGGCGGGTGGCCTCGATGCCGTCGAGGCGGGGCATCCTGATGTCCATGAGGACGACATCGGGCCGGGTGGCGCACGCGACGTCGCAGGCCTGCGAGCCGTTCTCGGCTTCCCCGACCACGGTGATGTCGTCCTCGAGGTCGAGCAGGGCGCAGAATCCGGAACGCACCAGGCGTTCGTCGTCGGCGAGAAGCACTTTGATCGTCACGAGTGCACTCCGACCGGGTGCAACGGCAGCCGGGCCAGCACCTCGAAGCCGCCTTGTGGACGCGGACCGGCCGACAGTTCGCCGCCGAGCAGCGCGCAACGTTCCCGCATGCCGATGATTCCGCGTCCGGTGCCGTCGGTGTGGCCGACCGCGCCTGCGCCTGAATCGGTCACGCGGACGCGCAGTTCTTCGTCTCCCTGCTCCACGTGCACGCGCACGGTCGTGGGGCCGACATGGCGGATCACATTCGTCATCGATTCCTGAACAATGCGGAACGCTGCGGAGTCGACGGCACTCGGCAGCGACGCGCGGGCCGGGTCGTGGTCGACGACCACGTCGAGACCGGCATCGCGGGCCACCGCAACCAGCCCGTCGAGCCGATCCAGACCGGGAGCGGGTTCGCGCCGGTCGTCACCGGTGAGCACACCGAGAATCGCGCGCATTTCGCGTAGCGCACGGGAACTGGTCTCTTCGATGATCCGCAACGTCTCGCGTGCTTGTTCGGGGCGTTTGTCCAAAATGTGTGCGGTGACGCCGGATTGGACATTGATGATGGTGATGGCGTGGGCGACGGTGTCGTGTACTTCGCGGGCGATCCGCAACCGTTCGGCGTCGACCCGGGCTCGCGCCTCCTCCTCACGGTGCCGCTCGGCGAGGTCGGCGCGCAGCTGGGCGTCGGCGGCGATGATCCGGCGCGAACGCATCGAGGTGCCGAGGGTCAGGCTGATGACCGTGGCGCCGATACGGAAGAACACCCAGCCGATCGCGACGTCGGGCCGCACATCGGCCGCCGCGATCAGCCAGCCGAGCGCGAGCACGACGGTGCCCAGCGTCGCGATCTGTACCGGACGTCTGCCTTCTCCGTGGGCGGTGAGGGTGTAGGTGGCGACGAAAAGCGCCAGGCACGACAGCCGGTCGGGGAAGTCGAGGGCGAAGTAGACGAGGCTGAGCGCACCGGTCAGCAGGAAGACGGTCACCGGCAGACGGCGGCGCAGTATCAGCGCGGCTCCGCTTGCGGCGAGCAGCGCGTAGGCGGAACCGCCCAGATCCGTGACCGGGCGCGATACCGGTTCGGCACCGAGGGGGATACCGAGGCTTTGCACCTGCACGGCGGTGACGAACACCGCGAGCACCAGGTCGACAACCCATGCCGGCCTGCGTGCGATCCACGCTCTCATGTGGCGATCGTAAGGGAGCCGTGCGGGGCGCGCGTACGTGTGAAGGAGTGGATGGGTAGTCGATCCGGCGTAGTGCTGAGGTCGGTGAAGTACGTCGAGATGCGTAGGCGGCTACCGGTTTCGGTGGACGCGCCGGTCGGGAGATCGGGGCGAGGATCGGTGGTATGACGATCCCGATGCGATACCCGTTCTTCCTTGCGCTGCTCGTCTTTTCGGCGGCGACCACCGGCCATGCCACCGCCGGACCACCGGCGGAGCCCGGGTCGATCGTGTCGTCGCGTGTGCTGGCGGCCGACGAGCTGATTCCCCACGCGGGCAAGGGATACCGGATCCTCTACCGGACCACGGGGCACAACGGGCAAGGCGAGGTCAGCGGCGGCACCGTGTACGTGCCCGCGGGCACACCACCGGCCGGAGGGTGGCCGGTGGTGTCGTGGGCGCACGGCACGAGCGGGATGACCGAAGGCTGCGCACCCAACCTGAACGACGGTGTAGCCGACACCTTCGACGAGACATCGCACCTGTCGGCGTATCTGGCGGACGGGTACGCCGTCGAAGCCACCGACTACATCGGTCTCGGTGGGCCGGGCACCTATGAGTACCTCGCGAAAAGGGCGGCCGGTCATGCCGTCCTCGACATCGTGCGTGCCACCCACACGGTGGATCCCGCCTTGTCACGGTCGTTCGTCGCGGCCGGCCATTCCATCGGCGGGCAATCCGTGCTCGCGGCCGCCCAGCTGTGGGCGACCTACGCCGCCGACACCGATCTACGCGGAACTGTCGCCTACGGCCCGACCAGCAATGTCGAAGACCTCATCGGAGCGCTCGCCCGCCCGGAAACCCCCGCCCTACCCGGGCTCGACGGCCTGCACGCCCGCTTGGTCATGATCCTGGCCGGACTCGACCACGCCCGCCCCGACCTGCGGGTCACCGACTATCTGAGCGAACACGGCCGCCAGATGCTCGCCGTCGCGTGGGCCGGGGAAGGCTGCGTCGCGGCGCTCGAGGAGGCTGTGACGGGCAAGCCGGTGGGCCTGCTCTTCACCGAGCCGCTGGCGGGTTCGCCGCTGATCGCGGCCTTGGGCGACTACCTGAGCGCGCCGACCAGCGGGCATCAGCGGCCGGTGCTGCTCCTGCAGGGCGGCATCGACACCGTGCAACCTGCGCCGACGACCGTGTTGCTCCAGGAGCAACTGCGCGCCGACGGCGCCGACAGCCGGTTGACGCTGCACCCCGGCGCGGACCACTTCACCCTGCTCGACGCCGCGGCCGCCGATGCGCGGGGATTCCTCCACGCCGTCCTGCCGAACAGCTGACCGGCGAGCGGTTACGCTGGACCGGTTGATCGCAGAGGTAGCACTTTCCACCACGAGAAGGGGCTCACGTTGTCGACTCACACTTTCGCCACCGCCGCGGCGGTCGGAGTTCTCACGGTCCTGCTGGCAGGGGGTGCGGCGAGCGCCCATCCTGTCCAACCCGTCCAGCCCCCGGTCGTCGCCGCCCAAGACGAGGGGACCGTCGTCGACGACGAGAAGGAGCCCGGCGGAAAAGGTGAGGGCAAGGGGAAAGGTAAAGGCAAAGGGAAGGGAAAAGGTAAGGGCGGCAAGGGAACCGAATAAGGTCAGGGCGCGTCGAGCACGCTGACCGGAACCCCGTAGGGCAGAAAACGCACCCGACGATGCTCATCGGTGTTGTCGCGATGCGCCCGCAGCGCCTCGAGCTCGCTCGGAAACACCTGATCCACCCGCGCCTGCCCGTCCTCATCGATGGTGTAGATCGCCCACACCCCGCCCCCGGTGTCCCCGGTGGTCTCGGGCTCGGACGCCTGCTGGGGCCCGGTGAACTGCCCGAACAGCGAATTCAGCACCGACTGATCCAGGAATCCCCCCGCCTTCCCGATCAATCCGCGGATCTCATCGCTCGCCCCACGCAGCACCCGTTCGAAATCATCGGCATCGAATGGCCTGTCATCCGCCATGATCAGTCCTCCTCGGAACATCGGCGTATTTGTTCCCAAGTGTCCTCGCCGAACGCGCCACGCGCCATGAACCCCGGCGGCGGCCACTGTCTCGATAGGCTCTGCGCATGCTGACTGCGCTGCTCTACGGGCTGGGAACCGTGGTTCCGCTGATGATCGGGGTGGCGATCGGCGTGCGGTGGACGCTGCCTCGGCCGGTGCTGGCGACCCTGATGGCGTTCGGCGCGGGAACGATGATCGCGGCGGTGTCGGAGGAGTTGTTCGCGCCCGCGTTCCGGCGCGACGGGGCGGTGATCGCGGGAATCGCGCTGTTCGCGGGCGCCGGGATGTATGTGGTCGCCGACCATCTGATCGAGAACAAGCTGGGCGGGGCCGCGATCGGGTGGGCGCTGTTGCTCGGTACGGTGCTCGACGGAATTCCCGAGAACACGGCGCTGGGTGTGTCGTTGGTCGGGGGTGGGGGGCTGGTGCTGTTGGTCGCCATCGCGGTGGGCAACGTGCCCGAAGCGGTGAGCGCGGTCGCGTTCCTGCGCGACCAGCACGGATTCTCACCGGGCCGCACGTTCGGCCTGTGGGCGGTCACCTCGGCCGTGCTCGTCGGGGTCACC
Organism: Nocardia sp. JW2; assembly: GCF_051843015.1. Lineage (NCBI taxonomy): Bacteria > Bacillati > Actinomycetota > Actinomycetes > Mycobacteriales > Nocardiaceae > Nocardia > Nocardia sp. JW2. The sequence goes on from NZ_JBPXLK010000020.1 coordinate 70,327, forward strand.
GTGCTCGGCAACGCGCTGGCCGACACCATCTCCGGCACCGCCATCAGCGCGGTGCAGGCTTTCGCGGGCGGTGCGACGATCGCGATGCTCGCCGATTCCCTTGTGCCGGAGGCCTATCGGGAGGGCGGCTGGTGGGTCGGAATGGCGACGGCGGCTGGCTTCTTCGTCGCCTTCGCCATCGGATGAATGCTCACTCCCGCACCACGGTGGCCGGGTCGAGGTCGATGCGTCGCAACAACTGAGCGTTCAGCGCGACCACGATCGTGGACGCCGACATGAGCAGCGCCCCGACCTCCATCGGCATGGTGACACCCCACGGCGCGAGCACACCGGCGGCCAGCGGCACGGCGATGATGTTGTAGCCCGCCGCCCACACCAGATTCTGGATCATCTTGCGGTAGGTGGCCTGTGACAGCTCGATCACCGAGACGACCGCGCGCGGGTCGTCGGAGGCCAGGACCACACCCGCGGAGGCGATGGCCACGTCGGTGCCCGCGCCGATCGCGATACCCACATCGGCCTGCGCGAGGGCTGGCGCGTCGTTGACACCGTCACCGACCATGGCCACGGTGTGCCCGGCCTCCTGCAGCGAACGCACCTTGTCGCCCTTGTCCTTCGGCAGGACCCCGGCGAACACCTGGTCGATATCGAGCTGCTCGGCGACAGCGCGCGCCACCGGTTCGGCGTCACCGGTGATCATGGCGACGTGGATGCCCCGGCGATGCAGCGCCTGGATCGCCTGCGCGGATTCGGGGCGCACCTCGTCGGCCAGGGCGAGCGCGCCGATCAGCTCGCCGTCGCGCAGTACGTGCAGCACCGTCGACCCCTGCGCGGACCAGCGGGCGGTGGCCTCGGCGGGCTCGAGGTGGTGGCGGTGCAGGAGGGCTGGACCGCCGACCTCGATCGTCGAACCGTCGACCGTCGCACGCACACCCACACCGTTGTGAGCGGTGAACTCCGTGGCGGCGGGGACGTGGATACCGCGTTCGGTCGCGGTGTCGACGATGGCGCGTCCGAGCGGATGCTCGCTCTCGGATTCGGCGGCCGCGGCCAAGGCGAGAACTTCGTCGTCCGCGAGGCCGGACCGGGTGGCGGTGGCACCGACGACAGCGGGCGCGCCACGCGTGAGGGTGCCGGTCTTGTCGAACAGGATCGCATCGACGGTGCGCATCGCTTCGAGCGCACGGCGATCGGTGATGAGCACTCCGGCTTTCGCGGCGCGTTCGGTGGCGATCGACACCACGAGCGGAATCGCCAGGCCGAGCGCGTGCGGGCAGGCGATGACCAGCACGGTGATGGTCCGGGTGACGGCATCCTCGGGTCGGCCCAGCGCCAGCCAGACGACGGCCGTGATCGCGGCGGACCCGGCGGCGAACCAGAACAGCCAGCCCGCCGCCCGATCGGCGAGTACCTGGGCGCGGGAGGAGGAATTCTGGGCTTCGGCGACCAGTCGCTGGATGCCGGCGAGGGCGGTATCGGCACCGACGGCGGTGACGCGTACCCGCAGTGCCGAATCGGTGGTGACCGTGCCCGCGACGACCTTGTCGCCCGCTTCACGGCGCACGGGCCGGGATTCGCCGGTGATCATGGACTCGTCGACATCGGCACTGCCCGACTCGACGAGCCCGTCGGCGGGCACCCGACTGCCCGGTCGCACGACGACGCGGTCACCGGTGCGCAGTTCGTCGACCCGGACGGTGTCGGTCGAGCCGTCGTCGCGGACGCGTTCGGCCTCGTCGGGCAGCAGCGCGGCCAGCGATTCCAGCGCGCTCGAGGCCTGCCCGAGCGAGCGCATCTCGATCCAGTGCCCGAGCAGCATGATCACGATCAGCAGCGCCAGTTCCCACCAGTAGTCGAGCTCGTGGTGCAGCACGCCGAGCGTCGAGCCCCAGGACGCGAGGAAGGCCACGGTGATGGCCAGCGAGATCAGCAGCATCATGGCGGGTTTGCGCGCCCGGATCTCGTCGACGGCCCCGGTGAGGAACGGTCGGCCGCCCCAGAAATACATGACGGTGCCGAGGACCGGCGACACCCACCGCAACCCCGTCGGCACGGTGTAGCCGACGAGTTCGGCGAACATCATGTCGGCGGCGACCACCGGCACGGCCAAGGCCAGCATCACCCAGAACAACCGCCGGAACATGGCCACGTGGTCGCCGTGATGACCCGAAGACATGTCGTGGTGCTCGTCGTGGATCGTGTCCGAACCGCTGCCCATCCGGTGGTCGTCGGCCATGACGCCGACGCTACCCCCGAGCGTCGCGGGGGCCGCACAGGAAAACGCCCCCGACCTGACACAGGCCGGGGGCGTCGAGCGCGGCTCGGCTAGTGACCGCGTTGATCGGTGAGATTCAGGCCTTCCTTGGACTTCACGCGTCGGTGTTCCAGCAGCAACCAGGCGACACCCGCGACGGCCAGCGTCGCGGCGGCCACGGCGGCGATGGCACCCCAGCCCGCGAAGCCGTATCCGGCGGCCGTCAGGCACAGGCCGAGGGCGATCACGGCCATCGCGCACAGGATGATGCCGGGGAAGTTGTACCCGTCCTCCAGGCCTTCACCGGCGTGGCTGCGGGTGGTTCGGGCGTGGTCGGGGAATTCGCGCCCGGTGCGGCGCGACATGGGGGAGCGTTGGTGGGCGGGGTACGCCATGGTCGATCCTTCCCTCCGATGGACTGCGTGTGGACGGCAATACCCACTGCGTCGCGGTCCAATCGGGCCGGACGAACAGGCGCCCGCGCCGTAGCATGGGCGACCACTGGCTACACCGGTGCGGCGAAGGGATTGGGCGTGCGCACGTTGTTGACGTTGCTGATCGTGGCGGCGATCGCACTGGTGGTAGGCGATCGGGTCGCGCTCGTGCTGGCACAGAACGCGATCGGACGCCAGATCGCCGCCGAATACCAGCTCACGCGACAGCCCGGTGTCGACATCCGTGGTTTCCCGTTCCTCACCCAGGCGCTCGACGGCCGGTACCCGGTCATCGACATCGCGGTAGGCGACTGGACCGGCGACGACATCACCGTGCGCGACCTCGATGTCACCCTGCGCGATGTGTCCGCACCGCTGGGTGATGTGCTCGGCAACCGGACCTCGAACCTGGTGGCGGCGACGGCCACGGCGACGGCTGTCGTTCCCTACGACGTCGTACGGGGGTTCGCTCCCGACGACGTCGACTCCATCGAATTCGGGTCGGACGGTTTGAGCGTGGCGGGCCGGTTCCCGGTCGCCGGGATCATGGTGCCCGCCACGGTCATCGTCACCGTCGCACCGACCGCCGACGGCATCGAGGTGACACCCGTGTCCGTGCGCCACGCGGCCGGGGGTCCGACGATTTCTCTCGGCCTGATCCAGCGGAGCCTGACCTTCGTCGTTCCGTTGCAGAGCCTGCCGCTCGGGGCGCATATCACCGCGATCACCCCGGCCGCCGACGGTCTGCACGTCACCGCGGCGGCCGAGAACGTGCGTCTCGCCGACGGCTAGGTCAGGATTTCGACATAGCCGTCGGCGCCGTTCACCCGGATGCGCTGCCCGTCGCGGATCAGGTCGGTCGCGTGTTCCACCCCGACCACGGCGGGTAGCCCGTATTCGCGGGCGATGACCGCGCCGTGGGTCATCAGGCCGCCCACTTCGGTGACCAGGCCGGCGATACCGACGAACAGCGGTGTCCAGCTGGGGTCGGTGTAGGCGGTGACGAGAATGTCGCCCGCTTCCAGATCGGCCTGACCGATGTCGAGGACCACCCGGGCTCGCCCTTCGATCGTTCCCGCCGAGACCGCCATCCCCGGCAGAGCGCCCTCGGGCAGGTCCTCGCGCCGATACGCCCCGGTCACCGCCTCACCGTCGGAGGTGAGAACCCTTGGCGCACTGAGCGTCCGGAAGATATCGAACGCATCTCTGCGCTGGGCGACGAGGGCCTGGTCCGCCTGCTGGACGCGCACCACCTCACGCAGTTCGTCGAACCGCAGGTAGTAGATGTCGTCGGGTTCCTGGAGTACACCGGCCGCCACGAGTCGCCCCGCTTCACGCGACAATGCCTGCTTGTACACGAAATAGCGGCTGACCATGCCGTACTTCGGGTACTCCCGGTAACCGGCGAAAGTGCGGACCCGATCGATCATCCGCTCGGTTTCGGAGGCCTTGCTCTCCCCGTCCGGCAGCGCACGCAATTCCCGCAGGATCCGTGCCCGCTGCGCTTCGGCGTCGCGCAAACCGTCTTCGAAACGTTCTGTGCCCGCGCCGTTTCCGAAGTTGCGCACATTGCCGAGGATGGTCGGCACGAGAGTGGTCGGGTCCTCGCTCCACCGTGTCCGGGTGATGTCGATTTCGCCGACGCACCGCATGCCGTATCTGTCGAGGAATTCGGTGATGGCGACCCGAGCCGCCGGGCCGCCCGAACGCTGCTCGAGTTCACCGAGGAAATCGTTCGTGCCGCTCTCCTCGACCGCACGCAGATACTCGATCACCTGCGGATGCGGGCGGATGGCATCGGCGACATCGAGCAACGCCAACCCCATTTCCGAGGTCACATTGCCCGGCACCGACTGGGTGAGCGCATCGGCGGCGTTCTTCTCCCCGAGCCATTCGCCCAGGCGGTCGTTGAGCCATTCGGTCGCCTCCATGGCGGCCGTGATGATCTGCAATCCGCGCGGGGAGAACAGCACTCGGCGCAATTCCGCGATATCGGCGTGGATGAAATCGAGCAGGGCCGACCCGGACAAGGGGGCGATGTCGCGTTTCAGCACGGCGAGCGAGGTTTCGCAGTCGGCGATCAGTTCGTCGACGATCGCCGGGTCGGTGTCGATCGGGGCGGGTGCGGGTGGCACGGCAACCGGATCGGTCTGCGGCACAACGGGAACGAAGCCGCGCTCGAGCACGGTGCGCAGCGCGTCGCCCATCAGGGGATCGGACTTCCCGAGCGCCTCGGCCAGCGCGGGGCCGGCCGTCGGCGAGGCCAACCGCTCGGTGACATCGACGAACAACCGCCCGCCCGCGTCCCGCATCGCCGCGTGACTGGTGAGCTGCCACAGCGAAATCCCGAGTGGTTTCATGGCGTCGGTCATCATCTGCTGATGACCCACCGACACATACACGCGGTGGGCGTCGTCGGCCGCCTCGGGAATCGGGAACAGGGTGGTGATCGGCCTGCTCTGCACGAGGCGGATCTCGTCGTCGAGACACCACTCGATGTCCTGGGGCGAGCCGAAGTGCGCCTCGATGCGCCGGCCCAGTTCGGCCAGTCGCAGCACCTCGGCATCCGAGAGGACGGGTTCGTTACGGCGATCCTCGTCGATATCGCGCACCTCGGTGCCGCCCGAGCCCACCGGTTCGACGGCGATCTTCTTGGTGGCGATGGTCTTGCTGATCTCCCCGTCGCGCACCTTGTACACATCGGCGTTCACCAGACCGGAAACCAGTGCTTCACCGAGACCGAAACCGGCGTCGATGGAGACGACGGTCCGATCCGAGGTCACCGGGTCGGCCGTCATCAGAATGCCCGACGCACGCGGAAACACCATCCGCTGCACCACGACCGCCATCCGGATCATGCTGCTGTCGAACCCGTTTCGCAGACGGTAGGTCACCGCCCGGTCGGTGAACAGCGACGCCCAGCACCGGCGGACATGATCGAGCACCGCCGCCGCACCGATCACATTCAGGTAGGTGTCCTGCTGACCGGCGAACGACGCGGTCGGCAGATCCTCGGCCGTGGCGCTGGAACGCACCGCGTACGCGGCGTCGGTGCCGAGCCGGGCATGCGCGGCGACGATCTCGGCCGCCACGTCCTCGGGCACCGGCAGTTCCTCGACAGCCTCGCGGATCGCCGCACTTGCCGCGGCGATCCCGGCCCGGTCGTCGGGCGAAAGGGCCGCCAGTTCGCCGATCCGTTCCCGGACCGCCGACGCGCCCGCCAGTGCCCGATCGAACGCCTCGGTCGTCACACAGAACCCCTCGGGCACCCGCACTCCCTCGATGCGCGCCAGCTCACCCAGGTTCGCACCCTTGCCCCCGACGATTCCCACCTGCGAACGGTCGATTTGCCCGAACTCGAGAACAACACCCATAACCCGCTCCTCACCTGCGATTTCAGCAGTACGCGAGCGATTATGGACCACATTTCGATGTCTCATGAGCGGCCGCGATCGTGTATACAGTGAGAAGGGGAAGGGAAACGCGGCGAACCGCCGCCGAGCCGGGCTCGACGACGGCCGAACGCTGATTCAAGCAGCGACAGCGCGGCGACGGGGTTCGAGTGCGGCCGCGACCAGGTAACTGCCACCACCGGCCAGCGCCAGCACCCAATACGGGCTCGCACCCGTCAGGAACAGCGCCGCCGAGGACGTCAATGCCAGCCACGCACCGAGCGCGTACTGCAACACGTCACGGTAAGCGGCACCGCCGGCGAGATACAGCAGGCCGACGACGAGTCCGGAACCCGTGGGCCACAGCAGCATTCGCACGTTGTCGTCGGCCAGCGCCGAACTCAGCGCCGTGATGACGAAGAACAGTGCTCCGAAACCCACCAGCCACGACGCGGCGAGCAGATTGCCGACCACCGCCTCGGCCCCGGTGGCGCCGCGCTTGGCGCGCATCGTGACCACACTGGTCACCACCATCGCGATCAGCAGGCCACCGACCAGCAGTGCGCCCGGCACCGCGGCGGGCAGCCGCACGAGCGGTGAATCACCGTGGGATACGGCGTAAGCGCCGTGCCCGAGCAGCCACGCGGCACCGAAACTGAGGTAGGACGGACGGTTGTCGAGCAGAACACGCAGAGCGGACATCGCAATTTCTCCAGGATCAGTGGGGGATTTCAGGACTCGGTGTCGGCGACCAGGACGACTTTGCCGACGACGGTGCGCGATTCGGCCAGCCGCATCGCTCGCCCGGCCTCCGACAGCGGCACGCGCGCACCGATCTGCGCGCGCAGCACACCGCGCGCGGCGAGATCGAAAACGTCCGACAGGTCCTCGGCGATGCGGGCACGGAAACGCGGCAGATCGCGCTTGCCCGCCCACAGATTGAAGAAATGCGCATTGCGCTTGTTGGGCAACGCGTTCCACACCAGCAACCGGACGAGCAACCGCAGGACCGGAAGCCGCGAATTGCCCTCGTCGTCCTTGGTCGACGCGGTGCCGTAGGACACCAGGGTGCCACCGGGCGCGAGCAGCGCGAACGAATCCGCGATCCCCGGGCCGCCGATATGGTCGAACACCGCGTCCACGCCACCGGGTGCCAGCGCCCGGACCTGCTGACCCACATCACCGCGATAGTCCACCCAGGTGGCGCCGAGCGCACGCACAGCCTCGGCATGACGCGCCGACGACGTGCCGATGACCTGAATGCCCTCCGCGCGGGCCAGCTGCACCAGTGTCGAGCCGACGCCCCCGTTGGCGCCGTGCACCAGCACCGTCTGCCCGGTGCGCGCCTTCGCGATGCGGAACAACATCTCCCAGGCCGTGATGCCGTTGACGACAAAGGTTTCCGCCGCATCGGCAGCGAGCCCGTCGGGCACCGCGACGAGATCGGCGGCATCGAGCACGGCGTGACTGCTCCACCCGCCGATCTTGGTCAGTGCGGCGACCCGGCGGCCGACCATGTCCGGCTCGACACCGGCACCGACCGCGAGGACGGTACCGACCAGGTCGTAACCGGGAACGAAGGGGAAGGGCGGCTGGTCGTAGTACTTGCCGCGCCGCATCTGCTGCTCGGCGAACGAGACACCGCTCGCCTCGACCGCGACCACGGCCTGACCGGGACCGGGGTCGGGCAACGGACGCCGGGTCACCAGCAGACCATCGGGATCGACCCGATCGGGCAGGACGATTTCGGTGGCGATGACAGACATGATTCTCCTAGTGTGTGACTGGTCAATCACTCGATGGGTCGAAAAAATGCCCCGCGAGGGGGCATCGGTTTGGTCAGCCGGCGTCGGGGTGCCGGATGCCCGCGGTGACGATCCTCGCCCACGGGCTGTCGTCACCGTCGAGGCCGAGGGTGGTGATGAGGTGGCAGAGCTGGCCGAAGGCGATGAACCGCTGGACGTGCTCGTCCGCGGCGCCGGAGCGGTGTTTGGCGAGTTCGGTGATCCGGGCGAGCCCGGCGCGCATCGCCGCGCCGATCTCGGGCACCTCGGCCACCGATTGGGCGTGGACCTGCAGCATGAGCAGGCTCCGATCGCTGATCAACTGCGCATAGGCGCCGCCCATGTCGTAGAGGATCTGCTCGGGGCTGTCGCCGGCCGACTGTGCCGCACCGGCCGACATGGCCGCCGCGATCCGGTCGAAGCACCGCTCGAGCGCGGCGACGAACAGGGCGACCTTGCCGGGGAACAGCTTGAATACATAGGCAGGGGAGATCTGTGCCGTCGCCGCGACCGTGCTGATCGGGGTGCCGTGGTAGCCGGTGCGAGCGAACTCGACGATCGCGGCGTCGACCACGGCGTCGCGGCGGATGTCGGACCGGGAGAGTGTTGCTCCGCTCTTGCTCATGTGAGTGACTGTACACTCACTCTTTCGGACGCGTCAACTCCGCGGAACATCGAGTTCTGGCCCGGCTCAGGCATTCTCGCACCGGGCCGACTCGTCAGCTGCAGCAACTCGCGCCCGACGCCACCGCCTTCTGCTTGGCCTCGGTGCCGCAGCAGGCGCCTTCCGCCTCGGCCTCCGCTGCAGTGCCGCAGCACGCGTCGCCCTGCTCCACTTCGGCGAGTTGCGGTGCGCTACCGAAGGTTTCGCTGTCGGCCAGGATGGTGTAGACCTCCCACCGCTCGGCGTCGGGCGCGCTCACCCACGCCTTGTCCTGGGTGGCGAAGCAACAGGTCGTGGCGATCTGCTCCTCGGTGAACAACCCCGCTTGCGACAGGCGCGCGATCTCGCCGTGCACCTGCTCGGACGACTCGACCTCCACGCCGAGGTGGTTGAGGCTGCCGCCCTTGCCCGCGTTCTCGATCAGCACCAGCTTGAGCGGCGGGTCGGTGACGGCGAAGTTGGCGTAGCCGGGCTTGCGCTTGGCCGGCTCGGTGGCGAACAGGGTCGAGTAGAAACGCACGGCCTGGTCGAGATCGTCGACATTGAGGGCCAGTTGAATTCGGGACATGATCGAACCTCCGCTTGTGAGACATATGTCGAAGAACTTGCGAGCTCGAGTGTGCTCACCTTTTCGACATATGTCAATACCGAGCGTAGAGTCGTCGACATGCCCAAGGCGCTACCCGTGATCGATATGTCCGCTCCCGTCTGCTGCGCACCCGTGGCGGCGGCACCGGTCGACGATGCCGCCGCGCTGGAGGTGGCGTTGCGGCTCAAGGCCATCGCCGACCCGGTACGGGTGAAACTGCTGTCATTGCTGCTCACCACTCCGGCAGGGGAGAGCAATGGTGGTGACCTGGCCGGTGCCGTCGAGCTGAGCGAGTCGACCGTCTCGCATCATCTCGGGCAGTTGCGTAAGGCCGGTCTCGTCGAATCCGAGCGACGCGGGATGAACACCTTCCACCGGGCACGCCGCGAGGCGCTGTCCGCGCTGTGCACGGTGCTCGACCCCAACTGCTGCAGCTGAGCCGACGGCCCCTGGAAATCGGTGACCGAACGGTGGCGTGGTCGTCGCATTCGGTGTGAACCGGGCCAAAAGCGCGTGCCGTGCACCGATCGGCCCGGGTCGGTCCGCATACGCTCTCGACCATCGACGACCGATGCGAAGGACGAGCCGTGATCGACATCCGCGCCCGCGTGGGCCTGGCACTTTCCGCCGCCGTACTGGCGGGCACCATGACCACCGTGGTGGGTACCGCTCCCGCCCAGGCGGCGGGCTGCGTAGACGTGCACGTCGTCGCCGCGCGCGGAACCAACGAACCCGGCGGCCTGTGGAGCCAGTACTGGCTGGGCTCCGTGGTCGGCAACCCGGTCTACGCGGCCATCGATGCCGCCTTGTCACAGTCGACGAACGCCTACCGGGTGCAGTACCCGGCCGGTTACGACCAGCCCGCCTCCGTGCAAGCAGGTAACCGCGACCTGGTCGATCATGTGGTCGAACGGGCAGCGGCCTGCCCGGCCCAGAAGTTCGTGCTCGTCGGCTACTCCCAGGGCGCCAACGTGGTGGACAACTCGATCGGGATCAGCAGCGAGGGCGCCCGGGTCGGCGGCCCGATCGTGGCCACCCTGCCCGCCGAACTGGCACCGAGGATCGCGGCGATCCTGTTGTTCGGCAACCCTGTTCGCGGGGTGGGACGTGAGGTCACCGGCGTGTACGCCGATCGCACCTACGACGTGTGCAACGACAACGACCCGGTGTGCGACCCACAGGGAGCGGACTGGAACGTCCACCTGCAATACCAGGGGTACGCCCAGGAAGCCGCGGCCTTCGTCGCCGCCCGGGTCTGACCCATCGATCGACGACCGGCCTTCAGGGCCGCGTCACCCCTGGAGGTCTTGTTCATGTCGTCCCGATTGGGCATGGTCGTACTCGCCGCCGCGCTGGCGCTGAGTCCCGCGGTGGTCCACCCGCCAACCGCGCAGGCGCAGACCCGGTGCGTAGAGCCCGCACCCGGTGCCGTACCCGAACGGCGCGCCGCCGCCGAGGTCGGCATGGACGCGGCCGCGCTGGCCGCCGCGATCGATTTCGGCATCGGTGCGAAGGCCCACGCCATCCAGGTCTACCGGCACGGCTGCCTGGTGGCCGACCACGCTCCGACCGGCGACCTGCCGATGCCGCTGTTCAGCGCGAGCAAAGGGGTCACCGCCATCGCGGTCGGTCGGGCGGTGACCCTCGGTCACTTCGGGCTCGACGACCCGATCGGCCGGTTCTTCCCCACAGCCGACCCCGCGCACGCGCGGATCACGGCGCGCCAGGTCCTCACGCAGACCACCGGCCTGCACTTCTCCTGGCCCGTCGACGTCGCGTCGATCGCCACCAGCACCGTCGACCGAATCCTGGCGGCCCCGATCGACTACGAACCGGGCACCACCTTCCAGTACGCGCAGGCGGTGCTCGGCCTGCTCCCACGCATCATCGAGATCACCACCGGCCTGGACTATCAGGACTTCGTGCAGCGAGAACTGATGGGCCCGTTGGGTATTCCCCGCGATCACTGGGTGTGGCTGCGTGATCGCGACGCCACCACCGCCGTCGCCGGTGGTCTGGCGATGCGCCCCGCCGACCTGGCCCGGATCGCGCGACTCGTTCTGCAACAGGGCGAATGGGCGGGCAACCGGCTGATCGACGCCGGCTACCTGCGCCAGGCCGCCACGCCGACCGCGGCCAACGGCGGGTACGGCTTCCTGTTGTGGCTGAACGCAGGAGAGACCTTCCGCGGAGTGAACGTGCCGGTGCCCGCCCACTACAACCATCGACTGTTCCCCGGCCTCCCACACGACACGATCGCCTTCTCCGGCGCCCTCGGCCAGTTGGCCGTGGTGATTCCCAGCCGTGACCTGGTAATCGTCCGGCTCGGCGTACCCGCGACCATCGATCCGAACAATCTCACAGGGTTCCTCACCGGCACAAGCAATCCCGACAATCGAATGCTGTTCCACCGGATCGTCACCGCCGTCGAGAACCAGCCGGACCCCCTCGATGACCCGAACATCGCGCCCGACCCGATCCATCGGACCGGCGCGACACCGGAGGAACGCGCGCTGCTGCTCGACGCGCAGAACCTCTCGGCGATCCTGCTGGGCACCGGCGCCTACGCCGGCTGCGATATCGCCGTCTGCCACGGCCGAACCCTGCCCGCCGACATCTTCGGGTTGGCACTGGACGCGGCCGATCAGCTCGCCGACGCGATACCCGGAGCGCGCTGACCCTATCGGTCCGCCGCGGACGGTTCGGGATTCGTTCGGCCGGCAGCGGCGACGGCGGCCCTGTCACGGACCGCCGGCCCGGTGGCTGGGGTGGGGCGGTTCGACAAGTCCGTCGCGATCACCGACGAGTCGAAGATCCTCCCTCGGCTCTCGTCGGTCCCGCCGCGAGGATGCGCGCCCTGCAAAGCATCGCGGCACCCGGTCAGCCGTGCCAGCGGCGGTAGACCTCGGCGGCGGCGGGGTGCAGGGGGACGGTGCCGGTGCCGATGAGGAAACGGCCGTCGAGGAATTGGGTGCCCGCGGCCTCGGCGGGGACCAGGGCATCGGCGTGCCAGAGGAGGAGTTCGACGATGGCGGCGGCTGTTTCGTCGGGCAGGGTCGCGGTGGCGAGGAGCAGGTTGGTGACGCCGATGGTGTGGACGGCGGGGCTGCCCGGGTAGGCGTCGGCGGGGATGGCGACGTGGTCGTAGACGGGGCCGTACTCCGCGCGCATCGGTGCGACCAGTGCGCCGAGGTCGAGCAGCCGCATCGGATCGGGCACGGTGAGGGCGGCGGTCGGTACGCCGCCTGCCCACAGCAAGGCGTCGATGTCGCCGTCGGTCAATGCCCGGGTGGCCTCGCGCAGGGGACGGTGTTCGATCACCACATCGGCGGCCGGGGCCAGGCCTGCCGCGGTCAGGAGACGCGCACCGGTCACCGCGGCACCCGAACCGGCCGCGCCGAGGTTCACCCGTCTTCCACGCAGGTCGGCTACCTGTTCGATGCCGCTGTCGGCACGAACCGCCAACTGCAGGTAGTTCTCGTACACGCGGCCCAATGCCAGTACCCGGCCGCCGAAGTCGCCGACCGAATCCGCCAGTGCCAGTGCGGTTTCGACCTCGCCGTCGGCGATCATCCGCAGATTCTGTTGGGAGCCCGCGGTTTCCACCGGCTCGATCCGGACGTGGTCGGTTTCCTTCGCGGCCGCGTCTGCCAGTAGTCGGGCGAAGGCGAAATAGAAGCCGCCGTCCTCGCCGGAGGCCAAGCGCACTGTCGACCGGTCGCCCGTGCCACAGCCGAAGAGCGCCGCCGAGGCGAGCGCTGTCAGCGCGAGCATCCGACGACGCGTCATCGGCACCGCGCCGCTCACCGGGTCACCGCCCGCATCGGACAGTGCCTGCTCAGCACGGCGCCGCTCATCGAAGCACCGCCGGTAGCCGGATCGCCACGGCGAGTCCGTGTGGCCGCACCGCCTCCACGGCCAGCTCGCCACCGTGCGCTCTGGCCAATGCCTGCGCGATCGAGAGTCCGAGCCCGGTACCGCCCGGGACAGACGTGGTGCCGCGGAAGAAGCGGGTGGTGAGTTTGTCGAGTTCCTCCGGTGCGACACCGATCCCGTCGTCGGCGACCCGCACCGTCACCCAGCCCTGCTCGGCCTCGATGGTGACGTGGGTGTGTGCTCCGGCACCCGCGTATCGGCAGGAATTGCTCAGCGCCACATCGAGAATCTGCGCCAGCGCCGCCGAACTGATCGCCGCGGACACCGCCCCGCCGCCTGGTGCCGAAACCCGAGCGGCGTCCGAGTCGATCGCGCCGATGTCGTCCAATGGCGAAAGGTGCGCAGTCGCCGAGTCGATCGCGCCGTTGTCGTTCGACGGTGGAATGTGCGCTGCGGCCGAGTTGATCGCCCCGCTGTCGTCTGGCGGTGGGTCGTGCGTAGCGGCCGAGCTGATCTCGCCGCTGCCTTGCGACGAGGAAACACAAGATGCGGTCACGCTGGTCCCACCGGACGCACCACTCGAATCCAGCGGCTGAACGCGAGGAGCCGACCGTGGGACCGCAGCCAACTGAACGCCCGCCTCCTGGAACGCCGACACCCACGCATCGATGCGGTCGGCGACGACTTGCGCCGGATCGCACTGTTCCTCCTCGGAAGCCGCGGTCCCGAACGACGCGGGTGCTTCCGCCACGGCCAGTTCCAGCAGATCATCCAGCAGCGCGGTCAACCGTTCCACCTCCGCGGTGGCGCCGCGAAAAGTCGCCGACGCAGTGTCGGGCACGGCGAACTCGAGTGAGTCCAGTCGAATCATCAAGGCAGCCAGGGGATTACGCATGGCGTGTGCGGTATCGGCGACGAGTTGACGTTGCGCGTCGGCGGAGTCGCCGACCGCGGTAGCCATGGCGTCGACAGACTCGGCCAAGGCCCGAACCTCGGGCGGACCACCGTAGTTCCTGGTGATCGGTGCGCGCCCACGCGGTTTGGGCAGGGTGGCGGTGAGCTCGGCGACGGCGTCCGACATCGCGGCCAGCGGACGCAGCACCCAGCGGCTCAGAACGAGCGCCAACAGCACGAACCCGATCATCGCGCCCAACCCGCCGACCGCGATCACAGCCCAGGTCCTGGCGATCGCGGCACGAGCCGCCGCGGTCGACGCCTCGATCACGACGGCCCCGTTCACCTGCACACCGGTGCCGACAGGGCGCGCGACGAGCATGACCGGTGCACTCCACGGCGTGAGCCGATCCTGGTGCTGGGGACGCTGGTTGCGCCGCGCCGCCGCCAGCGCCGCGCTGATGCGCGAATCGGTCACCGCCACACCGGCATTGACGATCGGCGAGCCCCGCGCGTCGACGACGAGCACGTTCTCGCCGTACAGCTCGTGATAGCGGTGCACTTCGTCGGCGAGCGCGCGCACGCCGTCGGGGGAACCGGCGCCGTCGGCGAGGGTGGCGAAACGGTCGGCATCGCCGGAACGGCCGAGGACCAGTTGCTGGGTTCGGCTGGTGGCGGCGGTGAGTGACAGCGGCACCGCGAAGGCCAGCACCGCCAGCGCGGCGAACACGGTGAGCACGATCAGCAGTCGGCGGCGCACGCGCGTCCTCCGGTGATCACTGCCCCCACCGATACCCGTAGCCGCGAATGGTGGTGATCAGTCCCGGCCGGTTCAGTTTGGCGCGCAACCCGGTCATGTGGACATCGAGAGAGCGGGAGACCGCGACGAACGCGTCGCCCCAGATACGGTCCATCAGCTGCTGCCTGCTCACCGCCGCACCCGGTCGCTCCACGAGCGCCTCGACCAGCTCGAATTCCTTCTGGGTGAGCGAGACCGGGGTTCCGCCCACCTCGACCGTGCGGGCGCGCAGGTCGACGCGCACGTCCCCGGTGACGACTTCGGTTCTGCTCTGGTTGGCGACGGCGGCGGCCCGCCGCAGCACCGTCTCGAGCCGCGCCATCAGCTCCGCGATCCGCGGTGGTTTCACCACATAGTCGTCGGCCCCGCCCCGCAGCCCGCGCACGATGGACCGTTCGTCGCTGCGAGCGGTCAGGATCAGCACCGGCACGGCGCTCACCTCGCGCAGTTGCCGAAGTACCTGCAGTCCGTCGGCGTCCGGCAGGCCGAGGTCGAGGAGGACGGCGTCGTAGTCGCGGTGGGCGATGAGCAGGTCGGCGCCGCGGCGCATGCGCTCGGCGCGGTAGCCGCGTGCGGTGAGCGCCTCCACCAGGGCGTCGCCCACTCCGTCGTCGTCTTCGACCACCGCAAGCCGCACGCGCCGATCCTCCCACAGGGCCTGGATCGGCGCGTGTACCGCACGGTCAGCCACGCACGGCGGCCATCGTCCGTTCCGGCTCCACCGGGGCGGCGTGGACCTGGCGTTCGGCTTCGATGGTCGACTCGGCCGAGGTCTCCCGCATGAAGTAGTACGTGAGCAGCGAGATCCCGATACATCCGGCGACGTAGAAGAAGTACAGCGACTCGAGGTCCGCCTTCTTCAGCGCCAACGCGATCATCTCGGCGGTGCCACCGAAGATGGCGACGGTGAGCGCGTACGGCAGGCCTACGCCGAGCGCGCGGATCTTGGTCGGGAACAGTTCGGCCTTCACGATCGAGTTGATCGAGGTGTAGCCGGTGACGATCACCAACGCGAGCATCATCAGGCCGAAGGCGGCCAGCGGGTTGGCGGTGTGGGCGAGGGTGGTCATGATCGGCACCGTCAGCAGGGTGCCCGCGACGCCGAAGAAGATGAGCAGTTTGCGGCGACCGATGCGGTCGGACAGTCCGCCCGCGATCGGCTGCAGCACCACGAAGACCAGCAGTGCGACGAAGTTGATCCAGGCGACGGTGTCCTTGGAGATGCCCGAGGTGTTGATCATGAACTTCTGCATGTAGGTCGTGTAGGTGTAGAACGCCACGGTGCCACCCATGGTCAGGCCCACGACCAGCAGGCATTCGCGCGGGTATTGCAGCAGCACGCGCAGCGAACCGCGCGAGCTGCTCGGGGCCGCGGCGGCGGTTTTCGTCGCGGCCTCGAACGACTCGGATTCGTCCATGCCGCGGCGCAGCAGCATCACCACGATGGCGCCGCCCGCGCCGATCAGGAACGGAATGCGCCAGCCCCAGCTGTACATCTGCTCGGCGGAGAGCACCTGCTGCAGCACGATCTGCACACCGAGCGCGGTGAGCTGGCCGGCGACCAGGGTCACGTACTGGAAGCTGGAGTAGAAGCCGCGCCGCCCCGGTGAGGCCACCTCCGACAGATACGTGGCGCTGGTGGCGTATTCGCCGCCGACGGAGAGTCCTTGCAGCAGCCGCGCCAGCAGCAACAGCACGGGCGCCGCGATGCCGATGGTCGAGAAGCCGGGAGTCACCGCGATCATCAGCGAACCGGCGGCCATCACGGTGACCGACAGGGTGAGCGCGGCGCGACGACCGAACCGGTCGGCGTAGCGGCCGAGCGCCCACCCACCGATCGGGCGCATGATGAACCCGACCGCGAAAACCGCCGCCGTCGAGAGCAATTGGGCCGTCGGGTCGCCGTCGGGGAAGAACGCCTTCGCGAAGTACACGCTGAACGCGGCGTAGACGTACCAGTCGTACCACTCGACGAGATTGCCGATCGACCCGCGCAACACATTCGCGACGACCCGCTTCTCACCACCGACCTGTGTCGTTGTCACCTTGGACCTCCTCTTTCGGCGCGGCAGTGCGCCGTCGCAGACCACTGTGTCGGCTGTCACAGCCCCCACGGAAGCCGCAACGGAGGTTCCTAACATTCCCTTAGGACGATGCCCGCCCGGGTCTGGTCCGGACAGCACGAAACGCCCCGGACCGAAGGGTTCGAGGCGTTTCGCGGGGCGTCAGGTGTCAGTGGCGGAAGGCGTCCTTGGCCTTCTCGCCCGCGTCCTTGATGTTGGCCTTGGTCTGATCGGTCTTGCCCTCGTGCTCCAGGTAGCGGTCGTCGGTCGACTTGCCCGCCGCTTCCTTGGCCTTGCCGATGAGCTCTTCGGCCTTGTGCTTCGCCTTGTCCGCGAGACTCACAGTTCGTTCCTTCCAGACAGATCGCTCGGTCAGCGTCGGTGACCGTGGGCCGTCCGTTGGACCCGCTGAGCGCATACCCCGGATTCGGAAAGGCAATCAGGCGCAACCATTTTCACTGGTGAGGCCGGTCACTCCGTGATCGCGGGTACCTGTTCGCCGGGATGCGGCGGGGGCGGTGGGGTGCCGTCCCCGAAGGGGCGGCCGCCCAGTTCCTCGCGGTGGTGCGGGGTGAGCCAGTTAGACAGGTCCGGGCCCTTCGGGACGATGCCGGTGGGATTGATGTCGCGGTGCACCACGTAGTAGTGCTCCTTGATCTGGCCGAAGTCGATGGTGTCACCGAAGCCGGGTGTCTGGAACAGGTCGCGGGCGTAGGCCCACAGCACCGGCATCTCGCTGAGCTTGGTGCGGTTGCACTTGAAGTGGCCGTGATAGACCGGATCGAAGCGGGCCAGGGTGGTGAACAACCGCACGTCGGCTTCGGTGATGGTGTCGCCGACGAGATAGCGCTGGGTGCGCAACCGCTCACTCACCCGGTCGAGCGCGGCGAAAAGCCGGTCGTAAGCCGCGTCGTAGGCGTCCTGCGCCCCGGCGAAACCGCAGCGGTACACGCCGTTGTTGATCTCGGTGAACACTTCCCGGTTGATCGCGTCGATCTCGTCGCGCAGCGGTTCGGGATACAGCTGCGGCGCGCCCGGCCGGTGATAGGCGCTCCACTCGGTGGAGAAATCGAGGGTGATCTGGGCGTAGTCGTTGGTGACCACCTGCCCGGTCGCGATCTCGACCATCGCGGGCACGGTGATCCCACGCGGATAGTCCGGGAACCGGGCCAGGTAGGCGTCACGCAGGCGATGGATACCGAGCACCGGGTCGACGCCGCCTGGATCGAGGTCGAAGGTCCAGCTGAGTTTGTCGTGGGTGGGCCCGCACAGGCCGAGTGACAGCACCGGCTCGAGCCCCAGCAGGCGACGCACGATCAGCGTGCGGTTGGCCCACGGGCAGGCGCGGGCCGCGACCAAGCGGTAGCGGCCGGGTTCGACGGGGTAGCCGTCGCGGCCGTCGGTGGTGATGCGTGTGGTGATGTAGTTGGTGTCGCGGCGGAACTCGCCCTTCTCGACGTAGCTGCCCGCACCGGCGTCGGCATCGCTCATCGGGTCAGTGTCGCATATCGGACGGGCGAAACCGGTCACCTGCGGGCGGTGGTGGCTACCCTGGAAATCGAACCTGTTGTGGCGCAGTGACGCTCGCCGGCTTGTGTGGGAAAGGGGTCGGGGACATGATGTCCTAGCGAAAATCATTGTCAACAAACGTGGCTCGGATGGGGGCAGTGTGGAACCGGACCTGGTCTTGACGCCGCGAATCGGTGGGTCGCTTCGCGCGATACTCGACACTCCCGGCAGGCTCGCCGAGCTGGTGGCCGCGCTCGGATCGCCACTGAACGTGGTTGTGCCACAACAACTGGAGGAGAACGCGGCGAGTTACCGCGCCGTGTACGGCGCGCACCGGCTGAGCGGGAACATCTTCTTCGCGCACAAGGCGAACCGGTCGAGCGCGATCGTCCGCGCGCTGGCGGCGGGGGAGTGCGGAATCGACGTGGCCTCGCTCGGGGAGCTGCGGCACGCGCTCGAGTGCGGATTCACCGGTGACCGCATCATGGCGACCGGTCCCAAGGACCGGGAATTCCTGTGGCTCGCCGCACGGGTCGGTGCGGTCGTCAACGCCGACTCCCGCGAGGAACTCGCCGAGCTCGCCCGGCTGGTCACCGGTTCGGGATTGCCGCGAACGCGGGTGATGATCCGGCTGTCGGCGTTCGACTCGCCGGGGGTGACCATTGCCAGCAGACGCAGCCGTTTCGGCCTGCACATCCGCGAACTGCCCTCGGCCCTCGACCTTCTCGACGGGCACCGCGCCGCCCTCGACCTGCGTGGCATGGCCTACCACCTCGACACCACCGGCCTCGACGAGAAGGCCCTGGCCCTGGAAGGGTGCCTGCTGGCGATGCGGGAAGCCCAGATCAGGGGATTCACCCCCACCGCGATCGATATCGGCGGCGGTTTCGGCGTGAGCTATCTGCGTGACCGTGCCGAATGGCACCGCTACACCACCGAACTCGGCAACGCGGTGCTCGGCACACGCCCACCCATGACCTGGCACAGCCACGGTTACGGCCTGCGCGCACAGGCGGGTACGCTGCGCGGCACCCTCGGCCTCTATCCCGCCCATCGCGAACTCGCCGGTGCGGACTACCTGGACGAACTGCTGCGCCGCGAATCGCCCTCGCTGGGCCGGACATTGGCCACCCTGCTGCTGGAAAACCTTTACGACCTGCACATCGAACCCGGTCGCTCGCTGACCGACCAATGCGGCCTCACCCTGGCCCTGGTCTCGGAGGTGCGCACCACCGAGGAGGGCGAAATTCTGGTCCGGGTGGCCGCGAATTCCCGTGACATCAGCGCCGAACACCATGCGGTGCTGATGGATCCGGTGCTGCTGCCCGAACGTTCCGGCGAGCCGGTCGGTGTGTACCTCACGGGCAATCTCTGTCTCGAAGACGACTTCATCACCCGCCGCAAAGTCACCCTGGCGCGCACTCCGGTGCCGGGGGATCTGCTCGCGTTCGTGAACACCGCGGGCTACTTCATGGATTTCGCGGCCGATTCCGCGCTGATGCAACCGGTCGCCCGCACGATCGCGGTCCGCCCCGGCGAGGGCGGGTGGACGTGGTGCCTGGATGAACAGTATTGGCCCGTGGAAGGGAACCGCGCATGAAGTACGACAGCATTCTCGACGTCATCGGGGACACACCGCTGGTCCGGATCGATCCGGCCGTACACGGGCTCACCAATATCGACCTCTACGCGAAGATGGAGATGCTCAACCCGTTCGGTTCGGTGAAGGACCGCCCGGCCTGGAACATGGTGCGCGACGGCCTGTCCCGAGCCGTGGAACAGGGTGACGCGGTGGTCGAGTTGTCCAGCGGCAACACCGCCAAGGCGCTGGCGGTGATCGCGGCGATGCACGGACTGCCGTTCAAGAGCGTCACCAACCGCATGAAGGTGCCCGAGATCAAAGAGCTGCTGCTGTTGCTCGGCGCCCGCATCGAGGAGCTGCCGGGCCAGACCGAATGCCTCGACCCGACCGACACCGAAGACCCGCTCAGCCGCATGTACCGGATGCTGTCCGAGGACGGCGGCGGCTACCTGCACACCGATCAGTACTTCAACACCCGCAACCTCGACGCGCACCGCACCGGGACCGCACCGGAGATCATCAAGGACCTCGACGGCGCGGGCCCCGACATCTTCGTCGCCTGTATCGGCACCGCCGGATCCTCGACGGGGGTGGCCGGTGTGCTGCGCGAACACAATCCGGCGGTTTCGGTGATCGGGTTGGTCGCCGACAAGTCCGATTTCATCCCCGGCATCCGCAATATCGACGAGATCAACGAAGTCGGCCTGTTCGACCCGGACAACTACGACACCATCGACGCGGTGACCTCGCAGGAGGCGATCGAGGGCATGCTCACTCTCAACCGCCGCTGCGGGATCCTCGGCGGGCCGACGGCGGGTGCCGCCTACTTCGGGGCGCTGCGTCATCTGCGGGCCGTCGACGCGGAGCTCACCGAGCGGCGCACCGCCGTGTTCATCGTGTGCGATCGGGTGGAGAGCTATCTCAGCTATGTGCGCAAGCGCAGGCCCGATCTGCTCGAGCAACCGGTGCGCCCGAATTCGGTGAGCACGGTGACCGACGCCGAGATCGCCGCCGTGGCAACCGTCGACGTGGACCAGGCGCGTGAGTGGATCGCCCGGGACCGGCCGGTGGTCGTCGACCTGCGCGGTGCCTTCGCCTACGGCGCGGTCCACATCGAGGGCTCGATCAATATCGTCGACGAACTGTTCGACGAACTCGTCCACGGCGGGCTGCCGTTCGGTGCGGGCACCCCGGTGCTGCTCGTGTGCCCGGTCGGTGAGAAGTCCGCGCGCTACGCGGCCCTGCTCACCCGGATGGGGCACCGGGACGCGCGGAGTCTGCGCGGCGGTGTCGTGGCCTGGCGCGACGCCGGCGCACCACTGGTCAGGGACTGAGCCATGACCGACGACGTTCTCGACCGGTTGGCCGACTGGCAGGCCGGACTACGCGCCCAGTTCCCGATTCTCACGCGCAATCCCGACGTGGCCTATCTCGACAGCGCGGCCACGACCCAGAAACCGACCGCGGTGCTCGACGCGGTCACCGATTTCCTCACCACCGGCAATGCCAATGTCGGGCGCGGCTCCTATCCGTGGGCGACCGCGACGACCAGCCGCATCGAGCGTGCCCGCGATCGGGTACGAATCGCCCTGGGCGACACCACGACCGGTTCCTCGGTGGAGTTCGTCGGCGGCACGAGTCACGGATTGCGGGCGGTGGCGCAGGACTGGTTGGCCGATCAGCTCCTCGACGGCGACGAGATCATCGTCCCGTTCGGTGACCACGAAGCCAATCTGCGTCCCTGGCGCGACATGCGAGACGACTTGGCGCGCGGTGGTATTCGCGTACGCATCGTCGCGGTGCCGGTCGACCCCGCCTCGGGTGACTACGACCATCGGGCCCTGCCGTCGGTGGTCACCGACCGCACCCGCTTCGTCGCTGTCACCCACGTGCATCACGTCTTCGGTGTCGACATGAACGTGCACCGGGTGCGTCAGGCGGTGGGACCCGATGTGCCGATCTGTCTCGACGCCGCGCAGAGCGTCGGGCACCGGCCGGTGTCGGTCGCCGACCTCGATGTGGATTTCGTGGTGTTCTCCGGGCACAAGATGCTGGCACTGCCCGGCATAGGGGCGGTGTGGGCGCGCAATCGGCGTGGCCCGCGCTTCGCCCTACGCGGGTGGGAGGGGACACCGAACACGGCGGGCATCGTCAGCATGGCCGCCGCCTTCGACTGGCTCGATGCCGCCGGAACGGCCGAGATCGGCGCGTGGACAAGCGCTTTGACCCTGCGACTCACCGACGGCTTGGCCCGACTGCCGGGAGTGCAGGTGCTCGGCTGTCAGGACAGTCTCACCGCCGAATCGACCGTGCAGCGGCGCGAGGCACTGGTGACCTTCCGGCATCGCGCGGTGCGCTCCGACGACCTGGGCTTCGTGCTCGCCGACGAGGGGATCATGGTGCGCGCCGACGGGCACTGCCAGGCGGGCCGTGATTCCGACGACCACGCCGTGCGGGTGAGTGTGCACGTCTACAACACCCCCGGCGAGATCGACCGGGTGCTCGAGGTGGTGCGTCGGTGCGAGGGAATGAGCAGCTGAGCGATCTGGTCAGGCGGGGGTGCGGCCTCGGAATGCGGTGCGCGCGCTGAGGAGGGTGAGGTCGTCGCGGGTGCCCAGCCAGTGTTCGTCGTGCGGGTCGAGGAGTCGCTGCCAGACCGCTGTGTCGGTGTCGTCGAGGTACGGTGCCGCCCGGCGCACCCGAGCGGCGAATTCGTCGAGCACGACCCGGCGGACTTCGGTGGGTAGGGGAGCGGGCAGGTCGACCAACGCCGTCGAGGCGGTGACGTCGAGGAGACCGGCGTCGGCGAGGATCGTGGTCCAGGCGCGGCGCGGTCGCACCGCTGCCGGGCGGTCGAAGAACCAGCGCGTGAACTGCTGGTCGTGCGCCTCGTCGAGCCGAATCTCCAGGCCCGGCCTGCCGATTCCGACGTCCCACGGCAGGCAGCGGGTGGGCAGACCGCCTTCGGCGATGCCGAGGACGCCGCCGGGTCGCAGCAGCCGGGTGAGGGACCGGACGGCCGCGTCCCAGTCGTGCGCGTGGTGCACACACCAGGACGACCAGACCACGTCGGCCGGTTCGGGTAGTGGTGGTGCGCCGTCCTCGAGGTCGTGCAGGACCGCGCGGACCCGGTCGCTGACTCCGGCCGCACGCGCGGCCTCGATGGTCAGCTCGAGCATCGCCGGATCGAGGTCCACCGCGTACACACGCCCTGCCTCACCGACAGCTCGTGCCAACGCGACGGTCGACGTTCCGGCCCCCGGCCCCACATCGACGACAATCTGGCCCGGCGCGACCGCCAACGGCTCGAGCAACGCCAGCGTCGCGTCGAGGAATACGGCCTCGGCCGCGGCCGGTTCCCCGGTCGAGGTCCCGGTCCCCGCACGCCCCCCGCGGCGCTCATGAATGATCGTCATAGCGCACATGCTACTGAACATCATTTTCAACTCGAATGGGGACACGCCGATCGCGGATCCGCGGTGGCGGCAATCGGTGCGTGGCTATGAATCAACAACCCCTGCAACAGCTTCCACCGAGAAGCTGTCGGTACCCCGGCCTACTGTGCTCGGTATGGAGCTCCTGCCCGACACCCGCTTGACCGACCTGTTCGCGCGGCTGCGCGCCGCTGATTTCCGTGACTGCACGCGCACCGACATCGAACGCGCCTGTCGCGCGATGGGCGGCACACTCGCGAGCGACGGCTCGGTCGACATTCCCGACATGCCCGCAGGTACCCATACTTTCGGCGACGACGATCCCTACGACGAGAACAAGCCGTGCCGACTGTTCTCCGTTCCCGTCGCGAAGGTCGAGCCCGAACAGTTCCGCACCTACCTCGATCGCGCGGTGGCGGCGTGGGGTGAGCCCACCTGGTACAGCGGCCTCTCGGAGGATCTCGACGTCGGCTGGATCGACGGGCCGACGCTGTACACCCTCGAACTGGCGACCGACGGCGACCTCGAGCTGGGTATCCGCTCGCTCGAGGTCGACGGGAACCGCCGATGGTGGAACTGGAAAACGCAATACCACTACCCGGAATTCCTCGACGAGGACGACTGGGTTCCCGCCGACGAGCACGATCTGGAGTACACCAGCGCCGACGACTACGAGGTCGACTACACGTGGTCCGCGGGTTCGCCCGGTCGCGGGGCCGAAGTGTGGAGCGTGTACACCCTCGCGCACCTGCGTGGCCTGCTCACCGACCTCGTGACCAGCCTCCATCTCGCGATGCGCGCCCTCGGCCCGGGCCCGCAACCCCTGGTGCTCGACTTCTACGACCTCGAGCACTCCCCGGACCGTCAGGTGCGATTCACGCTGTCTTCCAACGAGATCCGCGTGTCCGCTGCGGTCACCGATGCCACGCGCCACCACCTGGCCGCCCTCGGCTTCACCGATCGCCCCGATGGCACCGCGCTGCGCTGCTGGTCCGACGTGTCAACCGATGCCCGCGCCGCCGCGACCGTCACCACGGTCCTGTTGCACCGGCTCGGCCTCGGCACCGAGTACCTCACCATGCACGAATCCGGCGACCCACTGTCGATTCCGGGCTTCTCGGTCGACCTGGATGTGGGCTTGGTCGATCCCGACGAGGACGAGGACGACGACGAAGCGGACGACGACTCCTAGGCCGCCACGGTTTCGTTCGTGCGTGTCACAGGAGGCGGCGCACTGCCTCGCGCACTTCACCGGTCTGATGAAGCGCAAGTACGGCCTGGTCGCTCGCATCGGGCTGGCGGGCAGCGCGGTGGCTCCGAGCGCATGGCGGGCATCCGGATCCGGCTCGAGCGATGATCGGTGTGGATTTCGCGTGTCGTCGGCCGTGACGAGGAGTTCTAGACTCGACTCCATGTCTGCCGACACCGACCCCACGGACTCCTTCGACGCGGTGATCTCAGCCGCGGACGCGCCCGTCTGGATCGTCACCACCAGCGCGCACGGCCATCGCGCGGGCTGCCTCGTCGGATTCGCCACGCAGGTGAGTATCGAGCCGCGCCGGTTCCTCGTCGGCTTGTCCAAGAGCAACCACACCTACGAAACAGCCAACACGGCAACACATCTCGCCGTGCATCTGATCGCGGCCCGGCATTTCGAGGTGGCCGGGCTGTTCGCCACCACGACCGGGGACGACACCGACAAGTTCGCCAGATGTGACTGGCACACCGGCCCACACGGGCTGCCGATCCTCACCAGCGCGGCCGGCTGGTTCGCGGGGGAGATCCTCGAGCGCATCGACCTCGGCGACCATCTCGGCGTGCTCCTCGCGCCCGTCGCGGCCGAAGCGCCGTCGAGCGACCACGCGATCCTGCATCTGAGCGCGGTCGCCGAATTGAAGCCGGGTCACCCCGCCTGAACACGACGACGGCCCGGAATCGTGGTGGGTTCCGGGCCGTCGGCGGGGATCAGCGCAGGTCGAACCGGTCGTTGTCGACCACCTTGACCCAGGCGTCGACGAAGTCCCGCACGAACTTCTCGCCCGCGTCGCTCTGGGCGTACACCTCCGAGACCGCGCGCAGGACCGAGTGCGAGCCGAACACGAGGTCGTTGGCCGTGGCCGTCCAGCGCTTGGCGCCGGTCTTGCGATCGAAGCCCTCGTAGACGTTCTCCCCCGACTCGGCCGGCTTCCACTCGGTGTTCTGGTCGAGCAGATTCACGAAGAAGTCGGTGGACAGCACCCCCGGGCGATCGGTGAACACACCGTGCGAGCTGCCACCGTGGTTGGCGCCGAGCGCACGCAAGCCGCCGACCAGCACGGTCATCTGCGGTGCGGTCACATCGAGCATGTACGCGCGGTCGAGCAGCAGACGCTCGAGCGGCGCCTTCTCACCCGGACGCACGTAGTTGCGGAAACCGTCGGCGCGCGGCTCGAGCACGGCGAACGACTCGACGTCGGTGGACTCCTGGGTGGCGTCGGTGCGTCCCGGGTGGAACGGCACCGTCACCGTGTGACCGGCGTCCTGGGCGGCCTTCTCGACCGCCGCGGAACCCGCGAGGACGATCAGGTCGGCCAGCGAGATCTTCTTGCCACCGGTAGCCGAGGCGTTGAAGTCCTGCTGGATGCGCTCGAGCACCTCGAGCACCTTGGCCAGCTCGGCCGGCTCGTTGATCTCCCAGTCACGCTGCGGTTCCAGCCGGATGCGGGCACCGTTGGCGCCGCCGCGCTTGTCGGTGCTGCGGAAGCTGGCCGCAGACGCCCACGCCGTCTTGACCAGCTGGGCGACGGTGAGACCGGAGTCGAGCACGGTGCGCTTGAGCGCCGCGACATCGTTGTCGTCGACCAGTTCGTGGTCGACGGCCGGGACCGGGTCCTGCCACAGCTGCGGCTCGGCCACCCACGGGCCGAGGTAGCGGCTCAGCGGACCCATGTCGCGGTGCAGCAGCTTGTACCAGGCCTTGGCGAAGGCCTCGGCCAGCTCCTCGGGATGATCGAGCCAGCGCCGGGTGATCTCACCGTAGATCGGGTCCTCGCGCAGGGCCAGGTCGGTGGTGAGCATCGTCGGCGTGCGGGCCGGACCGCCGAACGGATCGGGGATGAGTCCTTCGCCCGCACCGTCTTTCGGCTTCCACTGCCACGCGCCCGCGGGGCTCTT
This sequence comes from Nocardia sp. JW2, assembly GCF_051843015.1. Classification (NCBI taxonomy): domain Bacteria; kingdom Bacillati; phylum Actinomycetota; class Actinomycetes; order Mycobacteriales; family Nocardiaceae; genus Nocardia; species Nocardia sp. JW2. The sequence continues at coordinate 96,754 of NZ_JBPXLK010000020.1, forward strand.
GGTGAGTTCCCATTCGAAGCCGTACAGGTTCTTCAGGAAGCCGTTGCTCCACTGGGTGGGTGTCGCGGTCCAGACGACCTCGAGTCCACTGGTGATGGCGTCCTTGCCCTTGCCGGTGCCGAAGGAACTCTTCCAGCCGAGACCCTGCTGCTCGAGCGGGGCGGCCTCGGGCTCGGGTCCGACCAGGCTCGCGTCACCCGCGCCGTGGGTCTTGCCGAAGCTGTGCCCGCCGACGATCAGCGCCGCGGTCTCCTCGTCGTTCATCGCCATTCGGCCGAAGGTCTCGCGGATGTCGCGGGCCGCCGCTACCGGGTCGGGCCTGCCGTTGGGGCCTTCCGGATTCACATAGATCAGGCCCATCTGCACCGCACCGAGCGGTCCCGAGAGCTCGCGGTCACCGCTGTAGCGCTCGTCGCCGAGCCAGGTGTCTTCCGGGCCCCAGAACATCTCTTCGGGCTCCCAGATGTCGGGGCGGCCGAAGCCGAAGCCGAAGGTCTTGAAGCCCATCGACTCCAGCGCGACATTGCCCGTGAAGACCAGGAGGTCGGCCCAGGAGATCTTGTTGCCGTACTTCTGCTTCACCGGCCACAGCAGCCTGCGCGCCTTGTCGAGATTGGCGTTGTCGGGCCAGCTGTTGAGCGGGGCGAAGCGCTGCGCGCCCTGCCCGCCGCCGCCGCGGCCGTCGGCGATCCGGTAGGTACCGGCCGCATGCCAGCTCATCCGGATGAACAGGCCGCCGTAGTTGCCGTAGTCGGCGGGCCACCAGTCCTGGGAATCGGTGAGGACCGCGGCGATGTCGGCCTTGAGCGCTTCGACGTCGAGCTTGGCGAATTCCTTGGCGTAGTCGAAGTCCTCGCCGAGCGGGTTGGACTTGGACGAGTGCGCGTGCAGGACCGAGACGTCGATCTGCTCGGGCCACCAGTCCTGATTGGTCAGCGGGCGATGCGCCTTGGGCTCGGGCGAGGGGATCGCGGGGTTCTCGCTCTCGCTGGTGCTCGAGGTCTCGGTGTCAGGAGTGGGTGGGCGGCTATCGGAGGTCACGATATTCCTTCCTGGACGGGTGGTGCGGACTACTCGTTAGGGGTGGACGGTGCGTGCGCGCAGTCGGGGCACAGGCCCCAGTAGATGACCTCGGCTTCATCGATGGCGAAGCCGTGGTCGTCGGCCGCGGTGAGACAGGGTGCTTCGCCGACCTGGCAGTCGACGTCGAAGATCGCGCCGCAGTCCCGGCAGATGAGGTGGTGATGGTTGTCGCCGACGCGCGACTCGTATCGGGCGACCAGGCCGCGTGGCTGGATGCAGCGCAGCAGTCCGGCGCCGGTCAGGGTGCGCAGCGAGTCGTAGACCGCCTGGTGGGACACCCCGGGCAGGCGCGAGCGGACCGCCCGGATCACCGAATCGGTATCGGCATGCGGATGTTCGTGCACAGCGCCCAGCACCGCGACACGCGGAGCTGTGACGCGCAGTGAAACTCCCCGCAGCATCTGCTGGAATTCCTGGTCCGTCGGCACGCCACGAAGTCTTCCCCGTTTTCTTGAATCAGTCAAGTATTTGTTCCGGGTCAGGTTCGTGAGAACACCGCGACGAGGAAGTCGGAGTCGTCGCGGAAGGGTCGAAGGTCCCAGGTGGACAGCAGGAGATCGGTTGTGAGACCGGCTTTTTCGGTGTCGTCGAGGAAGTCGGCGAACTCGTAACCGCGCTCGGCGCCGAAGCCGGTGATCAGGCGGCCCGCGGGTGCGAGATGGCGGGCGAAGCCCTCGAGCACCGCGATCCGGGTGGACGGTGCGAGGAAGGTGAGCACATTGCCCGCGCAGACGATGGCGTCGAAATCGCGGGTGGGCAGATCCAGCTCGGCGAGGTCGCCGACGAGCCAGGTGGGGCCGGGGTGATCGGCGCGCGCGGCGTCGATGAGCACCGGGTCCACATCGACACCGACCACGGTGTGCCCCGCGTCGTGCAGGTAGCCGCCGATCCGGCCGGGTCCGCAGCCCGCGTCGAGCACGCGCGCCCCACGTCCGAGCATGGCGTCGACCAGCCGCGCCTCACCGACGATGTCGGTGCCCTCGGCCGCGAGGGTGCGGAATCGTTGCACGTACCTCGCCGAATGCGACGGGTCGGCGGCGACGATCTCCTCCCACTGACTGGGCGTGCGGTCCTTCGATGCGCTCATGATCGACTCCTCCTGCGGCCGACCCTAGCGCGATTCACGGACTAGGCGCGGAGATCTCCGGGAAATGGCCGGCTGGTGAGGCTGTGATAGAGCACGCTGAGGTCGAGGGCGTCACCGGCGGCGGTTTTGGGCTCGGCGGCTCGATCGACCTGGCGGTGCAACGCTTCCATCTTCTCGTCGAGCTGGGTGGCCGCCTCGGCTGCCTGGGCGAGGTCGCTGCGCAGGTTCGGCGGCACCTCACCCCGGTATTTGTAATAGATCTTGTGCTCGAGGCTGGCCCAGAAATCCATGGCGATGGTCCGGATCTGGATCTCCACCGGGACCCGCTGGGTGTGCCCGGCGCGAAATACCGGGATCGACACGATCAGGTGCAGGCTCTGGTACCCGTTGGGCTTGCGGTGGGTGATGTAGTCGCGCTCCTCGAGCACGGTGATGTCGGCCTGGCTGACCAGCAGGTCCCGGATGGTGGCGATATCGGAGATGAAACTGCACACCACCCGCACACCGGCGATGTCGAGCACGTTCTCGCGGATGGCGGCCAGGTTCATCGCGTAGTTCTTGCGCCGCACCTTCTCGAGCACGCTCTCGGGCGACTTCAGCCGCGAGCCGACGTGCTCGATGGGGTTGTAGGCGTGGGTGTTGTTGAAGTCCTCGCGCAGGATGTTGATCTTGGTGGTGACCTCGTCGATCGCGAACTTGTACCCGAGCATGAAGTCGACGAACTGGTCGCGCAGCGCGCGCACGTCGTCGACATCGACCAGTTGCCCGTTGGATGCCGAGCCGGTGTCGGATTGCCAAGGTTTCACCCCGACCATTGTGCCCGTTACGTCGCCGAGGGCACCGCGGGGACGTCACAGCCCCGGTTCGTCCTCGTCGAGCCGATGGTGGTTGAGCTGGGCGAATCCCCACGCTGCCACGGCGGTGAAGCAGGCGATGTAGAGCATGTAGGCGGTGAGGACGAGCACGATGCCGTAGTCGTGCATCCAGCGCCCGAGGGGGAATACCGCGAGTGCGCCGAGGCCGAGCATCACCACCGAGGTACCGAGGGCGGGCAGCGCGAGAGGGGCGAGGTCGGTGCGTGTGGGTTCCGGCGCGGGAGTGGGTTCCGGGGGAGCGATCTCGGGGCAGCGGTCGGGTTGTGCGTCGGTGATCATCGAGAATTCCTCGCGTTCGGGCTCGAAATATCAACGGGGGCAGCGGGAGTGGGGCGTGTCGGCGGTGACGCGCGAGGATCGCCACCCGCCGATGGGGCGGTGACCCGTCATGTATTCGGTCCTGCGGACGGATGGGATGGGACCGATCTGCGTGTCGCAATTTTTCAGCTAAATCGTGTCACCGAGCATGGAAGTAGTGGTCTCGCGGCATGGCGTGAGCTCCGGCGCTCGTGTGCACCTCCGCGCCAGCTACGTTTTGGCACACCGGTACCGTTTGCGGCGCGGTCGGCGGGGTAGGGCCACGGCATGACCGAACCAGACGACACCTACGACCCGCCCCAGGACACCGGCGCGCCCGACTCGGTCGAAACCGATCCGGCCGCGCTCAACAGCAGTGAGGACCTCGACGAGGACCGCCTGCGCGAAGACCCGCTGGAAGCGGGTATGGACCCGCCCGAGCACTGGACCGGCGTCACGAAATACGGGATGACCCCGGCCGAAGAGGCCACCCCGCGTGGGCTGGACGAACGCCTGGCCGAGGAGGAACCCGATGTGGTTCCCGGTTCCGCGCCACAGGCGGCCGGGTCGTCCTCGGTCGAACTCGATCAGGACGGCAACGAGGTCGCTCCGCGGGTCGGCTACGAAGAGGACCTCGGCATCGCCGCCGATGTGGCCGGTGGTTCCGTGCCCGACGAGATCCGCAGACCGGAGCCGCCGGAGTGATTCGGACCGTTCAGCTGCCCGCGTATTTCGCGGCGTAGAGAGCCTGATCGGCGCGGGTGAGCAGGTGGTCGGGCCCCTGGCCCACCAGCGCGATGAGGACCGCGCCGATGCTCACCGTCACGTCGATGCTCACGGTGTCGACGGTGACCGGGGTGCTGAGCGCCTTGTGGAGCGCGGCGACCAGCCGGTCGAGGAGGTCCTGGTCGGCCGGTGGCTCGGCGAGGACGACGAACTCGTCGCCGCCGGTACGCGCCAGCACGCACCCGTGCGCGGCGGCCGCCGACTCCAGCCTGTTCGACACGGCGGCGAGCAATTTGTCGCCGACGATGTGGCCGAACGAGTCGTTGACCTCTTTGAAGTTGTCCAGATCCAGCGCGCACACCCCCGCCCTCGCCTCCGGATCCGCCTCATCGATGACGGTATGCAGCCGGTCGAGCAGGTACCGCCGGTTGGGCAGGGCGGTGAGCGGGTCGTGCATCGCCTGCCACTGCAATTGCTCTGTGGTCGTGCGTCTTTCGGTGATGTCTTCGCCGAAGCCGAGCAGGTACCGGCGTTCGCCGTCGGCCGAGGCGCAGCGGGTGACGGTCCAGGAGGTCCACACCATCGACCCGTCCTGGCGGGGGAATCGGCCTTCGATCTGGATGCTGCCGGTGGGCGAGTCGTCGAGGGCGCGCATCACCCGTTCACGCACCTCGGTCTGGCGGTCGGCCGGGAACATGGTGAAACCGGTGGTGCTGCGCAGCTCGGCCAGGTCGCGGCCGATGAGCCGTTCGAAGGCCGGGTTGGCGTCGAGGATCATGCCGTTCTCGTCGCCGATGGAGATGCCGATCGAGGAGTGGTGGAAGGCGATCTCATAGCCCTCGGCATGCGGTGGCGCGGCGCACAGGGCGCGTGCGAAGCCGGTGCCGAATCCGCCGAGCAGCGCATCGCCGGTGGCGAGGTCGCGCGGTCTCGCCGATTCGGCGACCGCGCGTAGTACCGGAACCGACGCGGCGATGACGGCCGGGTCGGTGAGGCCGAAGTCGGCTAGCGCTCGCGCGGCTCGTTCGCCTGCCTCGAACGCGGACTCGTGCGATGCCTCACCGAGCTCGGCGACGACGCGGCGGACCTGTTCGACGAGCGAATCCCGCGAGACCGGACCGAGCTCGGCCAGGCGCCGAGCCCACTCGTCTGCGTGGTCGTCGAGGTTCATAGCGAAGCCGGTTCCAGGTGGGCGGCGTCCTTGCCGCGGCCGATGCGGTCGGTGGTGATCATGCCACGTCGGAGCCGGAAAGCGGCCGCTCGGCCGCACCGATTCGGTGCGGCCGGGGTCAGGCGGGCTCAGCTGTCGAAGTGAACATCCAGCAATCGCTCGCTCGCGCGCAAGTGCTCGGCCATGGTGACGAGCAGGTCGATCGAGTCGCGGGACAGGCCGATCGTCTGCACGAGGAACAGGCGTGGCCGGTCGAGCTGCAGGCGCGCGAGCAGGGTGCTGTCGTCGACGCTCGACTCGTTCAGGTCGCGGACGAAGAAGTAATCAGGTTCCACTTGGAAGTAATCGGCCAGTGCGGCAACGGTTCTCCACGAAGGGTTGCTGCGGCCGCCCGACCGCAGCTGGGACAGATACGGTGCCGAAATGCGATGCCCCGCCGCCTGCAACGAGCGTGCGACCTGGCGGTTGGTGCACCGGTCCGCGACCTGCTCGGGTGGATTGCGGAAGAGCTCGTTGAGGCGGGTAGCGAAGTGCGACACGGCGATTCCTCGACATCAGGTTGGTCAGAAGACCATCTTGTGCCGCTCGCTGTGTCGCTGGCAATAGCGCCAGCTAACTTGTGGCTTCCATCACGAAATTCGGCCCGGGCGTTTGTTCCACGGCGAAATGCGGTGGCCTGCCTCAGTAGGCGAGAGGATAGTCGTCGTCCGGCATCGGAGTGATCCACGACTGGTCGAATACGTCGGCCGGGTTCGCGGAATCCCAGGCGGCGCGGACGAATTCGCTCGGGGGTGTCAGTGCGTCCAGATCGAGGCCCGCTTCGCGGTCGGCGTCGTCGGCCACCGCGAGCTGTTCGGCGAAGTCGGCGTCATCGCGGGTAGGGATCATTCTCGACCTCCAGATGCGGATTCGGCGGGGTGGGCCGGCTGCCGGACCGGCCCACTCCGAGGTGGAAGAGCGACGTGACATTCGAGGTGTTCTCGCCGTTGCGGCGGGGGTCCGCGCTGGGTAGGCGGACCCGGCAGCGGGATCATGACGCGCCTCCTCGCAGAGAAGCGTCCGGACGGGTCAGGCGTTGATGGCCTGGCGCTGGTGTCCGTTGGAGTGTGCGATCTCGATCTTGCGCGGCTTGGCCTTCTCGGCCACCGGGATCGTCAGGCGCAGCACGCCGTCGGTGTATTCGGCGCGGACGTTGTCGGTGTCGAGGCCCTCGCCGAGGAACAGCTGACGGCTGAACACCCCGCGCGGGCGTTCCGCGGCGATCATCTCACGGCTCGAGTCGAGTTCGGGTCGCGATGCTCGCACGGTGACAACGTTGCGTTCGATATCCAGGTCGAGCGAGCTCGGGTCGATACCCGGCAGGTCGAATTCGACGAAGAACTCGTCGCCCTCACGCCAGGCGTCCATCGGCATCACCGTCGGCCGGGCCGCGGTGCCGAGCACCTGCTGCGTGAAACGGTCCAGATCGCGGAAAGGATCGGTACGCATCAGCATGGTCGCCACCTCCAACTCACTCCATTTCTCTCTCGTAGGTCAGGTAACCTATGCCATGTGGCATAGATTTGTTTTAGCACTCTCGGCACGAGAGTGCAAGAGAGGAGTGAGATGTCGCTGGATCCGCACGCGGGATCCCCGCTACCCGACCCGGCGCAGGCCGTGTACGGGATCTCGGTGACAGCAGAACTGACGGGGGTCGGTGTGCAGACGCTGAGGCTCTACGAGCGGCACGGGCTGCTCACCCCGGCGCGTAGCGACGGCGGTACCCGCCGCTACAGCAGCAACGACCTGGCGCGCCTGCAGCGCATCGTCGCGCTCGCCGCCGCGGGGGTGAACCTCGCGGGGATCGGCCGCATCCTCGAACTCGAGGACGCCAACGCTGTTCTGCACGCTCGTCTGCGTGGCGAACTGCCTCCGGATTAGCGCCGACCTGGTGGTCTGTTCCTGTGGGTGAGCATGGGGTCGTGCGGGAAGTGTCGTGAATCTTCCAATGACTTCGGTTAACGGTTTTTCCGGGTGAGGGCGGGTCCTAGGTTTCAGGGCGGCTGTCCGGCCGAATTTCGCCTGCGAAAGACCGAGTGTGCGTGTGACGAGTTGGGTGCCGATCCTGCGATCGGTGCTGGTGATCGCCCTGATGACCGGGGCTGTCATCGCCCTGCGCGGTCGGGTTCCCGGGGTCGTCCCGGCGGCGGGGGAGCGGCCCTCCGCGCTGACGGTCGCGGTGATGCCGGTGCTGTTGCTCGTCTCGGTGGTCATTCTGACGGCCGGGGTCCTGATCAGCCAGCACCGCTTGCCGTTGGCGATGCCGCAGATCGAGACCGCCGGTGGCGGGCTGCCACGGTTGCGGGTCGGACGGCTGTCGGTTCTTGTCCCGGTCGCTGTCGGCGCCGCGGCGCTGGTGTTCGCCGGTGGGATCGTCGCCCTGTTCCTGCTGCCCGGCGCGAAAACCGAGCAGACGCCGCCCGAGGACGCGCCGATACGCGACCGCCCGACCTCGCTCGATGCCGCTGCTCCGAATCACCTTTCAGCACACCGGATCTGAGTGGTCTCACCCTCGTCGTCGCGACCGCGCTCGCCCTGCTGCTGGTGGCGATCGCGGTGGTCGGTCTGGCCACGGCGTTCGGTTCCGCGCGTCGCGTCCCCGACCACGTCCCACCGCCCGACGCCGAACTGCCCGCGCCCGAAGTGGATTCGCTCACCCGGGCCGCCGAAATGGGTCTGGCCGCGATGATCGCCCCCGGCCAGGACACCCGCGAGGCCATCATCGCCTGCTACGCCGCCATGGAACGCGGCCTGTCCGCCGACCGCGCCGCCGCCCCCCTCATCTCCGACACCCCCAACGAGGTCCTGGCCCGCGCCTTCACCACCGGCGTCCTGCAGGACTCCTCCGCCCACGAACTCGTCACCCTCTTCGAAGAAGCCAGATTCAGCCCCCACGACATGCTCGGCTGGCAACGCATCCGCGCCGAACAATCCCTGCGCGCCGTCCTCGCCGACCTCCAACGCCGCACCGCCGAACTCGTCGCCTAGCGCCCGGCGAGGTGGGGGCGCGCGCCGCGTCTTTGCTACGGTGGCGATGTGTGCTGGAGCACACCTGTTCGGGTAGCAGCTGGTGGCGGGCCCGTGAGGGCGTGCCGCGGTGGTCGGTGGTGAGGTCGGTGTCCCACGACGAGAGGCCGTTCGATGCGTGCGCAGATCAGTTTGACCGTGGACGGGCATACGCGGGAGCTCGGTGTCGATACGCGGGCCACGTTGCTCGACGTCCTGCGTGAACAGCTCGGTGTGACCTCTCCGAAGAAGGGGTGCGATCACGGGCAGTGCGGGTCGTGCACGGTGTTGCTCGACGGGCGTCGCGCCACGCTGTGTCTGGCGCTGGCCGTGGCGCACGACGGGGCCACCATCGTGACCGCCGACGGGCTCGCCGACGGTGACGAGCTGCATCCGGTGCAGCAGGCCTTTCTCGAGCACGACGGTTTCCAGTGCGGTTACTGCACACCGGGCCAGATCTGCTCGGCTGTCGGCATGCTCGAGGAGGTGAAGGCGGGCGCACCGAGTCATGTCACCGCCGATCTCACCGGTTCGGTCGAGCTCACCGACGACGAGATCCGGGAACGGATGAGCGGCAACCTGTGCCGCTGCGGCGCCTATCCGCATATCGTCGCCGCGATCGCGGAGGCCGCCCGGTGAGGGACTTCGGCTACGAACGCGCGATCGGGCCCGAACAGGCGGTGGCGACGATGCTCGCCGAACCGGACGCCGTATTCCTCGGCGCCGGAACCAATCTCGTCGATCACCTCAAGCTCGGCATCACCGCACCCGGCCTGCTCGTCGACGTGAGCCGGCTGCCGTTCGACGACATCACCGAACGCCCGGACGGTGGCGTGCGGGTCGGGGCGACGGTGCGCAATGCCGACCTCGCGGCGCACCCGGTCATCCGCGCCCGCTACCCGATGCTCTCGGCCGCGTTGCTCGCCGGCGCGTCACCTCAGCTGCGCAATCTGGCCACCACCGCGGGCAACCTGCTGCAGCGCACCCGCTGCCCGTACTTCCAGGACGTGACAACACCGTGCAACAAGCGCACGCCCGGCAGCGGTTGTTCGGCCATCGGTGGATACGACCGCGACCAAGCCGTCTTCGGTGCTTCGGACCAGTGCATCGCTACCCACCCCTCCGACATGGCGGTGGCCATGACCGCGCTGGACGCGACGGTCCGCGTGCTCGGCGCCGATGGTGAACGCGAGATCCCGCTGGTCGATCTGCACCGACTGCCCGGCACCGAACCCGAACGCGACACCGTCCTGGCCCACGGCGACCTCATCACCGCCGTCGACCTGCCCGCCCTCGACTGGGTGGCCAACTCCGCCTACCGCAAGGTGCGCGATCGGGCCTCGTACGCCTTCGCCCTGGTTTCCGTCGCCGCGGCCGTCGATATCGCCGACGGGCAGGTCCGCGATTGCCGCATCGCGTTCGGCGGTGTCGCGCACAAACCCTGGCGCGCCCACGCCGCCGAAACCGCGCTGCGCGGTCGTCCCGCCACCGCGACGAGCTTCGCCGAGGCCGCCGACGCCGAACTCGCCGCCGCACGCCCACAACAGCACAACGCCTTCAAGATCCCACTGGCACGCAGAGTCCTCGTCGCGACCTTGCGCGACCTGACCGAGCAGGGGGCGCGATGACACCCGCGATCGGCAGTTCCCCCACCCGTGTCGACGGGCCGGCCAAGCTGCGCGGCCGGGCACCGTACGCGATGGAACACCCGCTCCGGGATGCCTTGCATGCCTTCCCGATTCAGGCAACCATCGCACGCGGCCGGATCGGCGCGATCGATACCCGCGAGGCCGAGACGATGGACGGTGTCGTCGCGGTGCTCACCCATCTCAATGCCCCACGGCTGGCCGCCGACGACGACAACGAACTGTTCATCCTGCAGAACGACGAGGTCGCCTTCCGCGGCCAGTTGATCGGGGTGGTTGTGGCCACCAGCCCCGAGGTGGCGCGCGAGGCGGCCGCACGGGTCCGGATGAGCTACGACGAGAGCCCCGCCGACGTGGTCTTCGACGCCGACCGCGCCGACCTGTACGCACCCGAGGACGTGAGCGGCGGCTTCGCCACCGACACCACCATCGGCGATGTCGAGAAGGCACTCGATCTGGCCCCGGTGACCGTCGACCAGACCTACACCACCGCGATGGTGCACAACAACCCGATGGAACCGCACGCCACCATCGCGCACTGGACCGAGGATGGTCTTGTCCTCTACGACTCCACCCAGGGCCCGCACGTGGTGCGCTCGACGCTGGCGCCGCTGTTCGGGCTGGAACCCGAGCAGGTGCATGTCATCGCACCGTATGTCGGTGGTGGATTCGGGTCGAAGGGCGAACCGCACGCCAATATCGTGCTCGCGGCCATGGCGGCGCGGTTCACCGGCGGCAAACCCCTGAAACTGGCACTCACCCGCCAGCAGCTGTTCTCCCTGGCCGGTTACCGCACTCCGAGTGTGCAGCGGATCCGGCTCGGCGCCCATCACGACGGTACCTTGACGGCTTTGAGTCATGATGTGGTCCAACAGGTTTCGAAGGTGAAGGAGTTCGCCGAGCAGACGGCGATCGTGTCGCGGGTGATGTACGCGTCCGGTACCCGCGCCACCACCCACCGGTTCGCGGCGCTGGACGTGCCGGTGTCGTCCTGGATGCGGGCGCCGGGGCACTGCCCCGGGATGTACGCGGCCGAAACGGCGATGGACGAGCTGGCCGTCGCACTCGGCGCGGACCCGATCGCGCTGCGCATCCACAACGAACCCGAGGTCGATCCGGAATCGGGGCGCCCGTTCTCCAGTCGTGGGCTGGTCGAATGCCTGCGTATCGGGGCACGGCGGTTCGGCTGGGCCGACCGCGATCCGGAGCCGAGATCGCGCCGGGACGGACGTTGGCTGGTCGGCTCGGGGGTCGCGGCGGCCACCTATCCGGCCGATGTGAATCCGGGCAACAGTGCGCGGGTGTGTTTCACCGGCGGACGCTACGAGGTGGCCATCGACGCCATGGACATCGGCACCGGCACCTGGACCACACTCGGCCAGATCGCCGCCGATGCCCTCGGTGTCACCGGCGACCGCATCGATCTGCGCATCGGCGATTCCCGGCTGCCCGCCGGAACCGTCGCGGGTGGTTCGAGCGGGATGGCGTCGTGGGGATCGGCGGTGGTCGCCGCTGCCGAGGACTTCCGCCGCCGCTACGGCGACGACCCGGCCGACGGTGCCGAGACGACGGTGGAAACCTCGAAAGACCCGGCGCGGGAGGACTTCTCGACCCACGCCTTCGGCGCGCATTTCGTCGAAGTGCGGGTCGACACCGACACCGCCGAGATCCGGGTGCCCCGGGTGGTGAGTGTGTTCGGCGCGGGCCGCATCATCAACCCGCGCACCGCCCGCTCACAGTTCATCGGTGGCATCACCATGGGCATCGGCATGGCATTGCACGAGGAGAGCGTCTTCGACACCCGCTTCGGCGAGGTCGTCAACCACGACTTGGCCGGCTACCACGTTCCCGTCAACGCCGATATCGGCGAGATCGACGTCAGCTGGATCGACGAACACGACCCGCACGTGAATCCCCTGGGCGCCAAGGGTATCGGTGAGATCGGCATCGTCGGCTCGGCGGCGGCCGTCGGCAACGCGATCTACCACGCCACCGGCGTCCGCGTCCGCCATGTTCCCATCCACCTCGAGGACCTCCTCGACGCCGTCTGAGCCCATCGCCTAGATTCGCCGGATGACCTCCACCGCCCTGTACTGCGGCACGCGCTGGGACGAGCAGGGCCGATGGTGTTACGAATTGCTGCGCGCGGACGGCACCGTCGACCTGCTGCCCGGTCTCGGCACCCGGCTGGCGTTCCGGGTCACCGAGGGCCGCTACTGCCTCGGCTACCGTGCGTTCGGCGGCGAACCCGGGCGCCGGACCTGCCCGCACGAGGCGCGGATCGACACCGGTCACCAGTGCGAACGGTGCCGGATCCGGGAGGGGTGGTCGGTGGTGCACAGTCATCGCGGTCCGCTCGCCACCCTGCCCGAACAGGTCCGTGATTACATGGCCCGCCCACACCACCTCTACATCGCGTACTTCGGTGACGGGATGGCCAAGGTCGGGACGGCCTCGGCGATGCGCAGGCACCGCAGGCTGTTCGAACAGGGTGCGCTGGCCGCCCGCTTCATCACCGATTCGCCCGACGGGTTGCATGTGCGCGAACTCGAGCGGGTGGTGACCGAGCGCGCCGGGCTTCGCCAATCGGTGCCGGGCGTCACGAAGACACGGATCCTCACCCGACCGTTACGGCCGTGGTCGGCGGTGGAAGAAGGAGTGGCCGAGGCCGCCGCGCACGCGGCGAGCGCCCTGCCCGACGACATCGTCCGCACCGATATCGCGTGGTCGGGCGGTCGCGACTTCTACGCGACCATCCAGGCCAGCGGCCGATTCCCGGATCCCATCGAAATCACGGCCGGCGCAGGCGAATACGTGTTCGACGCGGTGGCCGCCCACGGCCACACCCTGGCCTGCCGTGATCCGGCGGGAGCCGCTGAACTGGTGTTGGTCAACGACTCCCGCCTCGTCGGTCGCCGGATCGAACTCGATCCGGCGATCAGCGTCACCCCGGAACCGGCGCAGACCAGCCTGTTCTGAGGTGCCGGATCAGGCGGGCACGGGGGTCCACTGCTCGGCCGGCGGGCGGCCGGGCAGCGGCTTGCCGATGAGCGCGAGCGGGACGAAGAAGTTCACCTGCCCGATCGCCATGGCGAGGGTGGCCAGACCCGTCTCGTCGTAATGCTTCGCGGCCGCGTCGTAGAGCTCGGCGGTGACCCGTTCGCCGTTCGCGGCCGGAAGCAGGACGGCCTCGGTGAGTGCGAGCGCGGCCCGTTCGGGCTCGGTGAACGACGGTGCGTCACGCCAGGTGGCGACGACGGCGATCCGGTCCTCGGATTCCCCTGCGGCGCGCAGGTTTCCGGTGTGCAGGGCCGTCAGATAGGTGCTGCCGACGATCTGGCCCGCGCGCAACTGGATCAGGCTGACGGTCGAGCGGGGGATCGCGCCGTTGCCGACGGCTTTGAACAGTGCGGCGCCGACCTCGGCGAGGGCGGGGACGAGCTGCTGGGGGTTGGGCAGGCGGGAACGGTCGGACATGATGGTTTCCTTTCCGGTGGTGTGATTCTCAGGCGATGCGGGTTCGGGAGCCGGTGAGAGAACGCAGGGCCGCGGTGGTGGATCCACCGGCGGGCAGCCAGGCGCGCGCGGCGAAGGTGGCGGCGGTGAAGAACAGGGGCATGGCCCATTTGTCGGGGCCGTCGCCGACGGCCAGGTGTGACGCCGCCGCACCGCCGTAGACGAAGACCAATCCGGCGTAGGCCCATTCCTTCGTGCGCGGGTGGCCGGGCGTGAGAATGGTGGCCAGCGCGGCCGTTTTCGCGACACCGAGGACGGTGGCGAAGTACATCGGGTAGCCGAGGTGGTCGAAGGATTCGCGGACGTAGGAGATCCGCGCGAGATCCCAGTAGGCGCCGACGGCGGTTTCGGCGAGGACTGCGGCAACGGGCACCCAGCGCGCGAATTTCGCGACGCGGGACAGGTTTGTAGTCATCAGTGAGTTCTCCTGTGCGGTAAGGGAATCAGTCAGGCGGCGGCCGCGACGTGGGTCGCGGCCCGGTGGAGGACGGCGGCGAGCCGGGCGTTCTCGGGGGCGTTGAAGGCGAAGGCGGCGCGACGGCGGGTGTAGCCGTAGGTCAAGCCGCTGTGCGGGTCGGCGAACCCGTCCGAGCCGGCGGAACCGGTGTGCCCGATGGCGTAGGCGCCGAGGAACGGAGTGAGCAGGCTCTTGGCTTCGAAACCGAGCGCATACGGTGCGCTGTCACCGCGCACCAGGTCGCGACCGCCGGAGTGGATGGTGGACACCGTCGCGATGGTCTCCAGCGACAGCAGTGGTTCGCGTCCGTCGATCCCGGTGGTGGCCGCCGCGTACATCGCCGCGATACCCGCGGCGCTGCCGACCCCGCCCGCCGAGGCCTGGCCGAGCCTGCGCACGGTGCTGTCGTTGGGCAGCGCCATCACATCGGCGGCGGTGAAGCCGTGGGCGTTGAGGTTGTAGGCGATGCCCGCGATGCTGTGCGGCGCGGGGGAATTCGCGGCGAAGGCGGCCTCGGCCTCCGGTGTGGCGCGCCAGGGCAGGATCGGCAGGTAGCGGTGCTCCAGGTCGGCGGGCAGGCCGAGGTGGATGTCGAGGTCGAAGGGCGCGCGGATGCGCTGCTCGAACAGTTCCCGCACCGTGGCGCCGGTGACGGCCCGCACCACCTCGCCGACGACGGCGTAGGTGACGAACCCGCCGTATCCGTGCACGGTGCCCGGCTCGAAATAGGGCCGCTGCCCGACGAGTCGTTCGGCGATCACCCGGTCGTCGGCCAGTTCCGCGACGGTGAAGCCACCGTCGACCCCGACCACGCCGGAGCGGTGAACCAGCATGTCGCGCACCGTGATCCGTTCCTTGCCCGACTGGGCGAACCGCGGCCAGTAGTCGGCCACGGGCCGATCGACGTCGAGCACACCGTCCTGGATCAGCAGCGCGATCACCAGGGCGGCGGCGCCCTTGCTGGTGGAATGCAGCCCGGTCAGCGTCGTGCCGGACACCTCGGAGCCGGACCAGAGGTCGACCACTCGACGACCACGCACGAACGCTGCCAACTGTGCGCCCGGGTCACCCTCCTCGCTCACTACGGCCGCGAATTCGGCCCGCACCTGTTCGTATCCCTCGGCGACGAAGCCGTGCACCTCGACCATGATGTTCTCCTTTCGGCCGCGGCTTCCGGCCGCGGCGGATCGTGTTCTGACGCACTGACGTAAGCCACGGGCAGAACGTGACCCGGTGGTGGAAAAACACTGGTCACGGCACTACGGTCACACTCGGCGTCCCGCTTTCGTCATAACGGTGGGACGACATCGAGGAGGACCCGTGCAGAACGCACAGTTGCTGGCCGAACAGTTCGAGGACAACCGCGCACACCTGCGGGCGGTCGCCTACCGGATGCTCGGCTCGCTCACCGAGGCCGACGACGCGGTGCAGGAGGCCTGGCTGCGGCTGGCCCGCACCGACACCGCCGAGGTGGACAACCTCGGCGGCTGGCTCACCACCGTCGTCGGACGGGTCTGCCTGGACATGCTGCGCTCACGCAAGAGCCGCGGCGAGGAACCGCTCGACAACGATCGCCTGCCCGATCCGGTGATCACGAGCGAGACCGTCGCCGACCCCGAACAGGAAGTGGTGCTCGCCGATTCGGTCGGCCTGGCACTGGTCGTCGTGCTCGAGTCGCTGCGTCCGGCCGAACGGCTCGCCTTCGTGCTGCACGACATGTTCGCCATGCCCTACGAACAGATCGCTCCTATCGTCGACCGCACGCCACAGACGGTGAAGAAGCTCGCCAGCCAGGCGCGCCGTCGCGTGCAGGGCGCAACGCCGGGTCCCGATCCGGATGTCGCGCGCAGGCGCCGCGTCGTCGACGCCTTCCTCACCGCCGCGCGTGGTGGCGATTTCGACGAATTGCTCCGCCTGCTCGATCCCGAGGTGGTGTTGCGGGCCGACGCGGGTGAGGCGATGCGGGTGATCCGTGGCGCCGCCGCCGTCGCGGGCCAGGCCGAGACGTTCCGGCGCATGGCCACCCTGTGCACCGTGTACCCGGCCCTGGTCGACGGCCGCTGCGGGCTGGTGAACACCATGGACGGTGATCCGTTCTCGATCATCGGCTTCACCGTCGCCGACGACCGGATCACCGCGATCGACATCCTGTCCGACCGGGAGCGGCTGGCTCGTCTCGATCTGACGCCTGTCCTGGGATAGCTCGATCAGTCCGTGGCCAGCTGGGTGCGCAGGGTGTCCAACCCCATGCCGCCCAGCTTCAGGGCGCGGGTGTGGAAGTGCCTCAGGTCGAATTCCGCGCCCGCGCGGCGCCGGGCGTCGTCACGGGCCGCGAGCCAGGCTTGTTCGCCGAGCTTGTAGGCGGCGGCTTGCCCGGGCCAGCCCAGGTAGCGGTCGATCTCGTCGCGGGCTGTTGCGGCGTCTTCGAGAGTTCTCGTGAGCAGGAACTTCCGGCCGAGGTCCGGGGTCCAGCGTGCACCCTCGTGGAAACCGGTGCCCGGCGGAATCGGCAGGTCCAGGTGCATGCCGATATCGAGGACGACGCGGGCCGCGCGGAAGAGTTGTTCGGCGAGCATGCCGAACAGGGCGCCGTCGTCGTCGAGAAAGCCGAGTTCCCCCATGAGACGCTCGGCGTAGAGCGCCCATCCTTCGCCGTGCCCGTCCACGAACGACATGAGTCGCTGGAACCTGTTGAGCGACTTCGCCTCCCGTACGGCAGTGGCGATCTGGAGGTGATGACCCGGCACACCCTCGTGGTAGACGGTGCTGATCTCCCGCCAGGTGCTGAACCGCTCCCGGCCCGCTTCCACCGACCACCACATACGGCCGGGCCTGCCGAAATCCTCGCTCGGCCCGAGGTAGTAGGCGCCGACTCCGCCACCGGGCGGTGCGATGCGGCACTCCAGTGCCATCAGCTCGTCCGGAATCTCGAAGTGTTCGCCGCGCAACGCGTTCAGTGCCCGATCGGATGTTTCCTGCAGCCAGCTGGCCAGGGCGGCGTGCCCGTGCAGGTGGTACCGGGGGTCGGCGTCGAGGACCGCGGCGGCTTCGGCGAGGGAGGCGCCCGGTGCGATCCGGCCGGCCACGGTCGTCATCTCGTCATGGATACGCCCGAATTCCGCCCATCCCCAGGTGTAGGCCGCATGCGGGTCGATCTCGGCCCCGGTGAAGTACCGCGACCACAGCCGGTAGGTATCCGCACCCACCGCGTCGGCACGGGGAGCGTGTGGCGCGAGCTCGGTCCGCAGGAACTCGGCGAGCTCACCCAATGCCCGGTCGGCGGCCGCGGCGACACCGGACAGATCCGGGGCGCCCGGCACGTGGGCGGCGGGCGCGGCGAAGGTGGTGAAGAACCCGGCTGCCCACGTCTCGGCCTGTGCGGCCGTGCCGAGAACCTGCCGCAGCGCCGCGCCACGGCGGCGCTGCTGTGCGGTGAACAGGGAATCACGCAGGCCCCCGATACTGCCCGGAACGGCGGCGAGGCGATCACCGATCACGGCCCAGTCCTCGGCGGTATCGTCGGCCATCACGTCGAACGCCATGCGCAGGTCCTGGACCGGCGAGGCGATGACATTCAGGGCGCCGAGCCGCAGCCCCGCATCGTGCAGCTCGACCTCGAGGCCGATGCGTTCGGCGAACACCGCCGCGGCCACCCGCTCGTCGTCGGCGGGCGTGGTCGAGGCGATGTCCTGTGCGGCCCGGCGGGCGAGTTCGGCACGGGCTTCGTACCCGGCGGGGGAGTAGTCGGTGAGCCGATCGTCGTGGTCGGTGATGCCGAGCAAGGTCGCCGTCACCGGATCCGCGGCGGCGAAATCCTCCACATACCGGTCGCAGATCCGGTGCACCTCGGAGTCGGCGCGCACGCCGTCAGCTGTCGACGGAACGGTTGTCGAGCGCCTCGCGCAGATCGGCGTTGATCCGATGGGCCTCGGCGAGCTGGTCTTCGAGAATCACGATGCGACAGGACGATTCGAGGGTGTTGCCCGCGTCGACGAGTTCGCGTACTCGCGCGGCGATGCGCAGCTGATACCGGGAGTAGCGGCGATGGCCGCCCGCGGAGCGCTGCGGAGTCAGCAGTTCGGCGGCGTCGAGGGCGCGCAGGAACGCCTGGGTGACGCCGAGGATTTCCGCGGCGCGACCCATGCTGTAGGCGGGGTAGTCGTCGTCTTCGAGTCGGTCGGCGGCACTGATGCCGTCGTTGGTGTTCACCTGCTGCACTGCACCTCTCGGTCAACGCTGGCAGGCCCGGCGCGCTGGGCGCCGGGCCTGGGATCTTACAAACGAGGGATTGACTTCACATTCACTCCGCACCCCGACACTCTCCGGGACGCGGGACTGGTAAGTGACTGCTCAGTGACCACCACCTCCTGTGACTGCCGGTTATGTCGAAGCTCGTGTACATCAGCGACTGTACAACTGCTCTCACAAAATGTCTACATTCATCACTGGAGATTTTCTCGTCCGACGACGCGTCAGTTCAGGATCGGCATCGGCGCGGTCTCCGGGAATGTGACAGGCAGCGCCGTCAGCGCCCGGTGGAAAGGACCCGGACGCCACGTCAGCTCCGACTCGGGCACCGCGAGCTTCATCTCGGGCAGAGCATCGAGCAGTTGATCGATGGCCTCCTGGACGATCAGATAGGCGGGTGATTTGGCTGGGCAGCCGTGCGGGCCGGTGCTCCAGGCCAGGTGGGCGCGGTTGTCGAGGAACTCGCCCGTGCCGATGGCCGGATCGGTGTTGCAGGCCGCCATGCTGATGAGCACCGGCTGATGCGCGGGCAGCCACACGCCCTCGACCAGGATCGGCTGACGCGGATAGGTGATGCAGTGGTTCGCCATCGGCGGATCGGTGTAGAGCACCTCGTCGAGCGCGTCGCGCGTCGACAGGCTGCCGCCGAGGATGCTGCCGGCGAAGCGCTGATCGGTGAGGATCAGCCGCACCGTGTTGAGGATCAGGTTCAACATCGGTTCGATACCCGCGCCGTACATGGTGAGCAGCTGGTTCATCAGCTCCTCGTCGTTGAGCCGGGCCGGGTGCTGCACCAGGCGGGTGGTGACATCGTCACCGGGCTCGAGCTGTTTGTGCCGGATCTGTTCGTACAGCGCGTCCTCGAGCATCTGACCGCCCTGCGCCGCGCTCGCGCCGCCCTCGAAGATCGCCGCCATACCCGCGGCCGCTCGGGCGCCGATGTCCTCGGGGACGCCGAGCATCGAGTTCAGAGCCGCGAAGGCGAGCGGGAAGGCGTACTGACTCAGCAGTTCCGCAGTGCCGTCGGCACAGAATGTGTTGATCAAGGGAATCGCGAACTGCTCGACGGTGCGCTGCAACCGGTACAGGTCCACCCCGGCCAGGCTGGCGACGGTGGCCTGCCGGTAGCGGGCGTGCTCGGCCCCTGCGGTGCGCAGAGCGTTGGGGCGATAGCACATCATCGGCAGCACCGGGCAGTCTTCGGGCACGGTGCGTTCCCACATGCGGGCATCGGCGGGGAAGTGGTCGGGATCGTTGAGGATCTGGACGGCGGTGCGATAGCCGATCACCAGGGTGGCGGGCACACCGGGCACCAGATCGACCGGGACCAGCGAGCCGAAACGGCGCCGCATCTCGCGGTAGGTGCTCTGCGGGTCGGCCGCGAACTCCTCCGAGTACAACGCCACCCGGGCCTGCCCGCTGTTCGAGTCGGGGGAGACCGGGGTGGGGCCGAAGGAGGTCTCGAGCGTCACAGCGACGTCTCCGCTCGACGGAATTCGTCGCGCCGGGGCGCGGCACCCAGCTCGCGCCCGACCCGTTCGGCCAGATCGTTCATCCGGTGTGCGACGAGTCCGAGATCGACATCCGCCGTCGTCGCGACACCGAGCAGGGTGCCCGCCCCGGCGGCGGTGATCAGGATCATCCCCTCGTCGTACTCGGTCATGTTCTGGCGCACCGTATTCGCGAAACCGCCGCAGAACTCGCCGAGCGCCTTGCCGAGCGAACGCAACCCGGAGGCCGCGGCGGCGAACCGTTCGGCCTCGTCCTTGCTGATACCGGGCGAGTGGGCCACCCGTAGACCGTCATCGGATAAGAGGACCGCGAACCGCACGCCGTCGAGCTCCAGATCGTCCAACAGCCAAGCCAGGCGGTTGGTGCTGTCGGTGAGGGAAGTGCTCATCAGCTGTCCTGTCCGTCGATGGAACGTTCGGCCGCGGCGCGGCCGTGCCGGGATCCGCTGTGCCAGGCGGTGACCAGTTCCGGTCTGCCGGGCGATTCCGCGCCCGTGGCACCGCCGGTGGCGGGGGCAACGACTCGTCGCGTGCGTTTGGGTAAACCGCCGGGGGTCGTGTCGGGTGCCGTGTGTTCGGGTGGGGCCGCGACAGCCACCGCCTCGACTTCCCGTGGCTCGGAAACATCCTCGCGCACAACGGGTTCCGGTGGCACATCGGCCTGCTCGAGCTCGTTCGAGCGGGCGTCGGACTTGTCGACGAGCAGCGCGGAGGGGATGAAGACCATCGCGCGGGTGCCGCCGTAGACATTGGGACCGTCGACGTAGGCCGCGAAGCCGTAGCGGCGGGCCAGCGCCGCCACACCGGGAAAGCCGATCTTCGGTGAGGGCCCGAGCGCGTTGATATCGATCACGCGCTCGCCCGACAGGATCTGGCGCGCCTCCTCCATCTGCTCCTGGCTCATCCGCACGCCCGCGTCGTCGATGATCAGGGTGACGCCGTGGTGTCCCTGCTGGAAGGCGACATCGACGAACGACGAAGGCGGCGAGTAGCGCAGCGCGTTGTCGAGCAAGGTGGCCACGGTGTGCACCAGCGGCTCGACGGCGCGGCTGATGACCACCCGGTCGCAATGTCCCGCCCGCACCCGCAGGTAATCGCGTACCCGGCTGGTCGCGCCCGCTACCACGTCGTCGACGGTCTGTTGCGGCCAGCGCCTGCCGGGCAGGCCGCCGGAGACGAGTACATACGACTGCGCCTGCCGGATCATCTGCTGCACGGTGTGGTCGATGCGGCTCAGGGTGCCGTACACCTCGTCGTTGCGGTTCTCGCGCAACGCGTTGCTGACCACCTGGCCCACGTCGGCGCCCAGGCTCACCACGGTGGTGCCGAAGGCGCGCACCGCGTTGCCCGTCGCGGCACGGGCTTCGGCGGCGACCTGCGCGCGGGTCTCCGCGCGGACGGCCTCCACCCGGTCGTCGGCGCGCTCCTGCGCCTCGTGTTCCACGGCCAGGCGGGTTTCCTCGCGCACCAGGGCGAGATCGTCGGCGTGCTCGGCCGCGATCCGGGCGATCTTGTGCGCGAACGGCGAGTCCCGCAGCTGGGCGGGGACCTCGGCGGTGACGTCGGGTTCGTCGTGGCGGCGGATCGCTTCGGTGATCCTCGGCAGGGTCGCCTCGATCAGGCGCGTCATCGCCTCGTCGTGCGCGTAGAGCTCGCGTTCGGCCGAGGACAGCCGCGCGCGGACGTGACGCTCGTTGCGCAGCGCGACCAGAGCCACCGCGACAGCGCCGAGCAACACCAATGTTGCGATACCGAACAAGAACACCGCGATTGTCGGGGTCATCGGTTCCTTTGTCGTCTCACCGGCCGAAGAGCCTGGTGGCCGGAACCTCGCCGGTCCCTCCGGCGAGACTGTTGCCGGTGGTGCAACCGTGCGAGTGCGGCCTGTCCCCGTCCCGCTGTGCTGCGCTTCCGGCGAATCCGCACACACCTTATCAGTGCGTATTTCGCGGTCGGAAAGTGTTGGTACCGAAAGTGATTCGTCCCTATTCCGCATCCGGTGACGGCGTGTCAAGATATATGTGACACGAAGTTCCATCTACACTTGAATGGAACCGCCGGTACCACTAAACTGATCAGTGGAACCACCGCTAGGAGACACCGATGACGTTGTCCACTTACCACGATATTCTGCAGGGCTTGTCCGAGGGATCGGTGAGCAAACACTTCGACCCCTATGTCGACATCGATTGGGACGCACCGGAAATGGCGGTGCATTCCGACGACCCCCGCTGGATCATGCCCACCGAGGACCCGTTGGGTCGCCACCCCTGGTACCGGGCCCAGCCCGCGGAACGCCAGATCGCCATGGGTATGTGGCGGCAGGCGGGCATCGCCAAAGTCGGTATCGACTTCGAGCAACTACTCATCCGTGGTCTGATGCAATACCTGATCTCGGTGCCCAACGGTGATCCGGAATTCCGGTACGTCACGCACGAGGCTGCCGAAGAGTGCAACCACAC